>DAIDMK010000136.1 GCA_027449025.1 Lutibacter sp. | reverse complement strand
GGCGCTTGGCGCATCAGTAAAGGTATTCGACAATAGTGTCTATCGCCTCAAGCAATTGCAGGATAATATAGGTCACAGGCTCTGGACTTCTGTGCTGGAACCTAAGATACTGGCCAAACAACTAAAGACCTGCGAAGTTGCTGTTGGAACGTTGCGTAGCAATAGTGGAAGAGCTCCGGTGGTGGTAACAGAAGAAATGGTCAGCAATATGAGACCTGGCAGTGTGATCATAGACGTTAGCATTGATAGTGGCGGATGTTTTGAAACTTCTGAGATTACAAGCCACGAACAGCCAATCTTCATGAAGTATGGAGTAATTCATTATTGTGTTCCGAATATCCCTTCAGGTTTTGCCAGAACAGCCTCCCATGCTATAAGCAATGTGCTAATGCCGCTTTTACTTGAAGCCTCCGAAGAAGGGGGGATAGAAAACCTCATTTGGCATAAAGTTCATCTCAGAAGCGGAATATATCTGTTCAAAGGGGCGCTTACTCATTTCCATTTG
>DAIDMK010000135.1 GCA_027449025.1 Lutibacter sp. | reverse complement strand
TAAGTACCCGTTGGTTGTATAAATTTTACGGAAAGGACAATGACTATAATTCTTGGATTAAAATTGATCAAAATACAAGCCTAAAGCCAGGCGAAGGTTATTCAATGAAAGGTACTTCAGGAGCCACAGCAATTGGCACAACTTTTCAAAATTATGTTTTTAAAGGATTGCCATATAATGGTGATTTTACCTTGCCGCTTGTGAAGGGAACTGGATATGTGCCAGCCAATCCAACAGGTGATGTGGATAGGTTAATAGGAAATCCTTATCCGTCAGCTTTAGATGCAAACTTGTTTATTTTAGACAATTTAAGTACAGCAAATGGAGGTACAAATACCAATGGAAATATTTTTAATGGTGCCCTATATTTTTGGGATCATTTTGGGCAAAAAGACTCACACATTTTAAAAGCCTATGTTGGTGGTTATGCTACACGTAATTGAACCACAGGTGTGAAAGCGCAATCTACTGATGCTCGTATTAATAATGATAATTCTTGGGGAGAT
>DAIDMK010000134.1 GCA_027449025.1 Lutibacter sp. | reverse complement strand
CTTGAACTTTTTCTAATTGCAAGGTTCCGTACGAAAAAAGGAAATATTTATTATTTTTCATATTTTAATCGTATTTGTGCCAACGAGTTTCTTTATTTAGCAATATAAAATATTGCTTATTAACTTTACTAAGAAACAAGAGGAGAACTAAAACGAGTTTTAGATTTACAGCTCTTTTATAAGTGTTAGTCCTCTTGTCTCTCTTAGGTTGCTTAGGACCACTTGGAATACCAGGTTTATTAGAACCCATTAAAGGTAATAGTCATAGCAACAATTATTAATTTAATTATAAAAATATGAAAAATTATGTAGATGTAATCGGTATTGATGTATCAAAATTAACAATAGATGCTTATATACATAAAAAAGGTGTGCACCGTTTATTTTCAAACACTACAAAGGGATTTAAAGAGCTATTATCTTGGTCAAAGAAACATCTTGATATGCTTTGTATTTTTTATTGTTTTGAGAATACAGGAAATTACTCCGTAAACCTTTCAATTTATC
>DAIDMK010000133.1 GCA_027449025.1 Lutibacter sp. | reverse complement strand
CTTGCTGGCTCAGTTAAAATCATCTTTACTCTTTTATTGCAATGCAGCAATAGCGGCTTTAATGCCTTGAGGATGTTTATAGACAAATGAACCCGCTACAACAATGTCAACTCCGGCTGCTGCCAGTTCTTTGACATTGACATCATTCACACCACCGTCAACTTCAATCAGACAGTTTGGATTTCTTTTTTCTATGAGTGCTTTGAGGCGTTTGGCTTTTTCTATCACTGAGGGAATAAAACTTTGTCCGCCAAAACCCGGATTGACAGACATAAGCAGTACCATGTCCACATCTTCAAGTAGAAACTCTATGGCTTCAGGGGGTGTATGGGGATTGAGGGTGATAGCCGGACGTATGCCCAGTGAACGGATCTTTTGTATGAGTCTATGGGGATGTTTCTCTTCTTCGATATGAAAGGAAATATACTCAGGCTTTAAAGGGGCAAACAACTCGACAAAAAAGCTGTTGTTTTGCACCATCAGATGGATGTCCAGAGGTTTAGTTGCCGC
>DAIDMK010000132.1 GCA_027449025.1 Lutibacter sp. | reverse complement strand
GTGGATTACGAAGAAATAGATTAAATTTGCCTCAAACCCACTTTTTCATATTCTAACCAAACTATTTCAACTTTGAAAAAACTACATACGTTCTATCCTCATTTGCTTGCCATTATTGGTTTTGTTCTGATTTCGCTGATTTATTTTTATCCCGTTTTACAAAGAAAACAAATCTTCCAATCGGATATTGTACAATATACCGGAATGGCAAAAGAGCAAAATGATTTTAGAGCTGCTACTCATATTGAGCCGTATTGGACGAATTCTGCTTTTGGCGGAATGCCAACCTATCAATTAGGAGCTAAATACCCTCACGATTACATCGGTGCTTTGGATGATGTATTACGTTTTTTACCTCGCCCAGCCGATTATTTGTTTTTGTATTTCTTAGGTTTTTATGGCTTATTATTGGTGCTAAAAATTGATCCTCTGAAGGCTTTCTTTGGTGCCATTGCGTTTGGATTCTCCACCTATTTAATAATAATTCTTGGAGTGGGACACAATGCTAAAGCCCACGCTATT
>DAIDMK010000131.1 GCA_027449025.1 Lutibacter sp. | reverse complement strand
AGCGTTTCAACACAAATGGGTTGAAGTTTTTAAATCCTTCATAAGAATTACCGGCTTCTAAAAATCCTAAAACATAAATAGATGCTGAAGGTTTTAAAGTGATGGGATATCTCAATTCCATCTGGAATTTATTGTAAACGGTACCGCCGTCTATTGTTGACAACCGTCCGTTTTCATAACCTCTTAAAGCAATGGTTTCCCTTCCGTCTAATTGGTAAGAAGCCATTCCGTCTCCACCTACAAAATATCTTTCAAATGGCGAATCGCCTAATTTTTTATTGTAATTTCCCAAGAAACCAAACTCGGCATTCGACATAATAACCAAATCTTTTGTTAATGCGGTGTACCATTTTCCTTTGAAACTCGCTTTGTAATACTCTAACCATTTGTATTTTTCGGCAAGTTCAATGTTTGAATAATCTTTTGTTTCAACCAAAGAGTAAGGAAATGTCATTTTTGCGCCGATGCTAAAATCGGATCCATAAGTTGGGAAAACCGGATTTGAACCAGCCGAGCTTCTGC
>DAIDMK010000130.1 GCA_027449025.1 Lutibacter sp. | reverse complement strand
AATTCATAGTTAAATTTATCTTAGGATTTCAAATCCGCTTGTTGCCAACGGTATTTTATAAGATTTGTGCGACTAAAAATCGGAGATTGACAAATGGAGCTAAAAATTTACTGGACTGATTTTTCTAAAAAAGAACTTCAAAAAATTTTCGAATACTACAAAGAAAAGGCAAGTTTAAAAGTTGCTAAGAGTTTGACTATAGGAATTGCAAAAGAAACTTTAAAACTAAAAAAGCAGCCTGAGATTGGTCAGATTGAGGAATTGCTAATTGATAGACCAAATGAATTCAGATATTTAGTTTACAAAAATTACAAAATAATTTATTGGATAAATAAGAGCGAAAAACGAATTGAAATTAATGATGTTTTTGATTCTCGACAAAATCCGATAAAGATTGAACGAATTGAATAAAAGCCAGTTGCCAACACCTCATAAAATTTATGCTTAAATTTGAACTAGTACAAACCGACAAACATTCAAAAAACGATCTTGCTTGGAAAAAGCTATTTGAGAAATATAAAATATC
>DAIDMK010000129.1 GCA_027449025.1 Lutibacter sp. | reverse complement strand
AACTTCTGTATGAGTAAAAACTGAAATGGATAAAATCTGGAATCTGAAAAAACAAGGCGATACAAATGAGGTGAAACACCTTTCGGCTGCGCTGAATGTAAACATGATAATAGCACGTTTGTTAGTACAACGTGGCATCAGAACTTTTAACGAAGCCAAAGCATTTTT
This sequence comes from Lutibacter sp., assembly GCA_027449025.1. Lineage (GTDB taxonomy): Bacteria > Bacteroidota > Bacteroidia > Flavobacteriales > Flavobacteriaceae > Lutibacter. The sequence continues at coordinate 361 of DAIDMK010000129.1, read as the reverse complement.
CAGGCCGCGGCTAAGCGATTTGCTTGACCCGTTTCTGATGAAAGATATGGATTTGGCCGTGGCGCGTGTTGAGCAGGCCATTGCCAGTCAGGAAAAAGTGATTGTTTATGGCGATTATGATGTGGATGGCACCACTTCAGTAGCGATGATGTATTCATTTCTTAAACCACGGATAGAACAAATTGAATATTACATTCCCGACCGCTACAGCGAGGGTTATGGTATTTCTCCCCAAAGTATCAACTATGCCATCGACAATGGATTCACCCTTGTAATTGCGCTTGACTGCGGTATAAAAGCTGTTGAGAAAATTGAGGATGCAAAAAACCGGGGCCTCGATTTTATTATCTGCGACCACCAT
>DAIDMK010000128.1 GCA_027449025.1 Lutibacter sp. | reverse complement strand
TTTCTATCGTGAAAGTGAGGTATAAATCCCCTTTTGGTCCGCCGTTAATTCCTTCACCACCTTGTCCGCTGATTTTTATTTGTTGGCCATTTTCAACTCCGGCTGGAATAGTAAGTCGTATGTTTTTGCCGTTTATTGTTAAGGTTCGTTTGTTTGTGGTGTAAACGTCTTTTAAATCAAGATGCAATTCAGCGCTAATATCTTCTCCTTTATATTGCGAAGTTCGGCGACCTCCTCTTGCAGAACGTCCTCCAAACATAGATTCAAAAAAATCTGAATAATCTCCGCCACCACCAAATCCTCCAAATCCACCGCCTTGGCTGCTTCTTTGGTATTGCTGTTGCTGTTTTGCGCTTTCATATTGTTCCGCATGTTGCCAATTTTCTCCGTATTCATCATATTTTTTTCGATTCTCGGCATGACTCAATACTTCATTGGCTTCATTGATTTCCTTGAACTTTTTTTCAGCTTCTTTATCGTTCGGATTTAGGTCAGGATGGTATTTTCTGGCCATTTTTCGATACGCTTTTTTTAT
>DAIDMK010000127.1 GCA_027449025.1 Lutibacter sp. | reverse complement strand
GGTTTTAAAGTTTACGTTATCAGAAGATTAACTTTTATCTGTAATTTTTTTCTAAAAAAGGCTTGTGTAATTGAATTAATGTGCTAAATTTGCATCCGCAATACAGAACAAGTATCGTAGTTCTTTTTAAGAATTGAAAATGCGAAAATAGCTCAGTTGGTAGAGCGCGACCTTGCCAAGGTCGAGGTCGCGGGTTCGAGCCCCGTTTTTCGCTCCAACATCATATAATGCTCGGATGGTGAAATTGGTAGACACGCTGGACTTAAAATCCAGTGAACAGCAATGTTCGTGCGGGTTCAAGTCCCGCTCTGAGTACTAAAGCCTCTTCAATTGAAGAGGCTTTTTTTTGTTTTTTGTACAATGATTAAATTGATACCGGTTTTGGCCGGGTAGCTATATGGGAACTTTTGTAATTACGAAACGATTTAACGACGAATATAAATTTGTATTTGCTTCACGAAAAGGCAAGACTATATTTACGAGTTGGAGTTTCGAACTTAAATTTGAAGGGGAAGAGGCAATAGAAAAGTTCAAA
>DAIDMK010000126.1 GCA_027449025.1 Lutibacter sp. | reverse complement strand
TGATGTGTTTTGTGCATTCTTTGTCCCATTGGACATACATAAAAATCCTCTTCTCGATTATAATAAAGATTTTCTTTGCTAAATGGCTTGTGTTTTTTCTGATAATTTTTGTCTTGCTCTTTATCAAAAGTATTGTATTTCACGTAAGCCGTGAGATCTTTCTGTTCTAGATAATCGTAGTTTTCTTCACTCCCATAACCAGCATCTGCAGTTATTTCTTCCATTTTTTTAAGCACTTCTTCCCCAAAGCTTTGTTCAAAGTTTTCTAAATGTGGTTTTAAAGTTTTGGTGTCAGTTGGATTTTGGTGGATGGTATAATGAACTATGATTTGATTTTCGGTTGATATTTGGGTGTTGTAAGCCGGTTTGAGTTGCCCGTTCTTCATGTGGTCCTCCTTCATACGCATAAAGGTGGCCTCTGTATCGGTTTTGCTATAACTGTTTCTCTCCCCTAAAATAGCTTCTTGCTCTAGGTATTTTTCCAAATTCTTAACAAAATTAATCTTGATATAACGAAGTTTGGCTTTTGCTTTGGA
>DAIDMK010000125.1 GCA_027449025.1 Lutibacter sp. | reverse complement strand
GAAGTTCCACTTCGTCCCTGCTGCTTCAAGCACTGCATTGGTGTCGATACCAAGTTTGTTGAAGATGATCGCAAGTTCATTGACAAATGCGATGTTGATATCCCTTTGGGAGTTTTCGATGACCTTCGCTGCCTCAGCCACCTTGATGGAAGGAGCCAGATGCGTTCCCGCAGTGATGACGCTCTTATAAAGGTCATCCACGATTTTGCCTATCTCAGGTGTAGAACCTGAAGTGACCTTGAGGATCTTGGTGACAGTGTGTTCTTTGTCACCCGGATTGATACGCTCAGGAGAGTAGCCGCAGTAGAAACCGTTGGTTTCTGGTGATTCGTGATTCGTGATTCGTGATTGGTTGATGGTCTCGGTAGAGATATATTTGAGGCCGGAGAATTTTTCAAGTACCGGCACACAGTCCTCTTCTGTTGCTCCAGGGTAGACAGTAGACTCATAGATGACGATATCATCTTTTTTAAGTACTTTACCGATGGATTCACTGGCTTTAAGCAGTGGTGTTAAGTCTGGACGTTTATGCTCATCG
>DAIDMK010000124.1 GCA_027449025.1 Lutibacter sp. | reverse complement strand
AGCTTATATAGATGTTCAAAAACTTTCTCATGATGATATATTGTTAGGGATAGATGGGAGTAAGTGGATAAAAATTAGACGAACTAAAACCGATACGCCTAGTAGTATCCCAATTTTACCAGAGGCACAACAAATTCTAAATAAATATGCTGATTATCCCCAGAAAGTGAACATGAACAAATTACTTCCAGTTGCAAGTAATCAAAAAGTAAATGCTTATCTAAAGGAAATTGCAGTTGGGTGTAAAATTAAAAAGACATTAACGTTCCATTTAGCCAGACATACTTTTGCAACTACAGTAACACTATCAAGAGGGGTTCCTATTGAAACAGTAAGTAAGATGCTTGGGCATACAAATCTTTCTACAACTCAACATTACGCTAAAGTACTTGACCTTAAAATAAGTAGAGATATGCTAGCTTTGAAAGAACGAGAAAGTATTTTGGATAATAGTAAAGCTAAGAATACAGATCAATGTTGATTTTGGGGTGCTTGCGGACAATATGATTTTTAAGACACCGTTGAAAACTTAATTAATCAAAAATTATTGAAT
>DAIDMK010000123.1 GCA_027449025.1 Lutibacter sp. | reverse complement strand
ATTTACTCCTTCAAAAGAGTAACCTGCTAAATTTATGATTTCATTGAAAATACCATTTTGGAAAATAACATTTATGGCGTAGATTTAAATGAAGAATCTGTAGAAATAGCAAAACTCTCATTATGGTTACGCACCGCACAACCAAAACGCAAACTAAACGATTTAAGCAGCAATATTAAATGTGGCAACAGTTTAATTGACAGTAAAGCAGTTGCCGGAGATAAAGCTTTTAATTGGCAACATGAATTTCCCCATATTTTTAATAAAGGTGGTTTTGATGTGGTGATTGGGAATCCGCCTTATGTTTTCGCAAGAGATAACATGACGCAAGAACTAAAAGATTATTATTCTAAAAATTTTGTGTCAGCTGAGTACCAAGTTAACACATATCTACTATTCATAGAGCAAACAATAAAATTGATACGTGATGCTGCTAATTTTGGACTTATCATTCCTAATGCTTGGTTAATGATTGGTTCTGCAACAGGATTAAGAAACTTTATTTTACAAAATTGTTCAATCAATGAAATCATAAATTTAGCAGGTTACTCTTTTGAAGGAGTAAAT
>DAIDMK010000122.1 GCA_027449025.1 Lutibacter sp. | reverse complement strand
AGCTCTCCTTAAGACAGGGCAGAGCCTCATCTTCATGCCTCTGGCTAAAGCTTCGCTATTTGGCTCAGTTGAAATCATCTTTACTTTTTTATTGCAATGCAGCAATAGCGGCTTTAATGCCTTGAGGATGTTTGTAGACAAATGAACCTGCTACTACAATGTCGACTCCGGCTGCTGCCAGTTCTTTGACATTGACATCATTCACGCCACCGTCAACTTCAATGAGACAGTTTGGATTTCTTTTTTGTATAAGTGCTTTGAGGCGTTTTGTTTTTTCTATCACTGAGGGAATAAAACTTTGTCCGCCAAAACCCGGATTGACCGACATAAGCAGTACCATGTCCACATCTTCAAGCAAAAACTCTATGGCTTCAGGAGGCGTATGGGGATTGAGAGTGATAGCCGGACGTATGCCAAGTGAACGAATCTTTTGTATGAGCCTGTGGGGATGTTTCTCTTCTTCGATATGAAAAGAAATATACTCAGGCTTCAAAGGGGCAAACAACTCGACAAAAAAGCTGTTGTTTTGCACCATCAGATGGATGTCCAGTGGTTTTGTTGCCGCTTTG
>DAIDMK010000121.1 GCA_027449025.1 Lutibacter sp. | reverse complement strand
AGCAATTTAATAACATTATTGAACCACTAAGTGTATTTGGGGTGGTGTTATTAATTCCTGCAAAAGTAACATTGGTTATTGGTTCTACTCCAGAGGTAAAAGTAGGTGAACAATACGTTTGAAAAGATGATATGTAGGTGATTCTAATTTGACCATCCCCTCCATCTCCTCCATCTTTTTCCCAGAAAAACGATATCGGCGGCCACCCCCATGAAGTTCTTCCGCCAGCTCCACCAGCACCTATTTCTCCATTTGCACCATCTCCATTGCTATTTCTTCCATTTACACCCGCATAACCATCTGTTGGTGCAGTTCCCCCAGTCATTCCACTAGCATTACCACTAGCGGATGATCCACCACTTGATCCACCGCCACCACTGAAATTATTTCCAGCATTTCCGCCACTGCCACCATAAGTACTTTGTATTGTACCCCCAACATTTCCTGTATTTGGAGCGGTTGCACCTAGCCCCCAAGAATTACCAGCCGATATTGCAGATCCGGCACCTCTTCCTCCAATAGCTTTTAAGGTAGTGTTGTTTATAAACCAAGACTCTGTACCGTTGGCACCAGAACTTCCTGCCCCTCCTGTTCCTACTGAATAATT
>DAIDMK010000120.1 GCA_027449025.1 Lutibacter sp. | reverse complement strand
AACAACAACTTATTACTGGAAAGTAGTGGTAAAAGACGATCAAGGCGGACAAACTATTGGACAAATTTGGAGTTTTATAACGGATTAGATTCCTATCCCCAACCGCTACCGCGGCAGGTTTACCTGCCAGACAGGCAGGCAGGCTTTTCCAAAGGAAAGGGAATTTGATATGAGATTATACCATTATTTACAAATAACTTCCCTTTTCAGTGTTGACTGATTTTTCTTGTTCTAGGATATTCCTGTGATACTACCCTCTCATTCAGGTTATATTGACCTCCCAACTGATTTTGATCTTAAAAGATAAGTGACCATTGCACGGAAAATTTTCCAAAAAAAATAGATTACTACAGTTAATTATTAAGTCATAAGCGTATTAAGTTGTGTTTTAGATTTAAAAAAAAAATTAGCAGAACTATACTCACTAAATAGATTTTTTATTGAAACAGCATACATATTACGCTTTTAAACTATTACAAGACATAAAAAAGGAGTAGATAAACTTGCACTTCTACTCCCTTTTTATTAGTATTTAAGTCTTAAAATGACTTTTCCAGTGACCTCATGTTTTTTATTTAATTTGTTTTTTAAAGCGTTTTCAATCTTTCATTCACAATATTAGCCCACTTTTC
>DAIDMK010000119.1 GCA_027449025.1 Lutibacter sp. | reverse complement strand
TCGATGATGACATCGTTAGAGGCATTAAAGTTTGTTTGACCTTTATCAGAATCAACCATAGCGATTTTTGGTGCATCACTGTCAACCACCGCTTGGAACGCAGCTTTAATTTCAGCTTCTTTTGCGTGACCTTTGATTTTTTTCTCCAAATCTGACATACCCATGTTTGGATTCACACCCACTTCTTTAAAGGTGTCTGCATATTTTGCAAATACATCTGCGAAAAAGATTTCAAACGCGTGACCGAACATGATTGGGTCAGAGATTTTCATCATCGTTGCTTTAAGGTGTAGTGACCAGATAAGCCCTTTTGCTTTTGCCTCTTCGATAGTTTGCTTATAGAATGCTCTAAGTGCAGCTACTGACATAAATGTACCGTCAAGCACTTCGCTTGCAACACCATCAATACTCTTTAATTCTTTACCGTTGAGTGCAATGGTTACTTTTTGGTCTTTATCAAGTGTGACTGATTTCTCATTTCCAAAGAAATCACCTTTTCCGCCCATGTGTGCAACATACGCTTTTGAATCGCTAGCAAACGCTCTAAGTTTGTGTGGGTTTTTCTGTGCAAATCTTTTCACTGCTTTAGCAGCACGTCTGTCTGAGTTTCCTTCTCTAAGCACTGGGTTAACCGCAGA
>DAIDMK010000118.1 GCA_027449025.1 Lutibacter sp. | reverse complement strand
CAGTAATCAATAGTAAAGTATATGGGGTTGATTAATATTTTTATTAACTATTATGAAATAAGCATATAATCTCATACCAAATTTAATCAAAAAAACTTATAAATAAAATAAATTAGGGTTTTTATTTGTTTTAATTGATTGATTATTAATAAAATAGAAGAGTAGACAGTCCTTTTTGATAGGTAGTTTATTTTATTTTTATGTTCATTTGCGAGACTTTAATGATTAACCATACAATTTTTTATAGAAAAATCCGTTGGGTGATTTTTCCTATCCCCAGCCCTTTCCAAAGGAAAGGGAGCCTGATTCGTTTTTAATTAAAAACTTTAACCTAGCGGCAACAGGCAAGCCTTTTATTCAATAATTACTTTTTGAACCACCGATCCGTTTTTTGTGATTATTTGAACCATATAAACTCCTGTTGCGGTGTTTACCGGCAAAGAAATGATTTTTAGGTTTAAGTTAGAATTCCAAGTCCTAACCGTTTGTCCTAAAGAATTTATTAAAGCCACGCTCTGTATTTCATCTTCGCTGTTGTTTTTTATTTGCAATTCCCTGATGGTGTTGTTCATAAATACTTGAATGCTCCTGCCATATCAAATGACAGCCGTATTAATAATAATCTTGCTGCAGGTACAAAAGTACCAGGTCAATATATAC
>DAIDMK010000117.1 GCA_027449025.1 Lutibacter sp. | reverse complement strand
GGATTGATATTTTCATTAGTGTCGTCACAGTCTATATTGTTTGTTGAATAACCTAATGGCGCCGATGTTTCACACAACATAACTTCAGTGGTTGAGCCAAAGCCATCAAGATCACTGTCCACATAATATAACTGTGGTGCTTTTCTGGTAGTCACTTCCCAAAGACAAGTAGTATTGTTGAAGATTGCCACTTCCCAACATTCAAGTTCTGTTGGATCTGTTGGTTGTGCACCTATATTGTTCCAAGTGCAAGTGGCTGTGTTGAACACAAAATTATCCCAACAATTGACTTTCGTTGGCTGTACGGCTTGCACTCCAGTGTTTTCCCAAGCGCAAGTGGCTGTGTTGAATACAAAATTATCCCAACAGTTCACTACTGCTGGTTCAATTGGTTGTGTACCTGTATTGTCCCAAGCGCAAGTGGCGGTATTGAACACAAAATTATCCCAACAATTGACTACTGCTGGTTCAATTGGTTGGGTGCCATTATTTATCCAAGCACAAGTTCCTGCATCGAATACAAAATTATCCCAACAATTGACAGGTGTAGGTGTCGAAGTTGGATAAACCGTGCTATCTGTATCGTCACAATCTGTATTATCTGCCACATATCCTGCTGGAGCTCCGTTACAAGCACTTACACTCACTGATGCATCCCCAAAAGTATCTCCATCACTGTCTGCATAATAGGTGGTGAAGGTTAAACCCTCATCAATAA
>DAIDMK010000116.1 GCA_027449025.1 Lutibacter sp. | reverse complement strand
GACTGATGATATGTTTATGCAAGATTCCTTAAATGATTTCATTTCGGATGGGAGAAAAACCTGGCGATTGGTCAGAAATAGAATTGCGGATGTTTTTGATGAAAAAAACGCAAGTTTAAGGGACAACCTAACGCATCGTGAGGTGATTATTTTTGACGTTAATGAAGTAGAAATGTTGTTGCCAATAAGCGTTGGTGATTATACCGATTTCTATTCGAGTAAAGAACACGCCACCAATGTTGGATTGATGTTTAGAGGTGCAGAAAACGCATTGATGCCCAATTGGCTTCATATGCCTATCGGGTATCATGGGCGTTCATCATCTGTTGTGGTTTCGGGTACAAAAATTCGCAGGCCGTACGGACAAATATTACCAGCCGGTGAATCCACACCTTTGTTTGAACCATCAAAAGCATTGGATATGGAACTTGAAACGGCTTTCATAACTACTGATGTCAATAATTTGGGAGAGTCTGTTTCTGTTGATGAAGCAGCAGAATATATTTTCGGAATGGTATTATTTAACGACTGGAGCGCCCGTGACATCCAAAAATGGGAATATGCACCGCTTGGACCGTTTTTAGGAAAAAGTTTTGCTTCAAGTATGTCGCCATGGATTATTACAATGGATGCTCTGGAACCTTTTAAATGTCAAGGGCCAAAACAGGAAAAGACACCACTTCCCTATTTACAGCAAAAAAATACGGAAAATAGTTATGACATAAAACTAAAGGCAGTTGTTGAAACAGAA
>DAIDMK010000115.1 GCA_027449025.1 Lutibacter sp. | reverse complement strand
TTTAGTTATTGATTTACAGATAATTAACTATGAATTTCAAACATTACAACCAACAGCAAACGATACTTTTACCTTATTCGTTTGACGACTTAATTCCAGAGAAACATCCAGTTCGCGTAGTTGACCAAATAGTGGAGTCGCTTAACATTCAGCCGCTTTTAAAAGCTTACAGCAAAGAGGGCAATCCAGGTTATCATCCAAAGATGTTGCTCAAAGTAATGCTGTATGCTTATATGACCAATGTATATTCTTCCCGTAAAATAGAACTTGCACTTCGTGAAAACATCAACTTTATGTGGTTAACCTCTATGACTGTTGTTGATCACAATACCATCAATCGATTTAGAAGCAATAAATTAAAAGACAGTTTTAAAGAAATCTTTAAACAAGTGGTGTTGATGTTAGCCTCGGAAGGATTAATTACTTTGAAACAAATTTATACAGATGGCACAAAAATAGAAGCCCAAGCAGGTCGATATACTTTTGTTTGGGGCAACAGCATTAAAACCAACAAAGGAAAAATGCTGACCCAATTAGAAGAATTATGGAGGTATGCACAAAGTATAGACAATGACGATGAACCAAATCCAGAACCAACCGAGTTTAAGGAAATCAGTAAAGAAGTAATCGAGAAAACGGTAGCAAAAATAGATGCAAAACTCTCTGGCAACAAAAAAGCGAGCTCCAAAGCAAAAGCCAAACTTCGTTATATCAAGATTAATTTTGTTAAGAATTTGGAAAAATACCTAGAGCAAGAAGC
>DAIDMK010000114.1 GCA_027449025.1 Lutibacter sp. | reverse complement strand
AATACATAAATCCAAAAAACGATCACCATAATATTTATGGCCAAAAGCAGAAAGTTGTAAACATCAATATGCAGAACCAAAGATGGCAGTCTATTTTTAACAAAGGCCATTAAAATTAATAAAACAACCGGGCGCGTCAATTTTTTCAAAGAAGTTTTAATCTCTTCATTTGATATATTAATGATTAAATGTTGCGATTTATTCAAGATGAGAAAAACAATTTTTCGAAGCACAAAAAATAATCCAAAGGAAATTGCAATTAAAATAAGCAAGCCAAGATATTGCCAAAGTTCCACGTTAAACAGTGTTCTGTGTCCTATCTCTGGAATTATTTCCTGCAATCTTTCAGAATACCAAGGATACATTAAATCGTAAAGTTCTAAAACCTCACTGGAAGTTTTTTTGGAATAATACCAATTATCTCCAATTTTTTCCAAAAATATTTCAGGCATTTTACTCGGAAATAAAACATATTGATTTCCGTCTTTTGTGGAAGTGGTGTCCGAATACATTTTGTTGGCAGGTACCTTGCTAAAATCGACTTTTAGTCCCTTAGCATCCATTATTTTCTTTAATTTAATGGCAATATTTTGACTTTCAATACTGTCATAGCCATAAATTACCTTAGCGGCTTTTTCTGGCTCATAAGAACCGGGTTGCAAAAAATATAAATGGGTAGAAATTGTTGCGTTTGGATTGCTTAAATCGACTTTAACTTTGTTTTGCGCCGTTAAAAAAGTTGAAATCAATATAAAAAATAACAATAATTTTTTCATTATTCTAAAGTTTAATGTAAAAACAAAT
>DAIDMK010000113.1 GCA_027449025.1 Lutibacter sp. | reverse complement strand
GGGTCAGAAGCGTTAGCGGCTACAATTGTTGTGTAAGCCATAGCGCCTTTTTCTTCAAATAAATTTGCAATATTAGCTACTGTTGATCCTTTTTGACCAATAGCAACATAAATACAATACACAGGAACACCGGCATCGTAAAATTCTTTTTGATTGATGATAGTATCAATTGCTACTGTTGATTTTCCGGTTTGACGGTCACCAATAATAAGCTCGCGTTGGCCTCTCCCAACCGGAATCATAGCATCAACCGCTTTAAGTCCAGTTTGTAGTGGTTCGGTTACCGGTTCGCGGTAAATAACACCCGGAGCTTTACGCTCTAAAGGCATTTCAAAAGTTTCTCCCTGAATAGGTCCTTTACCATCAATTGGGTTTCCTAATGTATTTACAACACGACCAACGATCCCTTCACCTACTTTTAATGAAGCTATTCTTTCGGTACGTTTTACAATTGACCCTTCTTTAATTGCTCTTGAATGGCCTAATAATACAACCCCAACATTGTCTTCTTCCAAGTTCAATACCAATCCTTCCATTCCATCTTCAAATTCAACTAGCTCGCCATATTGTGCATTTGCCAATCCGTAAACACGTGCGATTCCATCACCCACTTGCAATACGCTTCCAACTTCGTCTAATGAAGCTGTTGCTTCAAATCCCGCTAATTGTTGTTTTAAAATTGCTGATACTTCAGCTGGTTTTATTGATGCCATTCTTTCTATTTTTTAAAACTAATTTTTTTTGTTTTTAATTATGAACTAAAACTTTCGTTTTCAAACTGTCTTTTCAGTACCTGTAATTTATTAGCCACACT
>DAIDMK010000112.1 GCA_027449025.1 Lutibacter sp. | reverse complement strand
AATAAGCTGAATTTCATCATTCAATCCAAAATTTTCTTCTGAATTGTAAAAAGAAAATGAGATATCTGAATTTTTCTTATCCAAAAATGAAAATTGTAAATCAAGTTTGTCTATTGATTTATAGGTATCATCTTTTCCACCAGTAGCGTGACCCGATTTAATCACTTTGCACGATTTAATTTCTGGCAAATTTACGTGTTGCGCGATTTCTCTGTCGGCTGTCTTTTTAAGAAAGAAAAGCTGGTTTACTGTTTCGTCTAATCCAATGGCAAATTCTTCACTTATATCTTGCATTGAAATTTTACAATGGTGATTGTTTGCGATGGTAGAAATAGATTGAAATAATTGCCTTTCTTTCTTTTTTCTGCCTTTGAGCATAAATATAAATGGCAGCATAAAAATGGCTATAAAAATAGCTCCTGTGATTGCAGTTCCTAAATTCATTTTAAAATAGTTTTGATTTTATAAAATATTTAAACAGGTTTTGTTAGATCCAAAACCTACAAAAAACCAATAGAATTGCCAATTAAAGACAATTATACATTTAAAATGAATGGATTACCAAAAATAGTGGAAGGGAAAAATAATGTTGGCTTTCCCATACTTAATAAGAAAATTTCTTGCTGTAAAAATGTATTGAGTAAATTCATTCGCAAAAAACAGTTCCCTGATTTTCAAAATTCCAGAAAACTCATTTTTTGAATCTTTAAAAGTTGTTGGGGCTGTATTGCTGAAATCATTTCCTGTACTTTCAGCTTGTGCAGTATTGTTGAGTTGCTTTATGGAAACTGATAGGTCTTTATCAGCCTTTTCAATAGATGTTTTAGATGA
>DAIDMK010000111.1 GCA_027449025.1 Lutibacter sp. | reverse complement strand
AAAACCATTGTTATAATCGGTATGTTCCCCAATTAAATTAATTCTTTTTGGAGATTCTATATTTACAACGTTTTCGGACCTGATAAAGTCAATTTCTTTCATTAACGGAGCTAAATTATTTAGCTATTATATAGATTAGTAGGCTAACTTACTAAATTTATTAATACAAAATCGCTAATTTACTGGAGGATTTTACAAAAAAAAGAAAGGGGTAAATAACCTAAAAAAGTTAAAATAACAATGTTATCTTTTATTTTCCAATTAAACATTAAATTTAGAAATTAAAAAAACATTCTTAAAAAAAGTTCGCTCTTTACCTATTTATTGTTTCGTTCGATGAAAAAATGGCTGCATCAAACATACAGGAATAAATATTTGCCTTTTCACTTAATAATTGAATGGCGTCTGATACAAAGTGATAAAATGATTTATTTCTTAAAAATACACTCAAATTACTGTGTAGTAGTCAATGTTTTAAAACAAGTATAATCAATATATCCCTGTTTAAATAAAATAGCTTTCCTCAATTAACTCCCAATATTTATTAGCAGCATACTTTAGCCCCGAATAAGTTCGGAGTAATATTTTAAATTTCAAAATAATATCGTATATTTGACTATAATACTTGTGAAAAATTGCTAAATATTCCCTGTAATACAAAATTTCGAAAAATATAAAGGATAATTAATTATATGTTTATAATGAGTTATTTAATGGAATAATATTTATTTCTATTCTTATAACAAGTTAGCCAAAATACGACCGCTGAAAAATGCAATGATAAATAAATCATAATATTTTATCATTTAACAAAGTTATGATAAGAAAATGCGATTATCTTATCATAATGAATTAACTT
>DAIDMK010000110.1 GCA_027449025.1 Lutibacter sp. | reverse complement strand
CAACACATTAAATATAAAAAACTATCTCTTCTTTTCCAAATATTTTATGCTTTTTTATATCGAACTCACGTTATTTATGAACAATACAATTGGTAAGCTTCAAATAAAAAACAATATTGCCGAAGAAATAGTGAATGTAAATTTAATAAATTCTTTAGGCCAACATGTGAACTCTTGGAACACCAGCCTTAACAGAAGAACTGTCTATTTGCCGGTAAACACGGCAACAGGAGTTTATATGGTTCAAATAATCACCAAAAACGGATCGGTGGTTCAAAAAGTGGTTGTTGAATAAAAAGCTTGCCTGTTGCCGTTGGGTTAAAATTTACAACTAAAAATAACGCAAAATCCATTCCTCCCGATAGAGCTATCGGGACGGAAAGATCTGGTGACAGGAAAAATTAGGCATCGACGGCTTTCAACCTTTCAACCCACAACCCAAAATTCAAAGATGTCAAAAATGCCAAAATCAGGTATTTATGTGCTTCACACACACTAATAACGGTAAAACAATAAAAAATCAACAAAAAAACAACAAAAAAATAGCCCTAAATTAATGCCATAATAAGCAATTTAATAACATTATTGAACCATTTACACCAAAAAACGCACCATTTGCTTAGTAAGCATCTTTGTGATAATAAAACACTTCGAAAAAAAGTATTTTTGGTAGCCCCAATAATGCTTACTTTATGATTAAAAATTACCCCACATTTAAAAAATTAACCCTCTTAATTTTTTTATTATTTAGCTTAACTGCTTTTTCGCAAACTCAAACTGAAACATTTACAACTTCTGGTACGTTTACAGTACCTTGTGGTGTAACTTCTATTATCGTTGAAGCTTGGGGCGGAGGTGGAGGCGGACA
>DAIDMK010000109.1 GCA_027449025.1 Lutibacter sp. | reverse complement strand
CGTTGTTAGCTACTGGGCTTTTTTCCGTTCAATTGTCCATTCGCTACATCCAACGCTACACCAAAAATGCACAAAGAGTATGTTTTGCCAACGCTAACATTCGAACTGAATTGAGAATATCGAATTGACAAATTGAACGGAAAAAAGCCCAGTAGCTAACAACGCACATAAAAAATTGCTTAATTCTAACTAAAAATGATATTTAAAACATAAAATAATATTAAATTTAAACATTGGAAAATTGCGTTTTAAAACCCGCAACTTTTCATGTCCAAAACCGTTACCTGCAAGGCGACAAGAAAAAAATTTATGAAAGAAAACAAATTTACAGAATGGACAAATTGGGAAAATAGAAATTCTTTAGAAGGAATTAAATTCCCTGGAATATATTGTATTGCAATTTCAGATATTGACTTATCACAGCAAAATTTTAAATGGATTTCAGAAATTAATTATGTTGGTATGACAAATTCTGTAAATGGATTAAAAGGTCGTTTAAAACAGTTTGACAATACTGTTATCGGAAAGACTGGACACGGTGGAGCTGACAGATTTAGATTTAAATATGAAAATTATTCTGACCTTGTGAAAAAATTATACGTTTCTGTTTGCTCGTTTGAATGCAATGTTAAATCAAATTCTCCGAAAGATTTAAGAATTATGGGAGAAGTTGCAAAATTTGAATATGATTGTTTTGCAATCTATACCGAGAAATTTAACAGTTTGCCAGAATTTAATGACAAAAAAAACTCTCTGAAATACAGTTTGACCCATAGATAATTATTAAGTATATGAAAAAGCCCAGCAGGTAACAAAGAACTGAGCTAAAAAACAAGTCTTTTTAAACTAATTTTGAAACAAAGTTCTCATTGTATGGCAATCCTGAT
>DAIDMK010000108.1 GCA_027449025.1 Lutibacter sp. | reverse complement strand
CAATTTGAGCGTGCAAAGATATAAAATTATAAAATATATACTAAAATAAATATTGAATATTTATCTATTTTCTTTTTGATGCGTACTTTTTAAAGTGTTTTCAGTCAAACTTTTATATTCTTGCCTGGTTTTAAAAATTTGGATACCGCTAAAAACCGCCTCTTTAAAGGAATTTATGTTCGCCAACTCTTTCCCTGCGATGTCGTAAGCCGTCCCGTGATCAGGCGAGGTTCTAACTTTATTTAAGCCTGCAGTAAAGTTCACGCCTTCCCCAAAAGACAATGCTTTAAATGGCGCCAATCCCTGATCGTGATACATCGCTAAAATGGCGTCAAAATTCTTATAGCTTTCAGATCCAAAGAAACCATCGGCGGCATAAGGCCCATAAACCAATTTACCTTCATTTTGTATTTCGGCAATGGTTGGCCTAATCATTTCGTCGTCTTCGATTCCAATAACACCGTGATCGCCACAATGCGGATTCAATCCCAAAATGGCAATTTTAGGTTTGGATATGGCAAAGTCCTCTACCAATGTTTTGTACAAAATCGCTACTTTTTCTTTTATTAAATCGGGGGTAATTGATTCTGCGACTTTTGAAACTGGAATATGGCCTGTAATTAAACCAATTCTTAAGGTATCAGACATCAAAATCATTAAGCTTTTTCCTTTCAGTTTCGATTCCAGATATTCGGTATGACCGGGAAATTTAAATTCTTCCGACTGAATGTTCTCCTTATTAATGGGAGCGGTTACCAACAAATCAATTTCTCCTTTGGCCAAGGCATCTGTTGCAGCTTCTAGCGATAAAAAGGCGTATTTTCCTGATTCTGCTGTGGGTGTTCCCAAATTAACTTCAAATTCATCTTTCCATAGATTCAACACATTAAACTTTCCTTGAAT
>DAIDMK010000107.1 GCA_027449025.1 Lutibacter sp. | reverse complement strand
GAATATTAATTGCGGATTACGAATTCAAAGAAAACTCGGAACAAAAACATAGCGGAATTTTTAAAGGTAAACTCTATTCAAAATGGTATTTAAATTCCAAAAATAAAATTGAATACGACAATATCGAATCCATTTCTGACAGTTATTCAAACAATGCTTTTATTGGAATTTGGAAAAGTTATTCGACCGACAAAGAAAAAGTTTGTAATTGGTCAGATTTTAGAGTTCCTAATGCAAATCAAGACTTTGATATTGGAGCTGGAGAATTTAGCGTGTCTGAAAAATATTGGGACAAAGGTTGGCTTGATATTGCTTTAAAAAATCAAGTTCCAAATCAAGCAATCAAACGAAATAATCGAAAATCGAAAACTAAAGAATGGTGGGAATAAAAGCCAGTTGCCAACACCTCATAAAATTTATGCTTACATTTAAACTAAATAACGAACTGACAAACATTCAACTAACGATTTGCTACGTCCGAAAAATCTCCGATTTCTCAGTCGCACAAATCTTATAAAATCCCGTTGGCAACAAGCAGAAAAATGACACAAATGAAAAAGATTTTAATAATATTTATTCTGATTTTATCACAACAGATTATTTCTCAAACTCAAGGAGAAATGAATGAAAAAGCTAAAATCGATTATGTTAAAACGGATAACAAATTAAACTCAATTTATAATCAAATTTTGACAGAATATAATTCCGATTCGTTGTTTATTCAAAATCTAAAAAAAGCTCAACGAATTTGGGTCGATTTCAGAGATGCAGAAGTTGAGATGAAATATCCTTCGATTGACAAATCCGAATATGGAAGCGTATTTCCAATGTGCAGATGGATGTACTTGACAAACCTGACTGAAAATAGGATTGAAAAATTGAACGAGTGGATTATAGGAATTGAAGAAGGAGATGTTTGCAAAGGTTCGACTAAACAGAATGATTAAAAGCCAGTTGCCAACACCTCATAAAATTTATGCTTACATTTAAACTAAATAACGAACCGACAAACATTCAACTAACGATTTGCTACGT
>DAIDMK010000106.1 GCA_027449025.1 Lutibacter sp. | reverse complement strand
TTTCCTTGCTTTTTAAGGTCGTATTATTTTCTCTTGCTAAAGAAAATTTTGCGTTCTCACTAATTCCCTTTTTATAATTTATGTTTGAATGAACTATTATCTCCCATTTCCGATGATTGGGCATTCCTTTATAATTACCACTCGGTTTATTTATTTTTAATTTAAAAGATTTTTTACTAAGCGTTATTATCTCAATAGTTGTTTCTGAATAGATTCCACTTAAATAATCATTTGAAGTGCCATCATCTTCAAGCAATTTAAACTTTCCGTCTTCACCAGGAAAAACGTGTAGAATTATTTTATTTTTTGTACCAGTTTCTATTGATGAAGCATAAGGTCTCATTGGAATAATAGCGCCTTTTTTAACATATAACGGGATTCGTTCTAAAGGAGTATCAACCATATATTTCTGACCTCCAGCAACTTCCTTATTTGTCCAAAAATTCACCCAATTCCCTTTAGGGAAATAAATTTCCAACTTGGTTGCACCTTGACTATAAACTGGCGCTACTAGAAATTCCTCTCCAAAATAAAATTGATATAAATAACCGTCAATTGGTCTAATTATATTTTTACCTTCTATTCGGGTTGCCAATGCATATGAATAGATATATGGAAACAACTCCATTCGCAAATGGCTATATTGTTTGAATACTTCATCTGCTTTATCAGAATAATTAAAAGCTAAATTACCAGTCCTGTTTTCAGGTTGAGAAAACACTTCCATAATTGGGTTAAAAGTTGAAAACTGAACCCATCTTATGTATAGCTCTTCATCTAACAGATCCGTAATTCCCATGTCAAAACCTCCTGTATCATTTGTTAAAAATGGGATTTTACTAACCTTATTTTCAGGATTGGTAAACATTTCAATATTCTCTTTAAAAGCAACATTAGGAACCCAAGAATTGAAATTTTTTAAGGGTGCATCTACATTCCAATCAGAGCGAGTGTCGTCTGTCCATTTCGCTGGGTAGCGTTTGTATTCTTCCGTTTCTGTTCCAAAAGAATGAGATAGCAGAAATCCTCTGCCTTCGGTTTCTTTGCCAAATTCTTGACTTATTTCAAACATTGTTTTAACGG
>DAIDMK010000105.1 GCA_027449025.1 Lutibacter sp. | reverse complement strand
TTAGCTGTATACTTATCAATTATTTGCTGTGCTTTTGGCAAGATTGGCACTTTAACCGTTTCATTTGTTTTTTCTCGTTTGGTGAATATCCAGTGGTTGTTATCTATTCCTTTGGTGATTTGATTTACAGTAAGTTCTTTTAAATCAATATAAGACAAGCCTGTATAACAAGAAAATAAAAAACAATCTTTAATTTTTTCTAAGCGCTCCTGATTAAAATAGGTGTTCTCAATTAATTGTAATTCTCTTTCTGACAGATAATGTCGATCATATTTATCAAATTTTAATTGAACTTGATTAAAAGGGTTCTTAGCTATCCATTCCAATTTTACTGCGAGGTTAATCATCTTCTTAAAGCGTTCCAAATGCTTCATCACGCCATTGTTAGCCAAAACATATTGCTTCTTTGAGTTTTTGCACTTTCTCAAGTATTGCTCAAAATCACAAATAAACCGATAGTTCAATTGTTTTAAGTAAATGTCACTTTCTGTTAACTTTTGATCTAAGAACTTATGCAAATACTTTTCAGTGGTATAATAGTTCTTCATGGTGCCAAACTTCAATACCGTAATCATAGTGGTGTTATGGTATGCAATCAGTTCTTTCAAGGTTTTATGCGTGTCATCTTCCCCTAGATAACGAGCTTTGATTGCATTGGCGGAAACAATTTTATCTTCTTCCAATAATTGTTTATGGCAGTCCAATAATTGACTATAAACCTGGTCCAAATAAGTGTTTAATAGTCTAATTTTATTAGTGGTACCACGTCCTCTATTTTTTGAAGAATCCCATTCTTTAAATAAAATGGTCCTTTTAAGGCTAATTTCTGAACGTTGTCCATTAACTGTAATACGAACATAGATTGATAGTTGGCTCGCATTGCCTCTTGATTTTCTTGTGAAGATAGTAAGTGAAAAGGTGCTGTTTGTCTGCATTTTATAACTTTTTAGTTTAACAAATTTTTGTAAAGACAAAAGCCAATTTGTTCTTAAAAGTTCTTTAAAATTACGACAATTTTCGTGAGATAGTGTTCACCTAATTGCACACCTTTTGGTTGGTTTTAAATGAATTCAATTGATATCATAAAAAACAAAAAACACTGATAATCATACGATTAACAGTGTTTTGATATAACCTAAAACTAGGTT
>DAIDMK010000104.1 GCA_027449025.1 Lutibacter sp. | reverse complement strand
TTTATAGATGATAGATCTTCCTTTAAAAAATACAAATGCTTTTAATTTAGCGCCTTCTTTAAGAAAAGAAATCGCGTGTTTCTTTTTAAAATCAAAATCGTGCTCATCTGTATTAGGACCAAATCTAATTTCCTTAACAACAACTTTGGTAGCTTTTGCTTTTTGTATTTTATCCCGTTTTTTTTGTTCGTAAAGAAACTTCTTATAATCGGTTATTTTACAAACTGGAGGAACCGCTTTGGGCGATATTTCGACCAAATCCAATTCTAACTCTTTTGCGAGTTCTCTTGCCTGTGCAATAGGGTAAACACCTATTTCCACATTATCTCCCACTAAACGAACTTCATCAACATAAACAATTTTTTCATTTATTCTATGTTGGTCTTCTTTTACAACTCTCCAAGGTTTTCTTTGACCTTTATTTCTACTTAATGCTATAACGTTATGTTTTAAATTAAACTTAAAATTGCTCTAATGTACTATTTACTTCTTTATTTATTAATGAAATAAATTCATTTATTGATGATGAACCCATATCACCCTCTCCTTGTTTTCTTACAGAAACCGTGCCGTCTTTTTCTTCCTGTTCCCCTACAATCAGCATAAACGGAATCTTATTCATTTCGGCATCTCTAATTTTTCTGCCGGTTTTTTCATTTCGTTTATCTACAAGGGCGCGAATGTCGGCATTTTCTAACAAATTTAAAACTTTTTCGGCATATATTTGATATTTTTCACTGATTGGCAAAATAATAACCTGCTCTGGGGTTAGCCAAAGCGGGAATTTACCGCCTGTATGTTCCAGTAAAACCGCAATAAATCTTTCCATGGAACCAAATGGTGCTCTGTGTATCATCACTGGTCGGTGCAATTGGTTGTCGGCTCCTTTGTAGGTAAGGTCAAATCGTTCAGGTAAATTATAATCTACTTGGATGGTTCCCAACTGCCAACTTCTTCCTAAAGCATCTTTTACCATAAAATCTAACTTTGGACCGTAAAATGCAGCTTCACCATATTCAATTTTAAAATCCAGCCCTTTTGATGTAGTGGCATTTATGATGGCGTTTTCAGCTTTTTCCCAATTTTCGTCGCTTCCAATATATTTGTCTCTATTTTCTTTATCACGCAAGGAAACCTGTGCTGTAAAATTTTCAAAACTCAAGGATTTGAACACGTATAATACAAGGTCAATGACGGCTTTAAATTCAGCATCTAATT
>DAIDMK010000103.1 GCA_027449025.1 Lutibacter sp. | reverse complement strand
TTCCAGCATTTCTGTTTGCACGGCACCCAAAGCCAAAGCATTAAATGAAATTTGCTGTTCTTTGTATTCTTCCGCCAATACTTCTGTCAAAGTTAGCAAAGCACCTTTTGAAGAACTGTACGCTGCCAATCCTGGAAATTTCATACTTCCCTGAACACCGCCAATACTACTGATATTTACCACATGACTTCCTTTTTTTAAATAGGGGATAAGCAATCGTGTAAGTTCGGCAACGGCAAGGACATTGACTTTATAAACTTCTAAAAAATCGGAACTTGTTAAATTATCAAATGGTTTGTTAATTAATTTTCCTGCATTATTGATTAATATATCTACTTGTTTCCACTTTTTATTTACAAAATTCGTTACCTTTTCTAAATCATTTTCATTTGATAAATCAACAGAGATTGCGGTAATATTTTTCAGCTTCAGATTTTCTAATGGAGCTGAATTTCTTGATAAAGCCAAAACCTGAAAATTATTTTTAGCAAACAATTGTGCCAATTCAAAACCAATGCCGCGACTTGTTCCTGTGATAACTACGTTTTTCATCTGTTTACATTTTATTTTTTATTGGTAACAGCTGCTGTTCGCCATTAATCATTCCTCTGTGTATCAAAATTTGTTGTGCTCGTTTCATATTAATTGAATATAATGTGTTGATAAGCACCAATATCTGGCGGTATAGTTCTTGTAATGCCTAAAATATCGATTGGGACTAAAATTCGTCCTTGTTCATTTCCTTTATTAATGGCGTCTGAATTTTGACCTATCATTAATTCGTTTGTTTCGGGAGATTTAAAATGCGGATTTCCATTAAAAAGATTGTTAACATAATGGATTGGATCATTAAAATCCTCTACTCGAATAAGGTTGTTTTCAAAGAAATAATTAAAAACAGTACCTTCAGCTTGGTCAATTACCAATTCAGTATTGTCATTTCCGTCAATAATGCAATTGGTGAAATTTGCCGCGTGCAAATCGCGTTTTTCAACAACTTGTGCATTGCTTACTGTAAAAAAGTTGTTAATTAAAACACTTGGGTTTTGTCTAAAACTGTTGTACCAAAAATTGGCAAATGTGGAATGGACAAAATTATAAGTGCCGCCGCCAATGCAAGCCAAAGAGGATTGTCCGCTATTGTTAATCACCAAATTTTCCCCGTAAATAGTTGTTTCTCGCCCTAAAATACCATAATCGGAGCTGTTGTAAATTTGACTATTTTTAATGGTTAAAGTGGGAGCAGTGTTATTACCGATTGAATCAGCAATAATTCCTGCC
>DAIDMK010000102.1 GCA_027449025.1 Lutibacter sp. | reverse complement strand
TAGATTTACCAAATTTAACTACAAGTTTTGTTGCTGGTGCTCCCGCAACAGAAGCAGATGTTCCTACGTTTTTAGCCAAATATTATATTATTGACATTAGAAGCGCAGCAGATTATACTACATCCCATATAAAAGGTGCTAAAAATGTTCCTTTTGCAAATATTTTGGCTGAAGGTGCTGCAGCAGGAACAAAACCTGTTTTAGTAGTATGTTACTCTGGTCAAACAGCTTGTTTCGCTACATCTTTAATGCGTATGTATGGTTTTAAAGAAACTCAGGCTTTAAAATGGGGAATGTCTGGTTGGAATTCAACCACTGCTGGTTCTTGGAATAAGAATATAGGCAATATTGCTGATGGAAATTCAAATTGGTCTTATGAACCTGCTCCTACAAACCAAGTATTCACAAAACCTGCTTTTTCAAGTTTATCTACCTCAGGCGAAGCTATCCTTAAAAAACGTGTTGAAGAAGTTGTCGCTAGAGGAAGTGGTGATTTTATGATTAAAGGAAGCGATATTTTAGCTAAACCAAGTGACTATTTTATTAATAATTACTTTAGTTCTGCAGATTATACTGGGTATGGCCATATTAAAGGTGCATATAGAGTTCTACCTTTATCAATTGCAGACAATAGTATTTTGGCTTTAGATCCAATTGCAAAAGTAATTACTTACTGCTATACTGGTCAAACAGCAGCTATTGCAACTGCTTGGTTAAGAGTTTTAGGATATGATGCTTACAGCTTATCATTCGGTATGAATGGATTATACAACAGCAATCCGGCTTGGGGAACTAGTGCAAATAAATGGAGTGTCAACACTTCAAAAGATTTGTCTTTTGGAAACTAAATAATATTCAACCAACTCATTAAAAAAATAAGCCCTAAAAATGTTTAAAACACGTTTAAAATTTTCAATTACGTTTTATATATCAATAAGTAAGTGAATTTTTAGGGCTTTTAATCTAAATTCAAATAACATGAAAACAAAAATAATTACCTTATTTACCGTATTGTTCCTATTTCAATTTAATGCAGTTTTTGCGCAAGGATGTGAAGGCGATTTACCAGCTACAGGCGGCGATGGTGTGCCAAAAACTAGTAGCACAACATTCTTTGGATACTTTCAGCCTGAGTATGACACTCATTTTACCGATCCGGGAGAAAATACATTTAAATTTAAAAGAGCCCGTTTTGGTGTTCGTGGAAGAGTAAATCGTTCATTCTCTTATTATGCAATGGTAGAAACCAGCGATTTTATTTCCTCTGATGGAAATGTTTATCTAATGGATGCATTTATATCATTTGACAAATATGAATGGACAAAATTCTC
>DAIDMK010000101.1 GCA_027449025.1 Lutibacter sp. | reverse complement strand
AAGCCGAAGAGCCGGACATTTTATCATCTTAAGAATTGATAAAAATGGCGAAAGAATCCCGTTAACAATTTCAGATGCCGATGTTGAAAAAGGCACAATTTCCTTAATTGTACAAAGAGTAGGTGTTTCATCCCATAAACTTTGCGACATGAATGCCGGTGATTTTATATTGGATGTAGTGGGACCGCTTGGAAAAGCAACGCATATTTCTAATGTAGGAACCGTTTTATGTGCTGGTGGCGGTGTTGGTGTCGCTCCTCTTTTTCCAATCGTTCAAGCGATGAAGTTGGCTGGCAACAGGGTTATTACCATTATTGCTGCCAGAAATAAAGATCTGGTTATTCTTGAAGATGAAATGAGTGAATACTCAGATGAGCTTATTGTGATGACCGATGATGGCTCAAAAGGAACAAAAGGTTTGGTAACTCAGGGAATGGAAGAAGTCATTTCAAGAGAAAAAGTAGATCAAGCTATTGTGATTGGCCCAGCCATAATGATGAAATTCGCTGCTTTGACCACAAAGAAATATGACATTCCCACTATGGCGAGTTTAAACACTATCATGGTTGACGGTACAGGAATGTGTGGTGCATGCAGAGTTTCTGTTGGCGGAAAGACGGAATTTGTTTGTGTTGATGGACCAGAATTTGACGCCCATAAAGTTAATTTTGATGAAATGCTAAGCAGGTTAGGCGCTTACAAAGACAAAGAATCAGAAAATTATAGCGAGTACGTAAAATCTTGTGAAGCTACAGCACTAAACTAACTGAAAAATTTATATCTCATAAAATATTCGTAAAATGGAAGAAATATTAAACGAAGAATATTATAAAGCCGAACGAAAAACGGAGTGGCGCGATAAGTTACGCAAAGAAATAAAAGCGAAAGACAGAACAGATATCTCAAGGGTTCATATGCCCGAAGCAGATCCTAATGTTAGAAATAAAAGCAATCTTGAAGTAAATAAAGGCTTAACCTTGGAGATGGCACTTGCTGAATCTCATCGTTGCCTTGATTGTGCTGTGCCAACTTGTATTGTTGGTTGCCCAGTAGGCACCAACATTCCAAAATTTATAAAATATCTTGAAGCTGGAGACGTGCTTGGCGCTGCAGAAGTTCTTAAAGAAAACAACTCTTTACCAGCAATTTGTGGAAGGGTTTGTCCTCAGGAGATTCAATGCGAAGCACAGTGTTTTTATGTTAAAAAACTAAGTAAAGATGGCGCTGCAATTGGTTATCTTGAAAGATTTGTTGCTGATTATGCACGTGAACATGGTCCTTCAACTATTCCTGCTATGGCTAAGCCAAACGGAATTAAAATGGGCGTGATAGGTTCGGGTCCTGCAGGATTGACTGTAGCTGGGGAA
>DAIDMK010000100.1 GCA_027449025.1 Lutibacter sp. | reverse complement strand
AAAATAGAGAAGAAATAGATGTTGTTGAAGTTGTTAAGCAAGCCTTGGATATTTTTATGGAAGATTATATCTCTTTTTTTCCAAAACAGCCCTCCATAATTGCCAAATTGGATAAAACACAAGTCATTAGAATTGTAACTAATTTGGTTAAAAATGCCACACAGTCTTTGGAGGATGTTGAAAATAAAAAACTAGAAGTTAGTGTTGCAGAAGATGATGAAAATATTTGTATCACAATTGCCGATAACGGGAAAGGAATTTCAGAAGCAGATGGGGAGCGGGTTTTTGAACCAAAATTTACCACCAAAACAAGTGGAATGGGGTTGGGACTGGCGATGGTAAAAAATATTGTTGACGCGTATGACGGCACCGTCGGGTTCACTTCCCAAGTAAATATAGGAACCGTATTTAATGTTAAATTACCTAAAAATTAATAGTATGAATTTTGAAAACATCATTGTAACTCAGCTGGAAAATACTGCGTTAATTACCATTAACAGACCAACAAAATTAAATGCGCTTAACATAAAAACCATTGAAGAACTGCATACGGCCTTTAAGGTTTTAGAACCCAATCAATTTGTTAAGGCCATTATTATAACAGGAAGCGGTGATAAAGCTTTTGTAGCCGGCGCCGATATTTTGGAGTTCGCAAATTTTAATATAGAAGAAGGCACAGAATTGGCACGAAAAGGCCAAAAACTCTTATTCGACTTTGTCCAAAATCTTAGCAAGCCGGTAATTGCTGCAGTTAATGGATTTGCCTTGGGAGGCGGTTTGGAATTGGCGATGGCCGCGCACTTTAGAGTTGCAAGCACAAACGCAAAAATGGGATTGCCTGAGGTTTCTTTGGGCGTGATTCCTGGTTATGGAGGAACGCAACGATTGCCGCAATTGGTGGGAAAAGGTAAAGCTATGGAAATGATTTTGACCGCAAATATGATTTCCGCTGCCGAAGCCAAAGATTGGGGCTTGGTAAATTATGTGGTGGAACAAGAAGAATTATTGCCTTTGTGTGAAAAATTGGCGAATAGAATGGCCAAAAACTCTTCCGTTGCAATTGCTGCCGCAATTAAAGCCATTAATGCAAATTATGCCAATTTGGTAAACGGATTTGGAGTGGAAATTGAACAATTCGGACTTAGTTTTGGCACCGATGATTTTAAGGAAGGAACCACCGCATTTTTAGAAAAACGCAAACCTGAATTTGATTAAAGTTAAACGCTAGTCAGTCTGCAGTACCGGTTTTCAGTTTATTATTTTCAACATTCTTTATACGAACACTTTCCAAAGGAAGCAGTTCTTTAGTTATTACAGGAAAATTCATCTTTTACTTTTATACTTTCGACTGTCTAGCGTTTAACTTTAATCAAATTCAGGTTTGCGTTTTTCTAAAAATGCGGT
>DAIDMK010000099.1 GCA_027449025.1 Lutibacter sp. | reverse complement strand
AAAGCAGGTAAAGGATTTCGCGGTCAGGAAAAAGATGGATTTTGAAACTGCGAAAAAGTGGCTACGACCTAATTTGGCGGATTAGCCCCCTAGCCCCTACTTCGACTCCGCTCAGTACAGGCTCGAAAGGGGGAATTAATAAATGATAATTAACAATTTGAAAGGAAATTTGATGTAGAGACAGGTTGCGACCTGTCCGTACTGAAAAAAATTAGAAAAATTCGTAAATCAAAATTCGCAAATCGTAACTCGATTTGCGTTAGCGAGTGAAGCGGAAATCCTGGCATTGCGATTTTGTGAGCTGAGTTAAAGATTGCTTCGTTCCTCGCAATGACAGATTGCAGCGAAAAGCGCGACCCCCGCCAGTTGGCGGGGGTAACGCCCTCTAAAAAAATCGGGCTCAAATAAGACTAAAATTAAAAGTTAAAAGTTGAAATGTTTAATCGTTTAGTATAACTTGAAACTTGAAACCTGAAACTTGCAACAAACATATAGCAACAAAAAAATGAAAGTAACAGAACATATTAAACAAGCCAAAGGGAAAACACTGTTTTCGTTTGAGATTGTGCCACCGCAAAAAGGGCAAAATATTGAGGAATTGTACGATAATATCAATCCGCTAATGGAATTTAAGCCGCCTTTTATTGATGTGACAACATCGAGAGAGGAACACGTTTATATTCCGAAAGAAAATGGGCTTTTGGAACAAAAAATTACAAGGATGCGACCGGGAACTGTTGGTATTTGCGCCTCGTTAAAATACAAGTACAATGTTGACGCAATTCCGCATGTGTTGTGTGGAGGTTTTACCAAAGAGGAAACCGAATATTTGTTGGTGGACTGTCATTATTTAGGCTTGGACAATGTGATGGCTTTGCGTGGTGATGCCATGAAACACGAAAAATATTTTTCTGTAACGGCAGGCGGTAACTTGTACGCATCGGACTTGGTGACTCAAATCAGCAATTTAAACAAAGGTAAATATTTGCTTGAACTGATAGAAACACCTTATAAAACAGATTTTTGTATTGGTGTTGCAGGCTATCCGGAAAAACATTTGGAATCGCCAAGTTTGGATGCCGATTTGCGCAGACTGAAAGAAAAAATTGATGCTGGCGCCGATTATGTGGTGACCCAAATGTTTTTCGACAACCAGAAATATTTCGATTTTGTGGAAAAAGCGCGTGCAATGGGAATTACCATTCCAATAATTCCGGGGATAAAGCCTATTGCCATAAAACGCCATTTACAGGTATTGCCTCAGGTGTTTAAGTTGGATTTGCCAGAAATATTGATTTCAGAAATTGAAAAGTGCAGCAGCAATGAACAAGTAAGAGAAGTTGGTATTGAATGGGCTATTGCCCAAACTAAAGAGTTGGTAGCGAAAGGCGTTCCAGTTGTTCATTTCTATTCTATGGGAAAATCGGACAATATTAAAGCCATTGCAAAAGAGGTGTTTTAAAATGTGGATTTGTTGAAGCGTTTAATCTAAAATTCATTTTAATTCAAAATGGACAGGTCGCGA
>DAIDMK010000098.1 GCA_027449025.1 Lutibacter sp. | reverse complement strand
GATCAGGCGTGCAAAAAATATGCGCATCATCTTGTGTAAAACCTCTAACACGGGTTAATCCGTGCAGTTCGCCGCTTTGCTCATACCTGTAAACAGTTCCAAATTCGGCAAAACGTTTTGGCAATTCTTTATAGGAATAAGGTTTGTCGTTGTAAATTTCACAATGATGCGGACAATTCATGGGTTTTAGCAAGAATTCCTCCCCTTCTTTTGGGGTATGTATCGGTTGAAAACTGTCTGCGCCGTATTTTGCATAATGCCCCGAAGTGACATACAATTCTTTTTGCCCGATATGAGGTGTGATCACCATTTCATAACCAGCCTTTTTTTGTGCTTTTTTCAGAAATTGTTCTAATCTGTCGCGCAAGATGGCTCCTTTAGGCAGCCAAAGAGGCAATCCTTGTCCAACTTTTGCTGAAAAAGTAAATAACTCTAGTTCTTTCCCTAATTTTCTGTGATCTCTTTTTTTCGCTTCTTCTAACAAATCTAAATACTCAGTAAGCATTTTTTGCTTCGGAAATGAGATGCCATAAACACGTGTAAGTTGGTTGTTTTTCTCATCACCGCGCCAGTAAGCTCCTGCAACGCTCATAATTTTAGCGGCTTTTATTAAGCCGGTGTTTGGAATATGTCCCCCCCTACATAAATCAGTAAAATCTGAATGGTCGCAAAAAGTGATTTCACCATCATTCAAGTTTTCAATCAATTCAACTTTATATTGGTTGTTTTGATCTTTATAATAATTTAAGGCATCATTTTTTGAAACTTCACGCAATTTAAACTCGTGTTTCCCTCGAGCCATTTCAAGCATTTTTTGCTCTATTTGCTGAAAATCTTTATCAGAAATTACCTCATCTCCTAAATCGACATCGTAATAAAAACCATTATCGATAGCAGGGCCAATGGTTAATTTAACATTAGGATAAAATGAGGTTATCGCTTGCGCCATTAAGTGGGCGGAAGAGTGCCAAAAAGCTTTTTTTCCTTCGTCCTGATCAAAAGTATAGAGCACTAAATTTCCATTTTCATTTAAAGGTGTTGAAACTTCAACGGTTTTGGAATTAAATTGTGCAGAAATTACATTTCTGGCAAATCCTTCGCTAATGCTTTTAGCAACATCCAAAGGAGTGCTTTCTTTTTGAAATTCTTTTATTGAGCCGTCAGGCAAAGTTATTTGAATCATGTTTTTTTATTTAAAAGAGCAAAGATATTGGAAAACTATCAGTTTCACAATATGTTTTGTGTTATTAACCGAAGCTTTTTTTATAGATGCGCATTTGTTTACACCTTATTACATGTATGCAAACCACCAATTTCTTAGAAGAACATAAAGATGGTGGGGGGATATAAATTTCTTTATCTTTTTTGAATTGTAAAACACACAATTTCAGCAGGGTAAAAATTAATTTAATTTTTCTTCAAAAAAAGGCAAAAAAAAGTTGTTTTAGGAGAATAAAAGGGATTACATTTGCAACCGCTAACAAGGAAATTAGTTGGCAGAAGTTCATTAGAGGGTTGAGAGGATCGGTAATAAAAAAGATAAAATTTTATTAGGTAATTAAATA
>DAIDMK010000097.1 GCA_027449025.1 Lutibacter sp. | reverse complement strand
GCAGGAAATTGACAGTGAATTGGTCTATCATAATGGCGTATGGAATGGATTTAGTACCACTTTAAGAAGGTATAAGGCCGATGATATTACCATTATTATATTGAGCAACAACAGTTTTAGTTCTATAACACCTATTTCTGAGAAGCTGCGCGTACTTAGCAAAGACTTTTCAAAATACGACCCATTTGTGTCTTTTATAGAAAATACCAATATTTATGATCTCAATAACCTTAAAAATGAGTTGTTAAATTTTTCGCAGATTCCTAGAGCAGAAGTAGTAGCAATCATAGAAAGAATAGCAAACATTAACAACAAACAGAATGTGCAGTTTCTTTCCTATAAAAACTTAGAAGTTTCCAATCCTTATCTTGTAAATCAGCAATATCAAACTTTGTTGAATTAAATCAAATTTATTAGTTAGTGCGAGCATTATGCTTGTGCCTATAATTTAATTTCTATCTATTTTCAAAATAGATTGCTATCATTTCCATAATTTTTAGCACTATCGATATACTCGCGTCCAATGTCATTAAGTTAAGGATTATCTAAATGCTATCTTTTTGATTTTTAGTTATTTTAGGTTTTATTCTTGAGCGGTATTTTCCTGAGTTTCGTTTAAAAGAGCGGTTAGGTCTTATTGGTATCAAGTTTTCTTTGAATAATTGTTTGAGTTCATTGAGAGGTTGTTCTATTGGGTTTTCTGTAAAAAATAGCTCGATCACTCTATTTTTTAAAAAGCCGTAAGACAGGTTTTTGTTAATTTTATAATCTAGCTTTCGTTGCTTGTTTTCTTCTCTTATTTCATCTTCTAATTCGCTAACAATTAACGTTTGTACATTACTGATAAAAAGAGCTGCATAAAAATCTTGCAGAATACTTTGTTTTGAGTATCCAGAAAAGTGTTCTACTTTCAATTTGTTTTTTAGCTCGTCATAATATGTTTCTACACCCCATCTTTTACAATAAAGGGCTTTAAATATGTTGCTGGGGTAAGTTTTAATATCTAGTAAAGAGGTCATTAATATTTCCACTTGTCCTTTTGTTAATTCTACCCTAATGAGCCTTACTTTTATAGGAGATGTTTTATTATAGGCTTTGTCTGATAATTTTACGTTTTTACCAGGATATATGGCCACTACCTGAGAATTCTTTTTGTTTTTTTTCAAAATCAATAGTCAGTTGGCTAAAGCCTATTTTTACACGCATGACATAATCTAAATTATTTGTAATATGATAGTTTATAAAATCATACGACGGATAGCCTCTATCATATATTATCAGATCACCTTTTCGGCAATAAGATAAATGTAAGATTGCCGTCGCGCGTTCGCCCTGACTTAGTGGTGCTAATTCACCATCTAAAACATAGTTGTTATCTAAATCATATAATACCGAACACCGTGCTTGTACAATGCCAGTGGTGGTTTGATTTTTTGTTTCTCCATAAGATGCAAGTAGTTCTTTTGTAATTGGCAGGGTAATGCGAGAACCATCCACAGCAAGTAGTCTAAAGTTTTTCCACGTTTTAATGGCCAATTCATTATCGGTGTAAAACTCATTAATTAAAGTTTGTGAGAGATGTTTAAAGACTTTGGGGCTTATTTTCATACGTGCCTGCACAAAAGCACTTTTGGTAAACTTATGGGTTGGTCTTATTTTTAAAAAACTCAAAAAGTTTTCAAGTTCTAAAGACAGGCTTTTACGTAGCATATTTAACATAAGCAGTAAGATAGTAGAAAATTGTTGTTTTCGTTTACGAGTAAAGTACTTTTCTGAAACTCTAAATTCATTTTTTAAGGTTTCGCCAAGCAGCTCTGCTTTTAGTCTTTGAAAGATTAAAATTGCAGTTTTTTTTCATCGTTATAATTAGTTAATTACTAATTAAATATACGAAAAAACATTGATAAAAACAAACATAAAACTCTGTAAATCAGTAAATTATTTC
>DAIDMK010000096.1 GCA_027449025.1 Lutibacter sp. | reverse complement strand
AATATTTAATTGTTGGTTTGGGAAATATTGGAGAAAAATATGCGGCTACCCGTCATAATATTGGTTTCAAAATTTTATATTTAATTATTATTTACATTAAAAATTGTCCGCTTATGGATGTATTGTTCTGTACTTTGTGCATAACATCCGCGAATAAAGGGGCGCAAGTTACAACTTTTATTTTAGAACTTTCTCTTTTTAAAGGAATTGTATCTGAAACAATTAACTCTGTTAATTTAGAGTTTTCAATTCGTTCATATGCGTTTCCTGATAAAATAGGATGCGTGCAAATTGCACGCACACTTAAGGCGCCTTTTTCCATCATAACATCGGCTGCTTTGGCGAGGGTTCCGCCTGTGTCAACCATATCATCCACAATAATCACATGGCGGTCTTTAACTTCGCCAATTAATTCCATGGAATCAATTTCATTTGCTTTTATACGTTGTTTATAGCAAATGACAACATCACTTTGTAAAAATTTAGAGTAGGCATAAGCGCGTTTAGATCCGCCCATATCTGGTGAGGCGATGGTTAAATTTTGTAGGTTTAATGAATGGATATACGGTAAAAATATGGTAGAAGCAAACAAATGATCTACGGGTTTTTCAAAGAATCCCTGAATTTGATCTGCATGCAAATCCATGGTTATAATTCTTGTTGCACCGGCTGTTTGCAAAAGGTTCGCCACTAATTTTGCGCCAATTGCAACACGAGGCTGATCTTTTCGGTCTTGTCGCGCCCATCCAAAATACGGAATAACGGCTGTGACGTGACGTGCTGACGCTCTTTTTGCGGCGTCGAGCATTAAAAGCATTTCCATTAAATTATCGGAATTTGGAAAAGTTGAACCTACAATAAAAATTCGCCTTCCTCTAACCGATTCAACAAATGCAGGCTGAAACTCTCCATCGCTAAACCTTGTTACCACAACGTTTCCTAACGGAATTCCGTAATGTATAGCAATGCTTTTAGCCAATTCTTTGCTTTGCGTACAGGCGAAAATTTTAGGTTCTAGATAAGGGATGTCCATTTTTTAGAAGTGTTTTTTGTTTGTGTTGTTGGATTTTGATGCAAATTTAAAATTATTTAAATGGTAATACTATAACTAAGTGAAGTTTTTGTGTTTTAGTTGAAAAATATTTTTAAATTTGCACTCCGATACATTAGCCTCGATGGCGGAATTGGTAGACGCGCTGGATTCAAAATCCAGTTTTCGCAAGGAAGTGTGGGTTCGATTCCCACTCGAGGTACAGAAAAAACCCTGTTAATCAAATGATTAACAGGGTTTTTAATTTTAAATAGTGTTATTTCTATAGCTAACCAATAAGAATAGATTGAAAATTATAATTAAATTGCAGCCAAAACGGTTGCTTGCGCATATTCGTGCATTCCTTGACCGGCTTTTCTTCCATCGCCCATAGCAAGAATAACGGTTGCACCACCTCTTACAATATCGCCTCCGGCAAAAAGACCAGGAATAGAAGTCATCATATTTTCATCAACTTTAATGGTATTCCATTTGGTTGTTTCAAGTTCGGGCATGCTTTGTTGTACAATTGGATTTGGAGAAACACCAACTGCAATAACCACGCTGTCAACATCAATATCGTATTCAGAACCTTCAATAGCAACAGGACGTCTTCTGCCGGAAGCATCAGGTTCTCCCAACTCCATTTTTTGCACCCTCATTTTATTTACTTTACCTTTTTCATCGGCAAAATATTCAATTGGCGAGGCGAGGTTTATAAATTCAATTCCTTCTTCAATGGCATGTTTTATTTCTTCGGCTCTTGCTGGCATTTCTTCCATAGAGCGTCTGTACATAATAATGGCTCTTTCAGCACCCATACGTTTAGCGGTTCTTACAGAGTCCATTGCGGTATTTCCACCACCAATAATTACAACATTTTTTCCGGTATGAACCGGCGTGTCAAATTTAGCATCAGCTCCACCCATTAAATTTACACGAGTCAAAAATTCGTTGGCACTTTGAATTCCGCTAAAGTTTTCACCTGGAATGTTCATAAAATTAGGCAATCCGGCACCACTCGCAATAAAAAAGGCAACATATCCTTCTTCCTTTAGATCAGCAATAGAAGCAGTCTTTCCCACAATAAAATTGGTAATGAATTTTACACCCATATTTTTGATGGTGTTTATTTCATAATCAACAATTGACTTTGGAAGGCGAAATTCAGGTATTCCATATTTTAAAACACCGCCAAGATCGTGCAAGGCTTCAAAAACGGTAACATCATAACCAAACTTTGCCAA
>DAIDMK010000095.1 GCA_027449025.1 Lutibacter sp. | reverse complement strand
ACCGTATAAACTAACCTTAATCCTCTCTTTTGTTCTTTCTGATTAATTGTCTAAATTTAAGACTTTGTAAACTTAAGATGTATAAAATTTATGCTCAAATCGGATTTAGTACAAACCGACAAACATTCAACAAACTATTTGCTACGGCGGAAAAATCTCCGATTTTTACGTCGCACAAATCTTAATACAAAACCGTTGTGTGCTATTAGACAAAACGAAAATACAAACAATGAAAAACATTTTTTTATTTCTTACCGTATTAATATTTTCAATAATATCAAATGCTCAAAATACAGACTTTGAAACTGTTTATCCTTCATCTATGAAAGAATATGAGTTGGGACAATATAAAAATGCGGCTGAAAAATTTCAAATAATAATTGACAATTACAAATTTGATGATATTTCAACGACAAAATTATATAATGGTGCGTGTATCTTTGCCTTAGCAGAACAAAATGAAACAGCAATTCAGATATTGGATTATTTGGCTTCTAACAGA
The DNA here is from genome assembly GCA_027449025.1 of Lutibacter sp. Lineage (GTDB taxonomy): Bacteria > Bacteroidota > Bacteroidia > Flavobacteriales > Flavobacteriaceae > Lutibacter. The sequence continues at coordinate 2,931 of DAIDMK010000095.1, read as the reverse complement.
TTTTATTCAAACTATGAACATATCACAAGTGATTTGGATTTAAACAATATCCATAATGAGCCAAAATGGAAAAATATAACTGAAAAAGTTGCTGAAAACAAAAAAACAGAACCTGAAAGGCTTCGCGAAAAAATAAAAACAGAATTGTTTAAAGCTAAAGAAATTTTATTTGCCGATAATGGAAAATTGTGGGGCGAAAATATTTGGAGTGATAATATTTTAGTTTTAGGTTTTGACAATACCATTTATACTACAAAGCCATTACTCGACAGCAAAACAAATGACAGTATCATCTATTACAAAAATGTTTCAAATAACACATTAGGTTTTTCAAATTCAGCACAAAAATATAATGGAAAAGAATATGCAGTAGTTTTAACTAATTATCTTGATGATAATAGTTCTACAATAATTCACGAATTATTTCACATACTTCAATATAAACACATCAACCTAAACGGAAATCCTATACAATATTTAGATAATTATGATGCAAGAGAATGGTTACGTTTGGAATTTCAAGCCCTAAAAAATGCACTAAATACCATTAACCAAAACAAAGATAAGTCAGAAATTGAGAAATTAGTCAATGATGCTTTGTTATTCAGAAATTTACGACAATCAAAATATAAAGAATACCTTCAAAAAGAAATAGAAATTGAAACATCGGAAGGTTTAGCAAATTATACCGGATTTATCCTTTCCACTTATTCTAACAAATATGAAAAAGCAATCTCTGAAATTAATCAAAGAGAGCAAGCACAAACATACACTCGCCCATTCCCTTACGCAACTGGACCTGCATACGGTCTGATTTTTGATTATTTAAAAATCAACTGGAAAATTGGACTTGATACGACTTATGATTTTTTAAATATTTATGAAACCAAATATTTAAAGAGCAAAATAGAAATAAGCAATAAAAGAATTAAACTTGCACAACAAAGGAATAATTATGATGAAATTCATAAACAAGAACTTGATAGAAAAATTAAGAATGAAAAAATCATAGATTATTACACTAATATTTTGCTAAAAGAACCAACATTAACCGTGAAATTAGTAGACAGTTTATATGGTAGTACCTTTGATATGAACGGAACAATTATTTTAAAAGATAAAGGAATTGTTTATTCAATGATTAAAGGAGTTGACGGCTCTAAAAACAATTTTGGTAATTTTTCTACAATTAAGGGTAAAGAAAAATTTGGGGTTTCAGGTGTTCTTATGTCGTTTGTCGGTAAAAAAATTACATTTCCTTTGCCCATAACAATTGAAAAAAATAAAATTAGTGGAGAATATTATGAAATAGAATTAAATGAAGGTTGGGAAGTAATGAAAATAAATAATAAAGGGGATTTAGAAATTGTAAAAAAGAGAGAATAACAGCACACAACACCTCATAAAATTTATGCTCACATTTGAACTAAATAACAAACCGACAAACATTCAACAATGGATTTGCTACGTCCGAAAAATCTCCGATTTCTCAGTCGCACAAATCTTATAAAAACACGTTGGGCTTCATACAACCGAAAAAAATTTAGTTTCAAATTATAATCCGATTTTTTTGTAACTTTGAATTTAGAAATAGCATATTATGAATATTCAAACTTCCAAAATAGAACTAGTAAAAATGATTCTCAACATTGAGAATGACAAATTCATTGAAAAAATCACAGAATTTATTCAAAAAGAGAAAGTTGATTTTTGGAATGAGTTAAGTTTGTCCGAGCAAAAAGAAATTGAAAAAGGGATTAAAGAGTTGAATAATGGAAAAAGAGTTGAGTTCAACGACTTTTTGAAGAAGATTTCTTGATGAAAGTATTTTTATCAGAATTAGCTGAAAATAAGCTTTTAAAATTAACTGAATTTCTATTAGAGAATTGGAGTTTAAAAGTTAGAAATGATTTTGTCAAAAAATTAACTTCTAAAATTGGACAGATTTCAGATCAGCCTGAAAGTTGTTCACAATCATCAGAATTTAAAGGACTTTATAAATGTGTTTTAACAAAACAGACAACTTTCTATTACAGAATTGACTTTGACAAAGAAGAGATTGAGATTATTACAATTTTTGACACAAGACAAAATCCAGATAAATTAGAAAAAGATATAAGATAAGTACGAAAGCCCAACACCGCGCATAAAAAATTGCTTAATTCCGTAAAAAAGGAAATTTAGAACAAAAAATATTATTAAATTTAACAAAAGAAAAATTGCGTATAATACTCGCAACTTTTCATGCTCAAACACGTTGCCCAAAATAGCGGACAAATAACAAATTAAATAATTAACATTGTAAAAACAAGTCAAATAATGAAAGAAAAACGAACTTGGATGTATTTCCTATTTATAGGTGGAATTAATATTCTTTTTTGTTCAGGATGTTCTGAGACAACAGAATATATTGTTAAAGCAGATTTTATTTACTTTAATAATACTAATCATGCAATTGAACTTGCATCATCGGAAATAATTAATCCAAATGATTCATTTATTATTAGTATTGAGACTGACGGTGGAAAAAATATTACTGAGGAAAGCTATGTTCCCCCATTTCCATTTAATGAAGGAAGTACTATTAAATATGACGATATTAAGTGTGATTTTTTAGAAGCAGGAACAAAAGCAGGAAAAGGTGAAGGTCCTGCTGGAATTCAGAATTATGATTATAAAAAGATTTCCGAAAGATATTATGAATTTACCTATTATTTTACTGAAGAACAATTTGAACAAGCTGAAAATTGCAACTAACAACATTTGTAAAAATTGAATATTAAATGGCAGAATATTTAAAAGAGTTGGATTTATGGAAACAAGAAAAATTGAACGATGGAATGAAAAGCTAAATTGGGCAACAAAGAACTGAGCTAAAAAACAAGTCTTTTTAAACTAATTTTGAAACAAAGTTCTCATTGTATGGCAATC
>DAIDMK010000094.1 GCA_027449025.1 Lutibacter sp. | reverse complement strand
TTAAAAATAAAAGTAATACCCAAAATTGAATGGAAATAAAAAACCGCCTCAAATTTTAATAGTGAGACGGCTTCTTTTGGTTGCAGTAACAATTCCGATTCCAGCCAAGAAGAAGATTTGGCTGAGTTAACTGCTTTGCAAACAGAAATTGAACTGATAATTGATTCGGGGATTTGCTCAGAAAATTCGGGTTGCGAGTATATTGCCTTCGGAAGCAAAGCTTGTGGCGGACCAAAAACTTATCTGGCGTTCAGCACTTCAATTAATGTTGAATTGCTTCAACAAAAAGTAGCAACTTACAACGCCCTTGAAAATGCCTACAACCAAAAATGGGGAATTGTTTCAGATTGTTCTGTACAAGCACCCCCAATGGATATTACTTGCGTCGCAGGAAAATGTACAGCAATTTATTAATCAAAAACAAATTAGAATTACTGATATTTAAGTAATTTTATGATTTTTAGTCCTATTTTTTTTCAATAATGAACAAACAACAAATCATTAAAAATACCGAGGCATTTGTAAAAAATGCCTTAAAAAATGCAGAAGGCGGTCACGACTGGTTTCATATTTTACGCGTTTGGAACAATGCAAAACTCATTGCAAAAAATGAGAATGTTGATGATTTTGTAGTGGAGTTAGGTGCATTATTACATGATATTGCCGATTCCAAATTTCATAACGGCGACGAAACAATTGGACCAAAAATTGCCCGTGAGTTTTTAGAAAGTCAGCAAGTTGATAATTCCATTATCATCCATATTGAAAATATTATCAGCAATATTTCTTTTAAGGGAGGTAATTTTGAACAGAAATTTAACTCTCTAGAGCTTGAAGTTATCCAAGATGCCGATAGGTTGGATGCCATTGGTGCGGTAGGAATTGCGCGAACATTTAATTACGGCGGATTTAAAAACAGGCCCCTTTACAATCCGGAAATCACCCCTAATTTAAACCAAACGAAAGAAGCCTATAAAAATTCGGAAGCGCCAACAATCAATCATTTTTATGAAAAATTGTTGCTGTTAAAAGATAGAATGAATACGGTTACTGGACGGGAAATAGCGGCCAACAGACATCTTTATATGGAGCATTTTTTATCTCAGTTTTATGATGAGTGGAATGGGAAACTGTAAGATATAACATCATATACTTCTTTAATTTTATGTAATAAAGAATGTATAATACCGTTAATGTTTTTTTGGTTTAACGAGTAGCGTTCTGAAAATCCTAAAATCAATTAATCCTAGGATTATAAAGTTATGTTAAAATTTAAAATCAATTGATAGTTTTCATATCTTTACTCGCTTTTAAAAAGCATTGGGTTAAGAACTAATTGAATCAATTTCAGTAAATAATAAGATTAAATGAGCACTTTTAAACTTTTTACAATTTTACTTTTACTGACTACTTCATTGGCTTTTTCCCAAACCAACATTAAACATAAAGTTACCAAAGGCGAAAGTATTTATGCAATTGCAAAAAAATACGATGTAAAAGAAGCTGCTATTTATGAACTAAATCCTAAAGTAAAAGGAAAATTATTAAAATTGAATAGTGTTTTAATAATTCCTAGTAATCAGGAAAATACCGGACAAATAGCTGCAAATACGCTAACTGAAGACTTATCTCTAGCACAAAACCACACTGTTGTATCAGGAGAAACTTTATCTAAAATTTCAAGAAAATACGGCACTACCATCAAAGAACTGGAACGTTTAAATCCTTCCGTAGTAAATAAACTTCCAATAGGTCATTCATTAATTATCAGAGAAGCACCACCAACCATTGAAACGATTACAAAAGAATCTGATGAAAATGCGATTGTTGTAAATACAGAAGAAGTTGAATCAGCAGAGCCTGCCGAAATTCAAGTTTTAATTGATACTGCTTCAAAAAATTTAGGAACCAGATACAGAAGTGGCGGCACAACTTTTAGTGGTTTTGATTGTTCTGGATTGATTTTTTCCGCCTTTAAAGAAATAGACTTTACCCTGCCAAGATCATCCAATCAACAAGCTAAAATAGGAACTAAAGTACAAAAGTCCCAAGCGCAAAAAGGGGATTTGATATTTTTCGCCACCAACGGCAGAGGAACTATCAACCATGTTGGGATGATTACTGAAATTATTGGAGACGAAATAAAATTTATTCACTCATCCGTTCAATTGGGTGTTATTGTTTCATCGATTAAGGAAGCCTATTATTCCAAAAGATTCAAACAAATAAATAGGGTCTTAGGGATAAAAACTGACAAGGATTAGTTCTTTATCTTCAATGTCACTTGCCAGTTTTCGTTATTTTAATTGCCTAATCTCTTTTCGACATCTTTCCAAAATAAAAATTTGAGAAAAACATTAAAGATAATTTCGATTATCTAACTTTATTCAAAATTAGGTTTTCGTTTTTCTAAAAATGCATTTGTGCCTTCTTTAAAATCTGCTGTGCCAAAACTTATTCCAAATTGTTCTATTTCCACCCCAAACCCGTTCACACAATTGGTGTAATTTGCATTGATTGCTTTAATCGCGGCGCCAATTGCAACCGATGAATTTTGGGCGATTCGGGAAGCTAGTTTTTCGCATAAAGGCAATAATTCAGCTTGTTCCACCACATAATTTACCAAGCCCCAATCTTTTGCTTCAGCTGCAGAAATCATATTGGCTGTCATAATCATTTCCATGGCTTTTCCTTTTCCAACCAATTGTGGCAATCGTTGCGTACCGCCATATCCAGGTATAACACCCAAAGAAACTTCTGGTAAGCCCATTTTTGCGTTGCTGCTCGCCACCCTAAAATGTGCAGCCATCGCCAATTCCAAACCACCTCCCAAAGCAAATCCGTTGACGGCAGCAATTACAGGTGTACCTAAATTTTGGACAAAATCGAATAATAATTTTTGACCTTGTCGTGCCAATGCTGTTCCCTCTTCAATATTGAAATTGGCAAATTCAGAAATATCAGCACCGGCAACAAAAGCCTTTTCGCCGCTTCCTGTTATAATAATCGCTTTAACATTTTCATTGGTTTCTAAAGCATCAAAAGCAGTATGCAATTCTTCAATGGTTTTTATGTTTAACGCATTTAATTTTGTTGGTCTGTTAATGGTAATTAACGCTGTGTTTTCCTGTTGTGTTACAATAATATTTTCGAAGTTCATATTTTTATTTTTTAGGTAATTTAACTGTGAATACGGTTCCTACATTGGTTTGTGAAGTAAAAGTAACGCTTCCGTCATAGGCATCAACAATATTTTTAACCATCGCCAACCCCAGCCCCATGCCGCTTGATTTTGTTGTGAATTTAGGTTCAAAAACCCGTTCGCCATCTACTTCTGAAATACCTTTGCCGTTATCGGCAATGATGATACAAATATTTTCATTGTCTTCATTTACGGTAACTTCTAGTTCTTTATTTTCGACTTCATCCAATGATTGTGTGGCATTTTTAACAAGGTTCGTTACAATTCTTATGACTTGTGTTTTGTCTAATTTGGCAATTATGGATTTCTGTTTTGGGAAAAAAGAGATATAATCCTCTGTAAAAATATCTAAAGCTTGCTTAATAACTTCAACAACATTTATTTTCTCCCTGTTTTGTGCTGGCATATTTGCAAAATTCGAAAATGCGGAGGCAATAG
>DAIDMK010000093.1 GCA_027449025.1 Lutibacter sp. | reverse complement strand
CACAAAAGTTTATGCGAAGCATAAAATTTTGACTAACCACAAAACAGTCTGCGAAGCACTGAACCGCCAATTTCTTGTAGGTGCTGTGTGTGCCCTGCATGAGCAGTGCTCACACTTAGTGAAGCTAAATGAAAAAATTCAAAAATGCAAATTTGAATTTAGAAAAGCAATATTAAGTGTGATTATTTTTCCAGAGGGTGAGAGACCCTTACGTGCGGAGTAACGACCCGAAGCGTTAGCAAGTCGCAAGGTTGTTAACCGTGAGGTTAGAACTGAAGGAAGCGAGACTGCAAAAGTTGGTACCGACGAACAGGAAGTACATAAGAGGCTATAAAACGAGGATAAGCGTCCACAGCAGCGCGACGTCCAAAGAACGCAAAAATCGTTTTGTAGTAGATGTACCGGGAATTAACGGAAGGAAAAAGCTCTTACCGGGGGAGGTCTTGGAAGTTACGGGTTAACTACATCAAGAAGTCAGCAGAAGTCATAGTACTTTGTGGCAACGAGCCAACCGAAAGAAGCCTAAAAGGATGGAGGACTCACAAACAAGGGAAGGACTGAACGTAAATTGGTTTTCAATGCCGAAAGGAATCGCAAGATAGCCCTCGATAACGAAAACAGGTAAAAACAAAATGTAAAACAAGAATGATTGAACAAGCAGTACATCCTTACAACCTGCAAAAAGCATTGCGACAAGTAATAGTCAATAAGGGCAGCGCAGGGATTGACGGAAGAAAAACGACAGAACTTACGGATTATTTCCGTGAACATAAATCGGCTATTCTCCAATCAATAAAAGAAGGAAACTACAAGCCACAAGCCATTCTTGGCGTGGAAATTCCTAAAGGAAACGGTAAAACCCGACTTTTAGGGATTCCCACAGTAACCGACAGGTTACTCCAACAAGCGGTATCACAGGTTTTGATGCCGAAATACGAGTTAGCGTTCAGTGTCCATAGTTACGGTTTTCGTCCCAATAAAAATGCCCGCCAAGCAGTTGGCAAGGCATTGGAATACATCCATGAGGGATATACATTTATTGTGGACATTGACCTAAAGACATTCTTTGATGAAGTAGACCATTGCCTGCTTTTGAATTTACTTTACCAAAAGGTAAAATGCCCGATAACGCTTGGGTTAATACGCAAGTGGCTACGAGCGCCGATACAGATCAACGGAAAGCTACAAAAGAGAAGGAAAGGCGTTCCGCAAGGAAGCCCAATTAGTCCGTTGTTGTCCAATATTCTACTCAATGAGTTGGATAAAGAGCTAACACGACGGAAACTTCGGTTTGTTCGCTACGCCGATGATTTCAGTATCTACACCAAGCAAAAAAGTGATGCAACGGCAACGATGGGCGCAATCTCAAAGTACCTGAAAACAAAGCTTAAACTCACGGTTAATCGAGAGAAAAGTGGCATAAGGAAGCCCGTTCAATTCACGATGCTTGGATTTGGGTTCGTACCAACGTACATCAAAGGCGACAGGGGAAAATACCAATTGGTGGTAAGTGAGAAAGCGTGGCAACGGCTTAAAATGAGCGTAAAGGCGATAACCCGCAAAACCAAGCCAATGAATTTCGATGAGCGAATAGCCAAGATAAACGAAGTCCAAAGAGGATGGTTAAACTATTTTAGAGGAACAAGCATCTACGGTAAACTTCGAGATTTAGACGGATGGCTTCGGAATCGACTGCGCTATTGCATATGGACAGACTGGAAAAAACCTGAAAGGAAAAGGAAGAACCTAATACGATTAGGAATAGACCACGACCACGCCTATGCTTTTAGCAGAACAAGGAAAGGAGGGTGGGCAATAGCCCAAAGCCCCATTTTAGGGACAACAATAACGCTTAAAAGGCTAAAACAAAGGGGATACAAGGCAATGTTGGATGTTTACACAGAACTTAACCCATCATTTTACGAACCGCCGTGTACGTGACCCGTACGCACGGTGGTGTGAGAGGCGCACTCCGTCAGTTTCTGGCGGAGCCGTCTACTCGATTGTGTGCCGTTTTTATTTTCCACTTTTTCTCCTGTTATCTTCTCTACACAGCATTTGACAATTTTCGGCAGTTGTCTTACCGCCTGAGTGCCAAGGGTCAATATGGTCTGCTTCCATTTCGTTTATTTCAAAATGTTCTTTGCAAACAGGACAAATTCCTTTCTGTCTTTCATAGGCTTCTCGTTTCTGATTCGGACTAAATGCTCTAATATTCAGATATTTTTCTTTTCGGGTCAATACATAAGTGTAAATACCTTTCTTGTTCTGAACATCTTCGTCAAGCATCAGTTTAGTAATTTCTACTTCGAGTTTCTTTGAATCGAATTTTTGGTCTTTAAACTCATTGTATAAGTCACCCCATTGAATACCGCTCATTTCCTTACGGTATTTTGGAAAAACTGCTTTTACCCAATTAATTACAGATTGAAAATTGAATCGGTCAGATTTTAAATAAAATGAAAAATTGCAATAAAAATGAAAATCAATAAATTAAAATTCAACACAACGACAATAAAGCGAGCCTCGCTAATTGCTTTTAGTATTACATTAATTGGATTCTTTTTTCTAGTTAAGAAACATTTAATTATTTCGAATAACCCGATTGCTATAACAATTCAAATTAGCTCTGTTATATTTATGATTTGGGCAAGAATTACTTTTGGTATGAGAAGCTTTCACACAGGCGCAAATTCGACAAAAGGAGAACTTGTAACTAATGGGCCTTATAAATGGCTTAGGCATCCTATTTATGCTTCAGTAATATATTTCTTCTTAGCTTGTATTATTGCTTTTCCGACAATTGAGACTTTATTCGGAGTTTTTTTAATTGTTGCGAGTACTTACGCTAGAATGATATTTGAAGAAATTTCATTAAGAGAAACATACAAAGAATACAATTTGTATACTCAAAAAGCTAAAAGAATAATTCCGTATTTATTTTAAATAAAATATAAAAAGACAAATTCCAGATTTTAAGAATCAGAACTCGGATTTTATTAAAATTATGCAAATTGAAAAATTGAAAGCGGACAAATTTAGTAAAATAGAATAATTGTGAAAAAGCTACTTTAAGCAACACCGTATATAATTTATGCTTACATTTAAACTAAATACAAACTGACAAACATTCAATAAAAATATTGCTACGGCGGAAAAATCTCCGATTTTTACGTCGCACAAATCTTATAAAAACACGTTGTAGCACATTAGACAAAAAAATGAAAATAGGAATTTTATTAATAATTGGTATTTTAATTTCGACAAATCTTCAGGCTCAAGAATCTGAAAAAAAGTCGGATGATTTAAAACACGCGGAACAATTACTTGAATATGCTCTGAAAAATAAGTCAGACCGAACTGAAATGAAATTTAAGCTGATTCCTAAAAAGGAAAACGCAATCAATTACGCCGAAATTATTCTGTTTGAACTTTATGGAAAAGAAAAAATTGAGGCGGAAAAACCATATAAAATCAATCTGATTAATGACTATTGGGTCATTACTGGAACTCTTCCGAAAGAAATGATTGGCGGAGTTTTTAAAATGGTATTTGACTCTTGGAACGGAAAAGTATTGATTTTAGAACACAGAAAATAAAAACGTGCTACAACAAAGAACTGAGCTAAAAAACAAGTCTTTTTAAACTAATTTTGAAACAAAGTTCTCATTGTATGGCAATCCTGA
>DAIDMK010000092.1 GCA_027449025.1 Lutibacter sp. | reverse complement strand
AAATAAAAGTAATACCCAAAATTGAATAGAAATAAAAAACCGCCTCAAATTTTAATAGTGAGACGGCTTCCTTTTTTATGTCTATTACTTACCTATTTATGACTCTTGATAAATCTATAGGTTCAAAAATCTTTGAAACATATTTTAGAAATCCTCCAAATCAAAGTAAAAGTTCCTATTGAAATTTATTATTATTCAATTAATCTTTAAATACAAACAGACCGTCCCTTACATGGCTTTAAATTAAAATTATTATATATTTCAACCAAATTTAGCTCCTAAAAGGCTATTTTACTCCCATCGATGCTTACTGCTTATAGAAATTAAATTTTCTTGAAAACAAGCCTCTAATAGAGCAAAATGTTGGTAAATTCCATTATGATTGAGATCAATCATTTCTTATAAATTTCTATAAGACAACAATGATTAAAATCACACAATTATATCTTAATCAATCTCTTCTTATTTAGGCAAGTCGCCATTCAATCTATCTATTTATTAATTTTACTCATTATTATCTCCTTTATATTTTAACACCAAAACAAGGCAAAAACTTAAATAATACAAAATTCAAAATATTGTGTAACATTCACTACACCATATATAAATAAATTATTGTAAGGTTTTATTCCTATTAATGACTTATGTCATCTTTTGACTGACCATATCTCAGTAATTTTATACAAGAAATTAGTATATCAATAATTAAGGACAATCAATTTTATGAAAAGCAAAAATAATCGACTAAAATATCTCCATTCTAAATAGAATTCATATTTAAATCGATTGAACTTAACCCAGAAGACAATGAAAAATAATCAAACAGAAGAAGGTGGAACCGACAGACGTAAATTCCTGAAATTGGGATTAATGTCTAGTCTCACTGCAATTGCCGGCGCTTCAATTGTAACAAATCTAGCAGCGCAAGAAGAAGAAAAACAGCCCGCAGGTGAAGTAATGAGATTATTAACTCCTGAAGGAAAAATAGTAGAAGTAAGCGCATCTAATATCAACAAATACCCAGAAGCGCTTATAACGCGTGCAGAGTCAAGAAAAGGAATACCTAATCGCAAATTTGTAATGGTTATAGATTTAGCCAAATGTAAAAACGCCAGAAAATGTGTTGAAGGTTGCCAAAAAGGTCATAATTTAGATTACGGTCAAGAATTTATGAAAATTAAACTTCTTCAAGACAATCCTACATCAGAACCATACTGGTTTCCAAAAAACTGTATGCATTGTGATGAACCTCCATGTGTTACTGTTTGCCCAACTGGAGCTACTTTTAAAAGAGAAGATAATATTGTATTAATTGACAACGAACGTTGTATTGGATGTAAATTCTGTGTAACTAGCTGTCCATATTCTGCTCGTATATTTAACTGGGAACACAAAACCAAATTCGATGACAAAAGTCAACCTTATTCGCCAGAAACAAGCGTTCCTGGAGCTATGGGAACAGTAACCAAATGCGATTTTTGTCCAGATTTGTTAAGACAAGGTTTATTACCACATTGTGCACAATCTTGCCCTGAAGGTGTAATTTATTTTGGAGACAGAAACGAAGATATCGTAACAAACGGATCTGAAACAGTTCGTTTTTCAGAATTGATTAATAAGCGTGGAGGGTATCGTCATTTAGAACATTTGGGAACCAAACCTAATGTATATTATTTACCTCCAGTGGATAGATTGTACGAATTAGAGGATGGATTTGATGTGAGCGAGGAAGTAAAAGAACGTTATAAAGATGTTCCTTATATTCAAGAATTAATAAAACAAGGTAAAATTTAACCCTAAAGATTTTAAATTATGAATATAGAATCTAGAAAAAAAGAATTATTCAAAGAATTTGCGCCAAGATTAGAAACAACTTCCATGTTAAGTAAAATATATATGGGCTTCTTATGTGCAATAATTTTAGTAGGACTTTATGCTTTTTATTTACAAATGTCCGAAGGGCAGATTGTAACTGGAATGAGAGATAATGTGGTGTGGGGTATTTATGAGGTGAATTTTATTTTGTTAGTTTGTATAAGCTATTCAGGAGCATTTATTTCAGGAATATTACACTTTTTTCATACGCCTTGGAAAACTGCGATTGCAAGAATTGTAGAAATTATAACCGTATTATCATTACTAATTGGACCTATTTATATTTTGTTATGTATGGGAAGATTAGATAGGTTACATTATTTATTTATGTATCCTAGAATTCAATCTCCAATAACCTGGGATATTATGGCAATTATTACTGACATAGTTGCTTGTTTCATTTATCTGTACTTAACTTTTATTCCAGATTTTGCTATTTTAAGAGATCATTGTGAAGAACGTAATATACCGAAATGGGTTAAGAAAATGTACAAAACTTTAGCTATTGGTTATCAAGATACTAAAACACAGCGCGATCGATTACATAAAATAACAAGAACAATGTCTGCGATGGTAATAGTACTTGCAATTGTTGCTTATTCTGTATTGGCGTGGATTTTCAGCTTAACACTACAACCTGGTTGGAATAGCACAATTTTCGCTCCATATTTTATTGTTGGCGGATTATTTTCGGGAGTTGCTTTTATTATAATAACAATGTATTTAGTACGTAAGTTTTATAAACTTGAAAAATATATCCGTAAAATGCACTTTAAAGTAGGTGGAATTATTTTATTAATTTTAGCAATGCTTTATGGATATTTTACTTTTACAGAATATTTTTCAAGATGGTTCAGCCATAAAGCAATTGATACTAATTTATTAGACAAGCTATTTACAAGATACTTTTGGGAATTTATATTAGCCAATTATGTTGGAGTTCTAGTACCCATTGGAATTTTATTCTTCAAAAAATTTAGAACAATTAATTGGGTTACAATTGCTGCTGTAATTGCCTTAGTAGGCGTTTGGCTTAATAGATATTTAATAGTAATTCCAACGCTAGAAACACCTTATGTACCAATTCAAGATACAAGAATTGATTACCTTCTCTATTCTGCATCTTGGGTTGAAATTACAATGAGCATTGCCGGAATTGCAGCATTCTTACTAATGTTCGCATTAATAGGAAAAATTGTTCCACTGGTTCCAATGAACTATATTTTAGATGGTAGATCTGTACCTAAAACAGATAAAAAGAAAGACATTAAAGAAATATCAGAGTAATAATAATTTTGAAGAATTATGAAAAGCAATATATATAATCGAACATTTTTTATTTCAATAATTGTTGCATTATTAGTTAACATCAATGGTATAGCCCAAGAAACCGATTTAAGTAATTACCGCACACGATTTGATTTCAAAACAGTTAAACAAGCTGATAATTCCCGTTTGCTTGAAGTGACTTTTGTCGCCCTAAATAAAACAGACAGAAAAGACCAACCCCCAGTTTATGAAGCTGAAATAAAATTCTTTAATCTCCTGAACGATGAAGAAATTCTATTGGGATCTTCAAAAACTTCAAAAGAAGGGATCGCACAATTAATTCTTCCAGAAAATCAAAAATACAGTACAGATAGTGAAGGTTACATTAATTTAAGAGCCCGTTTTGATGGAACTGATGCTTTAAGTGAAGAAGAAGCGGATTTAATGGTTAAGGATTTACATTTAGACCTAAACTTAACAGAAATAGATTCTGTAAAAACCGTAACACTTACAGCTTTTACAATTGATAGTTCAGGCGTTAAAACCCCAGTAGATGATGTATATATTACTACCTATGTTAAGGCTATGCTTTCAAAAATGAACATTGATGAAGGAACTATTAGTGATGGCGAATATACCTTTAGCTTGACTCAAAGTTTTGCAGGCAATACAGAAGGTAATTTAACAATTTCTTCAATTATTGACGATAATGATGAATACGGAAATGTAATTCAGGAGAAAACTGTTCATTGGGGTACATTTAACAAACAAATAAAAACCGATGAAAACAAGTTATGGACAAACGCTGCACCAATTTGGATGTATGTGGTTTTAACCATCCTACTATTAGGTGTCTATGTGAATTTTACTTACACCATTATAAATTTGTTTAAAATAAAAAAAGAGGGTGACAATTTAAGTGCGGAACCTAAAAAAAATTATACAGTCAAATAAAGTGGATACATTCACTTTAGAATCAAAATTAAATACAAATAATTAATATAACGTGAGTTCGATATAAAAAAGCATAAAATATTTGGAAAAGAAGAGATAGTTTTTTATATTTAATGTGTT
>DAIDMK010000091.1 GCA_027449025.1 Lutibacter sp. | reverse complement strand
AAACATTCAACTAACGATTTGCTACGTCCGAAAAATCTCCGATTTCTCAGTCGCACAAATCTTATAAAAAACCGTTGTGCAACATTTAAAAAACAAAACAGAACAATTATGAAACAAATTTTACTATTGACAGCGGTCTTGATTTCAAGCATTACATTCGGACAAAATTTTCCAGCCGAAAGCGTTGATTTATTGTTAAACAAAACTGTCAAACCGAAGACAATTGAAGAATCAATGCAACGATATGCATACAAGAATTTCTATTCTAAATTCGACACTATATCCAAAAAGCTTGAAAAATATAAAAAAGGGCATCGTGCTTTTCCAAGCGGAACTTCTCAATCTGATTATAGCAAGTTAGTTGGAAAAGAATTTAAAGTCGTGAAAATTTATGACCAAACACCAACTTTATCTTCTGATTCAGGAAGATATTTTGTGCTGGAATTACAAAATGAAGAATTAGGAACTGTTTATTATGATTATGACAGCAAATATGATTTTAACTTTGAATTAGAGGTTGTTGGCGGACTTGAACTTCCAGAGGGCTTTTATTGTAAAGACATTGAGACTTCAACGGACAAATTTAGTGGAGAAACAACCGCAAGTTCTGATTTCTCCGAAGGAATTAAATTTATCAAATCAACTAAAGCCGGAGTTTCTAAAATATATATGGCAATTAATGAACCAGGCTCAACCCTCAACGTCGGGAAGAAGGGACTAACGTTACTTTTAGAAAATGGGAAAAAAATTGAGAGACCAAATGCAAAAATTGATGTAGAAGTAGGAGGCAGTAACTATGTTTATTCAGCATTTATCGAATTGACTAAAGCGGAAATCGACTTAATAATTAAAAACCCGATTACAGACAATAGACTTTATATTTACGATGGAGAAATTAAAAATGGAGCGAAATTAAGTGAATATTTAAAGTGTCTGACAAAATAAAAACATAATCTATGGCAAAACAAGAAAGTAATTCATCAAACGAAAATAGTAGTTCATCAAGTTCCTCATCTGAACCAAGAACTACCAGACCAAACACAACATCAAGTTGGCAGACATTCAATAAATCGGAAAAGAAAAGCGACACCAAAAAGAAAAAAAGTAATTAACATAGAGATGACTGATTTTTTGAATCTGCTCACCATTTTCAGCATTTCATTTCTATTATTTGACATAGCCAAGTTGTAGCTTTGAATCTGAGTTGCTAAATATTCCTTATCAAGGTTTTCATTCTCAAATTCATCAAAATAAGAGTGTATCATATTTTCAGGTAAAGAACCATTGAAACTTACTTTTCTTGGAAAGAGATTTTTCCTTATAAAGACACAGCTAACTAAACTTCCGATTAACAAAACAGAATAAATGTATTGATGCTCTGTTAGCTTAATAAAGGAAAAAGAAAATAATGAAGAAATCAGAGCAAAAAGCACAAAGGACTTATTTCTATTCTCAGAAATTGACTTTAGTATTTGATTTGCCATTTTATCTGCTTCAGAAAAAATGAGTTCTAAAGAGAATTTAGTATGTTTATTAATATCAATTGGTTTCATAGTCGTAAAATTAAATTAATAATCTGATTTAAAACTACTATGCATAAATTTAAAGTATGGCTTACGAAGAACCAACGAACATATACACAAACAATGAACTTGTAAGCATCGCCAATTTAAATACTATCGCTTGCGATATTGTTATTCGAGGAGAGTACATAAAAAACCTAGGAGAAATAACAAAAATAAATGGCTCTTTAGGTTTTAGTGAATCAACAATTGAAAAACTTGGAAACCTCAAAGAGGTTACAGGTAACTTTTGGATATCCTCTAGGACAGTTTATTCCAATTTAACCTCATTACAAAAACTTGAAATAATTGGTGGTGATTTACAATTACGTTATTCAAATATCAAAGAACTAGGGAGCATAAAAAGAGTTGGCGGGAAGTTAACTTTAAGAGATACGCCTATAAAATCACTTGGTCCTCTAAAGTATGTAGGTGGAGACCTTTATCTTCCAAAACGACTAGAAAATGAAATAGACATTTCAAATATTGAAGTAAAAGGAAAGGTTCGGTTTTGGAACGATTCAAAAAGCAGAATTAAAGCAATTCCCAAAAATCAATTAGGACTTAAAACCTTTGATGGGCATATCCCATTTTGGAAACACAAATATATCCATTCATTCAAGGAAATTACAGAGTGTGATTTAGACCAAAAGCATTTTTATAAACAGTTTAAACAACACTTTTTAAAGGGTGAGTACATAGATTTAAAGGGTAATGACAATTACTCTTTCATCTTACTATATGATTTAGTAGAGAATAACAGTTTGGAAATCGACAATCTTTTAAGGCATTTTAAAAATCTTGAAAAATACTACCCAAAGACAAAAGGTTATACAAATACAGCAATCATCCAAAAACTTGAATATCACAAAGATTTTGAAAAGGCTTGGGACTTTAGACGTAGAAATGGATACATCCCAATAAGTACAATCGTGAAATATGAATCTAGACTTCAAAGACAATTAGTTGATGGCGACCTTTTGTCAATGTTAGGAGGATATACCCATTTAACTGATTTTGGTCAAGATAATATTCAAGAAATAAAGTCGTATGCGACAACCGAAATAGATAAGTATGTTGAGGATAAAAGAAAGCCATTTTTTGATTTATTTCTTAAAGACGGGAAACCATTGACCGAAAATCAAGAGTTTTACAAAGATTTCTTTATATCGGAATCGGAGTATGAGTTCTACAAAAAAATAGATGATTCTCAAAAAGGAGCAAAATTTCATATCGGCATCCCTCATATTGTAGAAAAGGCAATCCTTAACCAGTTTAGGGTAATTCTAAAAAACGCGGAAGACAGCTACAGGGAATCAATTGGAATGCCTAAAGTAGGCGAAGGTTGGATTAGCGAAACTGAACTATTCTATAAAATTTCAAATCATTTTAGCGAAGATGATGTAATTCATCACGCTTCGCCCAAATGGCTTGGTCGTCAACATTTGGATATTTATTTTACAGAATACAAAATTGCAATTGAATATCAAGGAGCACAACACTATGAACCAATTGATTTTTTTGGAGGCCAAGAAGCTTTTGAAAAAACAGTTGAAAGGGATGAAAGGAAAAAGCAACTCTGCGAAAAGAATAATTGTCACTTGATTTATGTAGAAAAAGGTTATGACTTAAATGTGGTATTGTATAAAATTAGTGAAATAAAAACGTTGCACAACAGCGGCTATAAAAAATAGCTTCTAAAGGCTTAACCCAAAGTTTTTTGTATTTTTAAAACCAATAAGGCTACTCGGAAAGGTTTGCGTGTACTTGCACGCTACTTTTCATAGCCGCAACACGTTGTAATTTATAGCAGAAAAACATTTTTTTAAACAAAAAACTGTCAGAATTTTAAATAAAAAAACAAAAATTGCGGATTTTAAAAATTGGAATGAAAAGCCAAAACAGAAAAAAAAATTTAAATTCAAATTTTCAATAAATAGAAAAATTTCAGACTTTTTACAAATTGAACGTGATTTTTGAAACGGAAAACCAAACAGAAAGTGAAATTTTCCAATTAAAGATTTCAACAAACAGAGAAAGTTCAGACTTTTTACATATTGAAACGGAAAACCTAACAGAAAGAGAATTTTTCCAAATTAAAGATTTCAACAAACAGAAAAATCTTAGGATTTAGATTATAATGACAATTCTAACAAACAGAGAAAGTTCCGACTTTTTACAAATTGAACGTGATTATTGAAACGGAAAAACTAAAAAAGTAAAATTGCAACAAACCGACAAATATTCCAGATTTTTAAATCATTAAACTGATTGAAAAATGGATAGAATAAATTTAGAACTTAAAAACAAAAATTGAACTGAAAACTACAAATTACAACACCTCATAAAATTTATGCTTAAATTTGAACTGAAACAAATAATAAACATTCAACAAAAATTTGTTACGGCGGAAAAATCTCCGATTTTTAAGCCGCACAAATCTTATAAAAACCCGTTGTACACAATTTTTAAACGAAAAATTTCAACTAAAAATTAAAAACTATGAAAACAAAAATTGCTTTAATTTTCTTAATGATTTTATTTTTAAATCATTCTATTGCTCAAGAAGTCTGTGGGACTACAACTAGTAGTACTTATCAAAAGTTCTCTTCACTTTCGAAAATGTTATTTGGAAACGCTTCAAGTGAAACTAATTTATGCTTGAATGTACAGTTCCATGTTGTAAGAGATGATTATG
>DAIDMK010000090.1 GCA_027449025.1 Lutibacter sp. | reverse complement strand
TCTTCCCTAAAAAACCTTCATTAAATATAGAAATAATAGATAATGGCATTATGGCTTAAATCGAACTCACGTTAAATAAGTAAAAATCATTATTTTTAAATTGCCCTTCTTCCATTATTGCCACTTGAATATCTTCTTCTATTAGTTTTTGTGTTTTAAAAGTTAATGAAAACCTATCAAGATATTCTCCAGCTTCCATATTAATATCAAAAGATTTTTGAGAAATATTATGAGTTTTACCGGTTAATTTGTCTTTTATATGCAACGAAAGGTTTTTATCCATATTTTCAAGTGCATCAATTTTTATGGTTGCCAAACCAGCTTTTGCAATTTTAAGACCCAAGGGAAATTCTTGATCTGAATTAAATTTAGGAACGCCTTGAATTACAAATTTTGTACCATCAAAAGTCCAGAACATATCTTCTTTATTGATATCAGCCATGGGCGCATCATAACCCAAATCAAAATGATTGGTGGTGTTTTCAACCATACCCATTACTATTTGCCTATGATAACCTGTAGGCGAATCGTACATCAATCTAATTACTGGGTGTGTGTTTGTGTTTTCTTCTTCTTTTTGGCTGTTTTCGTCTAAGGTTTTGGCAGATTTCATGAAAACAGAAAGCTCAGACGTTTCTTTTATAAACACACGTTGGCTGTTATTAAAAACAATGTCGCCACCAGAAATAGTTACGATTCCGGTAAGAGTTTCATCTAAACTTGTGTTTACAAAAAAGCCCTGGCCAACCGGAATATATTGTCCAGGTAATTTTGATCCTTTATCATTATTGCTATTAATTCTGTAATCATTTGAAATGGCTATAGCGTAGGCGGTTAAATTTCTTGTTGCATAACCACCAACATAGGTTTTTAGTAAATGTGAATTTGCCTCTCCAAAATGATCCCAAAAATACAGAGCGCCATTAAAAATATTCTTGGTATTTGTGCCTCCGTTCTCAACACTTAAATTGTCTAAAATAAATTTATTAGCATCTATTGCTGATGGGTACGGATTACCTATCAACCTATCGTTACCTGCTTTAATTTCCAATTTAATTTTACCATTATTTGGCTTCCCCTTAAATACATAGTTTTGTTTGTCTAAAACAGACACTTCTCCTGCAATACCTTTCATTGAATAACCTTCTCCTGCAATTAATGGCGTGAACTCATTAACGGAATTCCACTTGCTGTAAGTATTGTTTGTTCCGTTAAAAGTGTATAACCAGTAGGTACTTATAATAATTGGGGAGGTAACTCCTGTATCAGCCGCCCAATATTTCGGCTGAAAATTAATTATGCCATTTTTATTTGGTTTACTGGCATCTGAGCCATCATTTAAAACTCCTTTAATAGTAAAGGTGCCATCTGGCTTTGAGTTAACAGGTGAACTCCAATAATTGTAGTTAAAACTATTGGCAGTGCCTTGTTGGTCCATTTCTATGGTGCCTGTTCCATATAAATTACTTCCTGTATCTTGCAATAATTGTGATTCACCTTCTAAATCTATAGTGCCATTTAGGGTTAAATCACCAGCAATAATTAGTGCGTTTCCTGTACCGGTACCTGTTAAAATATCGGTAACTCCATCAATAATTATAGATGCGCCACCCCGTATTTCAATATTTCTTACATACCCAGTATCGCCTATAGCGGATATGATAGGATATTTCCCAGATGTAAGAAATGGTATTAAAACATCAGAATTTATAGTTGGAACCCCACAGCTCCAATTTGCATTGTTATTCCAATTTTTATCAGGACCAGATTCAGTCCAAGTGGTAAATTGATTTACCGTCACAGTGGTTACTGTAGAATTGGCCGTACATGCCCCATTTGTAACTAAAGCACGATAATACTTAGTTGCGGTTAAAACACCAATTTGAGCACTGCTTAATGTTGAAGTAGTAGCTCCTAGTATATCAGTAAAAGTAACATCATCTGAAGATGATTGCCATTGTATAGTACCTGTTTGGCCTGTCAAAGTAATGGCTGAAGGAGAAGTTCCGGTACAAATTGTCTGGTTTGAAGATGCGGCACCTCCTACCGCAGCAGAACTTACTGTAACTATATTTGTTTCTGTATTTGAGAAAGATGATCCCGAATTAGTAGTTCTTACTGTAAAAGAAAAAATATACCGTCCCACTTCTGTATATGTATAAGCAATTATTTCAGTTGTATCTATGTAATCTGTTGTATTTCCATTAGGATCAGTTATAAATCCTGAAAAGAACACTTTTTCCCCAGTTAATACCGTTCCACTGTACGAACCTTGCAAATTTTGCGAGGTATTTTGGCAATGTACTGAATTGTGTAGAGGACTATCTATATTTGCATTTAATGTACCGCCACCAGCCACAATTTCTCCAAAAGTTTCTACTTTACCACCACCTCCATTACATACTGCAATTAGTCTTCCGCCAATATATATTTCAGTATTGTGTGAGCAGGCGCCCGTTATGTTTCCACCATCTAGTATTTCCAAAACAGCATTTGTTGGTAAATAAAAATCAACTTTTTGATCATTAAATCTTAATTCTCCTCCTGAGGTTGGATCTGTTATTGGTATACTTGAGGCTAACAGAAGTAATGGTGTATTTAATTTTATGTCGGCATTTTTTGACCCCCCTACAAGGTTTAAAATACCAAAAACTATTACTTCACCCATGGGAGTACTTACAAAATTACTGTTAATAGAAACCGTATGGTCTGTTAATATAGTTACCTTATAAGAACCTTCGTTTCCAAGTTGCCCAGGATATTTGAGAGCTGCAGCCCAATCTGTTGCCAAAGGACCAACATAGGTTTGCCAAGTAGCAGTTGTTTGCCAGTCGCCAGTACCTGTTGATCTGTAATCGCCTGCAATTTGTGCAAAAGAACTATTTATTATAAAAAGTGTTAAACCTATAAGCAATAATAAAAACTGATTTTTCTTTGAATTTAGGTACATAGTAAAGGGGTTATGGTAACTCAATATAAGTTAATCGATTGGTTTTTAATAAAATAATGTAAGCAACATCAACTATATAAGTAGGTTTTATTCCTAAGACTGTCTCAGCATCTTTTCCATTAGAACCTAAATTTTTCCATAGTAAAACTGGCCTTGGTGTAATTACAAAATTTGGATTGCTTGAAGGTTCACTTTGGGCATTGCCAATAAAATTTATGAGTATTACAAAGATTAAGAGTAATTGAAAACGTCTAGACTTAAAAAAGAGATGCTTTTTCATTGTAAAAAAGACTGGGATTATAGTGTGTAAAAATACTGCATAATTTAAACACGCATTAATGAATTATACATTATTAATTATAAATGGTAATATATGATTAATGAATGGTAATTTTGGATGTGTGTAAATATTTTGCACTATATTAATAAAGGAAAGTGCCTGATTAACAAGTGGTATTAAGCAAATCAAAGCTCCTAGAATGTGATTATCTTTCAAAAAAAAGATTACCATATAAACACTATATGTTGTTTTAACTATGATTATTTTGAATTAAAAATAACCTTTAAAAAGGTATAAAATCTTCTAAAATGAAACAAAATAATTTTCTGCCAAGCCAAAGAAAAAAATTAATTAAATAGGTTGTTGAACCACCTATGCCAAAGAAAAAAAATTATTCTATTTTTTACATTCTCTCCATAATAATTATAGAAGCAAACTACAAGCAACTTGTTTCACAACTCCAAAATTGAAGATTTCAATTTCTTTCTCTAAGTAGTAAATGTAACCTTTGAGTAAGTAATAATTTTGATACTCAATCAGTTCAAAAAACATCAATCATTGGCAATGTCTTTTTGCAATTATAAAGAATCTATTTTGATTCGTAACCCAATGGTTTTTATTGAATTATCGCAAACCTAATGACCTTGAAAATAGGGGGCTTCATAACATTTACCAATACAACTATAAATACATTCGATTTTATAGAATGAAAATCGTTTGGTATCTTTGATAACATTTAATTTTAATTAAAACACATGATTATGGCCTTTGAATTACCGAAATTACCGTACGCTTTTGACGCGTTAGAACCAAATATTGATGCAAGAACCATGGAAATTCACCACGGAAAACACCATGCCGGGTACACCAATAATTTAAACAATGCAATTGCAGGAACAGCTTTAGAAGGAAAATCTATTGAATCAATATTATCCGGATTGGATATGAACAATGCCGCAGTTAGAAATAATGGAGGCGGTTTTTACAACCACAGTCTTTTTTGGAACGTGATGTCGCCAAACGGAGGCAGAAAACCAAAAGGTGAATTAGCCACAGCCATTAATACTGCTTTTGGCTCATTTGAGTCTTTTAAAGATGCTTTTTCTAAAGCCGCAGCTACCCGTTTTGGATCAGGCTGGGCTTGGTTATGCGTTCACAAAGGCGGAAAAGTTGAAGTTTGCTCTTCAGCAAATCAGGACAATACTTTAATGCCAGGAATAGGATGTGGCGGTTTTCCTGTTTTAGGGTTGGATGTTTGGGAACATGCGTACTACTTGCATTACCAAAACAGAAGACCAGAATATGTGGAGAATTTTTTCAATGTAATTAACTGGGATTACGTAGCGAAACTTTACGCAGAAAATAAATAAATAAATAATAAATACTACTTTCTAAAAACAAAAAGAAGCCGTCTCACTATTAAAATTTGAGGCGGTTTTTTATTTCTATTCAATTTTGGGTATTACTTTTAT
>DAIDMK010000089.1 GCA_027449025.1 Lutibacter sp. | reverse complement strand
GTGGCAGGATTCGAACCTGCGACCTCCTGCTCCCAAAGCAGGCGCGATAACCGGGCTACGCTACACCCCGAAGGTGTGTTTAATTTCAATCTTTCTGAGCGTAGTTTATGCCGTGCTTGCCACGGTACTACACCCCGAAGGTGTGTTTAATTTCAATCTTTCTGAGCGTAGTTTATGCCGTGCTTGCCACGGTACTACACCTTCCAAAAATATTTTACCAAAATTTTCTGAGCTAATTAATGTATTCCTTGAAACAACACTACACTCCTAAAAATAAAAAGCGGAGAGACAGGGACTCGAACCCTGGCGACAGTTACCCGTCGACAGATTAGCAATCTGCTCCGTTACCACTCCGGCACCTCTCCTAATATTTACTAAATGAACTTTTTTTGCGAGTGCAAATGTAGCATTACTAATGCACTCACACAACATTTATTCAACTTTTTTAATAAAATAAGCGCTAATTCATTCTGGATATTCAATTCGCAAATGATAAATATTCTTTAACTTCTTCTTTAGCACCTTTTTAATGGTTTGAAGTTCTTTAAAAGTGATATCTGCATTCATAAATTGTCCATCATCCATTTGCTTATTTACAATTTTTTCAACCAAGTCATCAAAAGCTTGAGCAGATGGTTCCTTGATACTTTTTGATGCTGCCTCAACAGAATCACACATCATCAATATGGCCGTTTCTTTCGAAAACGGAATTGGACCCGGGTAATGAAAATTACTTTCGGCAAAAACGTTCCCACTCAGTTCTTCTTTTTTGAAAAAATAATAAACCAAGGTGGTTCCGTGATGCGTTCTTATAAAATCTATTATTCTATCTGGAATATGATTCTTTTTCGCAATTTCTACACCCCTAATAATATGATCAATAATAATTTTGGCACTATCGGTTGGTTCAAGTTCATTGTGGGGGTTCACGTTTGTTACCTGATTTTCCGTAAAATACATCGGGTTTTCAATTTTACCAATATCGTGATACAATGCTCCTGTACGCACCAACATGGAATTTGCATTAATTTCTATGGCACAGGCTTCAGCCAAATTGGCAACTTGCCATGAGTGCTGAAATGTTCCTGGTGCTTTTTCAGCCAATTCACGCAATAATTTGGAATTTGAATTCGACAATTCTTTTAAAGATTCATCAGAAACCAATCCAAAGAGCTTTTCAAATACATAAATCAAGGGCAAAACAAATAAAGTTGCAGCCCCATTCATGGCAAAAAAAGTCAATTTTTCAAAATTCAAATTTTGGGCATTCCCTTCCTGAATAACAGAAAAAGCAAAATAGGCCACAAAATAAACAAAGGTAATTTGCAATACAGAAAGAAATAAGTTTGCCCTTTTGTACAACTCCGAAATTGTTAAAATAGTTACGATACCAGCAATTATTTGAAGGAAAACAAATTCGAAACTGTTAGGCACAACAAACCCAAGCAACAAGACGGTTAGCGTGTGAGCAAACAAACCCAATCTGGAATCAAAAAAAGCTTTTAAAACCAATGGCAAGATCACTATTGGCGCTATATATATAAACTTGGCATCATATTTCACAATCAAGGTAATTAACAAAATAACCAATATCATATTAAAAAATATGAAAGTCACTTTGTTATTGTTTTCAAAGATATCAAGCCTGTATTTCCTTAAAAAAAGCATCAACATTAAAAATGATAATGCCACCAATAATGTATATCCCAACACTATCCAATTGGAATTGGATTTACTCCATACCTGCGAATCGAACTCACTTTTAAGTGAATTTAATTTCACCAACCTTTCGCCTTCAACAATATCACCTTTAAATATAATTCGCTCTTTTTCGGCAACCAGCCCTTTCGTATATGAAATCTGACTTAAATTTTCTTCATATGCCTTTTGAGTGAAATTTTCATCAAAGGTTACATTCGGCTTTAATTCGTTTAATATAATTGTTAAAACACTTTTTTCTTCATTTGAAAATGATGGTTTTCCAAATTTGGTATTTAAAAAAGCTGAAATTTGGTTCACTTTAATAAGCTTATTTGGCTGAATATCCTGTATTGCATTGCCCCGCCTTAAAGTAACTTCAACATTTTCAACTTTTTGTTCACTTAAAGGATCCAAATAACCATATTCATATATTTCATTTAAAATATCTTTGGATTTTTGTACAAGTCGGCTTTTACTTTGACTTGATAAATTGGCAGTCGCCAAGTATTCTAATATCTTTTCTGTAGTGTTTTTCTTAACATTTAAAACAACCTCATCGTTATATTCAAAAAATTGTTTTGAGTTTTTTTTAATCTGTAACTTTTCGGCGTCAATTTCTTGGAGAGATTTTTTAATGGAGAAATCGAATGGCGAATAGTAATTTTCATACTGCCAAGGTTTCCCTTTTTGAAATTCATACTTAAATTGCCCTCCTTTTGGGAATAAATAAACAACTAAAATTACTGTAATGATGTATAAAAATAGTTTATATATTAAAGAGTGATTTACAAGTAATTTGTTTATTATTTTTTTCACTAATCGCTGTTTTCACTCCAAAAATAACAATTATTATGTTACCAGCATTTGTTGCCCCCAATATTTTTATAAGACACGTCGTTTTAAGTTGTAATTGCTTTCTATTAAGGTTGTGAAAAACCACCTTGTCTTTTTATTGTTTAGATAAATAAATAGCATAATCCCACTGCTAAATTTCGAAAAATTGTTTAAAATTGTTTAATTTAGCACTTGAATCTTTTGAATTAAGACAAAATGAAATATGCATAACAGAAATACAGTTTCTATACTGTTGAAGATATGCAAATACCACCTGCCTGCCGACAAGCAGGTTTAACGAATAAAAACAAATAATATCTACAAATGAAAGAAGTTGTAATTGTATCCGTAGCCAGAACACCAATAGGAAGTTTATTAGGTAGCTTATCTGATATTCCAGCTCCAAAATTAGGAGAAGTTGCCATTAGAGGCGCATTAAATAAAATAAAATTAGACCCTAAACTTGTTGATGAAGTTTTTATGGGAAATGTGGTTTCTGCCGGATTGGGGCAAGCGCCAGCAAGACAAGCAGCGCTTTTTGCAGGAATTCCAAATACCGTTCCTTGCACCACTGTTAATAAGGTTTGTGCTTCAGGGATGAAAGCAATTATGCTTGCAACCCAAACCATTAAAACTGGTGACGCTGAAATTATAGTTGCTGGTGGTATGGAAAACATGAGTAAAATCCCACACTACCTTGAAGGTCGAAAATCAACAAAGCTTGGCAATATTACTGTTGCTGATGGGTTATTGGTTGATGGTTTGATAAATGTATATGATCAAAAACATATGGGAACCTGTGGTGATCTATGCGCAGGTGAATATAAATTCACACGTGAAGATCAAGATAATTTTGCCATAGCATCCTATAAAAAATCTGCCGATGCCTGGGCTAAAGGAAAATTCGCTAATGAAGTTGTTCCTGTTGAAATTCCACAAAGAAAGGGCGATCCCATTATTTTTTCTGAAGATGAAGAGTACAAAAATGTAGATTTGGCTAAAATCCCAACCTTACGTCCTGTTTTTAGTAAAGACGGAACGGTTACTGCAGCAAATGCCTCAACAATTAATGATGGTGCTGCCGCTTTGGTAATTATGAGCGCCGATAAAGCAAAAGAGCTGAACTTAAAGCCAATTGCTAAAATAATTGGTTACGCAGATGCTGCCCATGAACCTGAATGGTTTACCACCGCACCGGCAAAAGCAATTCCAAAAGCATTGGCCAAGGCTGGTTTAAAAATAGATGACATTGATTATTTTGAGTTTAATGAAGCTTTTTCTGTAGTTGGATTGGCCAATATTCAGATTTTGGGCATAGATGCTTCAAAAGTGAATGTAAATGGTGGCGCAGTTTCTTTAGGTCATCCTCTAGGCATGTCTGGTGCTAGAATTGTAATTACATTGGCTTCAGTGTTGGAACAAAACAATGCGAAATATGGGGCAGCGGCAATTTGTAATGGCGGCGGTGGCGCAAGTGCTATTATCATTGAACGTCTGTAATTTTATTCTATGCCCTACGGAATTTGTAATTTAAGTATTGTTCCTCTTAGAATTGAGCCTAACGATAAAAGTGAAATGATTTCACAGGTGTTGTTTGGTGAGCATTTTATGGTACTGGAAACTCATAAAAAATGGAGTAAAATTAGAATCGCTTTTGACAATTATGAAGGATGGATTGACACCAACCAATACACACAGCTTTCAGAAGAAAACTATTTCGAAATTGAAGAATCAAAAAATGCTTTAGCGGGTGAATTAATTGATTTTGTAACCGATGAAAATAACAATTTCTTAACCATTGCCATTGGTGCCACGCTGCCTTTTTACAATAATAAAAAATTAAAATTAGGCACGCTTAATTACCGCTATGAAGGACAAGTTTTCAATGAAAAACAGCCAAAAGAAACCCTTATTGAGACGGCCGCCATTTTTTTAAATGCCCCATATTTATGGGGAGGAAAAACACCTTTTGGGATAGATTGTTCGGGTTTTACGCAAATGGTCTATAAACTTTGCGGTTATAAATTATTGCGAGATGCAGGTCAACAGGCTACTCAGGGTGAAGTATTGAGTTTTATTGAAGAAAGCGAGCCTGGAGATTTGGCTTTTTTCGACAATGAAGATGGTGTTATTGTTCACGTTGGAATTATTATGAAAGACAATTACATTATTCATGCACATGGCAAAATAAGAATTGACAGGATTGACCATAGTGGCATCTTTAATGTTGATACGCAAAGGCATACTCATAAATTAAGAGTCATTAAAAAGATTATATAAAAAAGAAAGAAGCCGTCTCAATATTAAATTTTGAGGCGGTTTTTTATTTCCATTCAATTTTGGGTATTACTTTTATTTTTAA
>DAIDMK010000088.1 GCA_027449025.1 Lutibacter sp. | reverse complement strand
GTGTATCAAAATTTGCTATGCTCGGGTCATCTGTTTAAATTTTATTTTTTTGTTGGTAACAGATGCAGTTCGCCATTAATCATTCCTCTGTGTATCAAAATTTGTTATGCTCGGTTCATATTTTTATTTCACCTCAAAAATTCCTTTTGCTTCACCTATCTTAACTGAATACTTGCCTTTAATTAAATAAGATTTATCGTTTTTTGCTTTTTTTATTTCATCTGATTTGTGATTTTTCAGATAGGCTGTTTTTCCTTTTTCAGAATAAGCCAAATTGTATTCAGCAAAATTAAATCCTTTATCCGCCTTAACTGAAAATCTGTTCAACTCAATACCATCTTCGGATGTGATGATGACTTCAACAGTTCCTTCTTTTGAAACATAAAACGGAATACTTATTTTTGGCTCATTTACTTCATCCCAAACACTCCATGAACTTCCCCAACGAGAAGAATATCTTAGCTCAGGAATTTCAAAAATACTTACCGACTTGTCTTTTATCGTGTTAAATTGTTGCAATGGTGCAATATTAGCTATGTAAATTGAGCGTCCATGAGTTCCAATTACCAAGTCTTTTGCTTCAGGTTGAATCACCAAATCGTACACTGCCACTTTTGGCAATCCGTTAAAAAATTCCTGCCAACTCTCACCTTTATCAAAACTCACATAGACGCCATTGTCGGTTCCCACATATAAAATGGTTTCATCATTTGGGTCTTCTTTTATAACATTTACTGGAGAATTTGGTAAATTATTACTTATGCTTTTCCATGTTTCCCCGCTGTTTTCACTTACAAAAACATACGGTTTAAAATCGTCGCTTCTGTACCCGTTTAATGCCACATAAACACGTTCCTTTTCATGCTGTGATGCAATAACACGCGAAACCCAAAGTTCTTGCGGCAATTTGTCTGAAATTCTGGTCCAGCTTCCGCCACTGTTTGTTGTAATATTTACGTAGCCATCATCACTTCCCACATAAATATAACCAAATTGAAACGGACTTTCAGAAATAGCCGTAATTGTTCCAAAGGGCACATTCCCTTTTTTTCCACCCGTGGTTAAGTCTCCTGATATGGCCTCAAAAGTTTCACCTTTATCCATAGAGCGCAGTAATTTATTGGCGCCTAGATATAAAATATCCTGATTGTGCTTAGACAATAAAATTGGGGCTTGCCAATTGTATCGGTACGACGAATCACCTAGCTCATGCATTGGATGGATAGCAATACGCTCTTTCGTTTTTAAATTTAACCGATAATAATAACCAAATTGGGAACCTGCATATACGATATCATTGTCTCTGCTATCTATTTGAACCTGCATTCCATCACCACCACCAATACTTTTATAAGGATAATCGCCACTGGCTTCCCATCTTTTTGAAGCCTTATAATCACTTGGGCCATACCAAACGCCATTGTCTTGCAAACCTCCATATACGTTATAAGGTTTCTGATTGTCGACATTTATATAATAAAACTGTCCAACCGCAGGCTGATTATTTTTGATCCAGTTTTTGCCGTCATCATAAGTAATATTCAAGCCGCCATCATTTCCATCGATGATATGTCCGTTTAATTTCGGATTTACCCACAAAGCCTGATGATCTGCGTGAAGGTTTTCTTGATCAATGGAAGTAAACGTTTTCCCGCCATTATCTGATTTCAACAAAGGAACACCGCCAATATAAATTTTGTTTTCGTTAGAAGTATTTACTGCCATAATACCAAAATAGTAACCGTAAGAACTGTAAACATCATCTAAATAATTTTCATGTGTTTTTTTCCAAGTTTTCCCACCATCTTCAGATTTGTAAACTTCAGCACCAACAACTTCAGAATTCAGCAACACAAAATTTGCATCTTCTAAATAATTTTTCAAATCAATCGGTTTTATCTTTCCCGTTTTAACTAAGGCTTTTACACTTTCTGAATTGTATTTTTCGTCGAAATTGTTATCTTTTAAATAATTGTCCAGTTTTTTATCATCTAGTTTCAAAAATTGGTCAACACCCATTTCTTTAAAATCATCTTTTTTCAAACCTTCCCCTTCTTCTTTTTTCACTTCTGGCCTTTTATTTTGATTGTCGAGCAATGCATAAACAACCGCATCATTAAAAACGGCAAGCCCAATTCGACCAACACCGCTTCCGGTTGGAAAACCACTTTTTTCATCGGTTAGTTTAGTCCAGGTTGAACCTGCATCACTGCTTTTATAAATGGCCGAATTTTCTCCGTCACCATCAAAATCCCACGCTTTTCTTGCTCTTTCCCAAGAAGCGGCATACAAAATATTTGAATTTTCAGGTGAGGCACTAATGTCAATAATTCCGGTATTATCATTAATAAACAATACCTTTTTCCATGTTTTTCCTCCATCGGTGGTTTTAAAAATACCACGTTCGGCATTGGGTGAATATAAATGACCTATTGCGCCAACTACAACCTCTTCTGGATTATTTTTATTGATAATTATTCGACCAATATGATGAGAATCGGTTAAGCCAACATTCACCCAAGTTTTACCTTTATCCGTACTTTTCAACAGTCCAATTCCCGAATAAGATGAACGAGAAGAATTGCTTTCACCAGTTCCAATCCATATAGTTCCATTGTCCCAATCTACCGCAATATCGCCCATATTTTGAGTTGGGGCATTATCGGCAACCGAGGTAAATGAGGTGCCGTTATTATTTGTGTACCACAATCCACCAGAAGCATAGGCCACATAAAATTCGGTTGACTGGTTTGGATTTACATCAATATCAACAACACGACCGCTCATAATTGAAGGCCCGATATTTGTAAATGGCACGTTTTTAACTAAAGAATTTTGGGCATTTATTCCAGTAAAAAGGATTAAAAAACAAAATAAAGCGGTTAGTTTTTTCATTTTTGAAGATTATGATTTGTTTATTTTACCTTGTTTACATTTCAACTTTTATCCTATTTCATTTCAATATTAGTTCCCCCTTAGGGGGCTAGAGGGCTTTTTAGTGCGTTTTTGTCATTGTTTCAGACACTACAATAATAAAGTCGGCTTTTCCCTTTTTTTCTTTGTCGAACTTTTTTACATTCTTGGCTTCCAAAACACTAACAGTTACAATCTTTAAGTTTGGATTGCCTTGTTTCAAATACCAATAAATCCCTTCATAATCATCGGAATGGTAAGAACCATTATAATGAACAAACAACTTGTCGCTTTCTTTATTTTCAAGAATAAAATAAGCCATTGTGGCATCTTTTATCGCTTGGGCTTTTGGGAGATTATCGCCGCCGTGACCACCCATCATTGCTTTCATTTTAACATATCCCGGCAAATTGGCATCATATTTTATGGGCAATGGCGCCATCCACGACTTCTCTTCAACAGTAATTGAGTCCAAACTTTCAAATCCGCCTTTATATACGTTACTTGCATAACTTCTAGGTATGTTGGTTGCAATAAATTTTAAATTATTCTTTTTCGCAAAATCTACCAAAGGCTTATAATCTGTCGGATAATTTTTCCACAATCTCGCAACGGTGTCAAATGCTTTTTGGGTAATTTTTTCTGATAAATAATCACTTAACCCTTGTTGATTGTCGGCTTCAAACATTTCGGCGCCCAAGGTTAGTTTTCTTAATTTGCTCAAATCTGATGTCGCTTCCATTTGTAGCCAGTGTACAATGGGATTTGTATGGTGTTCTCCAAACAATACAATATCGGCCTTACTCATTTTATCGATCATTTTTTGATAGGAAACTCCGCTTCCTTTTGCGTTGTATAATTTGTAGGCAGGCTTGTTTTGTGAAAAAATTAGTGTTGTAAAAAGCAGGAAAAGTAAAGATGTGATTGATATTCGCATAAATAATATTGGATTTAAAAGTGTTCGTTGTCAACAAATTTATAACTTTGTTGGCAATTAATATAATTAAACAAATTTTTAATGAGCACTTGTTTTCTGCTTGCTCTTACGTTAATACTTAAAACAAATTAATTTAAAATCTTATCAGATGAAACGAGCCATAACAAATTTTGATACACAGCAGAATGATTAATGGCGAACTGCATCTGTACCAATAGAAAATAAAATATAAACCGATGAAACGAGCCATAACAAATTTTGATACACAGCAGAATGATTAATGGCGAACTGCATCTGTACTAATAGAAAATAAAATATAAACAGATGAAACGAGCCATAACAAATTTTGATACACAGCAGAATGATTAATGGCGAATCGCATCTGTCCCAACAAAAAAATAAAATTTAAACAGATGAAATGCTTATTACAAAACACATTACCAGCAAGATTGTTTTATAGGCATTCCATTCTTTCAATAATAAATAATTAAATCTAAACAGATGAAATACCATCCTATTAATAACAAGCTTTTTATTAAAAACAGAGCGAAATTTATAGCGCAAATGAAACCGAAATCAATTGCGGTTTTTAACTCAAATGACGTTTTTACTACTGGTTCCGACAGCACTTTGCCGTTTGAACAACACAGCGACATCTTATATTTAAGCGGTGCCGACCAAGAAGAAAGTGTTTTGTTGCTTTTCCCTGATGCCATCAATAAGGACCATAGGGAAATACTTTTCCTTACTGAAACCAATGAACATATTGCTATTTGGTATGGCGCAAAATATTCTAAGGAAGAAGCTAAAAATGTGTCGGGCATAAAAACAATTTATTGGCTTTCGGAATTTAAAAAAGTATTCTACGATTTAATGACCGAGGCAGAAACCATTTATTTTAACACAAATGAACATTATCGCCAGTCTGTAGAATTGGAGTCTCGCGAAGATCGTTTCATTAAAAAATGCAAAGCCGATTTCCCTGCGCACAAATGGGAAAAAAGCAATCAGATTTTGCAAAATATTCGTGGCGTGAAAGAATCTGAAGAAATAGAAATTCTTCAAAAAGCCTGCAATATTACCGAAAAGGGCTTCCGCAGAATTTTACCGTTTGTAAAGCCTGGTATCATGGAATTTGAACTTGAAGCCGAGTTTATGCACGAATTTCTAAGAAATCGTTCGGCTGGTTTTGCTTATACGCCAATTATAGCTTCCGGTTATAGTGCCTGTGTTTTGCATTATATCGAAAATAATAAAGAATGTAAGGATGGAGATATGTTATTGATGGATGTGGGGGCTGAATATGCAAATTATTCAAGCGATATGACACGTACAATTCCTGTAAACGGACGATTTACCGACCGACAAAAAGCAGTTTATAGCGCCGTTTTAAGAGTTAAAAATGAAGCTACAAAAATGTTGGCTCCCGGAGTTCTTTGGGCGGAATATCATAAAGAAGTGGGGAAAATAATGTCTTCTGAATTGATTGGACTTGGTTTGATTGATAAAAATGATGTTAAAAATGAAAATCCGGATTGGCCAGCATACAAAAAATATTTCATGCACGGAACATCGCATCATATGGGATTGGATACACACGATTACGGTGCGCTAAAAACACCGATGAAAGCAGGAATGGTTTTTACCGTTGAACCTGGAATTTATATTCCTGAAGAAAATATGGGTATTAGAATTGAAGATGATGTAGTGATTAATAAATCTGGAGTGCCATTTAACTTAATGCGCAACATTCCTATTGAAATTGAAGAAATTGAAACTTTGATGAATTCTTAAGAATTTATAATTGGCTTAACCGTAAATTAAAAAAGAAGCCGTCTCACAACTAGAGACGGTTTTTTTTGTACATTTATTTGGAAGTTTTATTAGTTTTTTGTATCT
>DAIDMK010000087.1 GCA_027449025.1 Lutibacter sp. | reverse complement strand
CTCTTCAGATTAATGAGCATATAATACAAATTATTTTTGTGAAATCCACCAACTATTTTTCAGTACATTACCTTATTTAATAATTGTATAGTTAGCTATAAATTAAACAATTAAAACCTTAATCTGTTAAACAATTATTAAGCTGCTTCACCAGCAAATTGCATATCATATAACATTTTATAATAGCCGTTTTTCTCCAGCAGTTCCAAATGAGAGCCTTGCTCCACAATTTTTCCCTTATCCATCACAATAATTCTGTCGGCTTTTTTGATCGTTGTTAATCTGTGCGCAATAATTATAGAAGTTTGGTGCCTTGTAATCTTATCTGTAGCCTCTTGTATCAGTTTTTCTGAATATGAATCGATGGATGAAGTGGCTTCATCCAAAATTAATATACTTGGTTTGCTGACATAAGCGCGCAAAAAAGCAATTAGTTGGCGTTGCCCAGTTGATAGCATGCCGCCGCGTTCCTTTACATTATAATGATAATTATTTGGCAAACTCATAATAAACTCATGAATACCAATTTCTTTGGCGGCATCAATCACTTGTTCCAAAGTAATTGAGTCGTCGCTTAAGGCAATATTGTTATAAATAGAGTCTGAAAATAAAAAAACATCTTGTAAAACAACAGCAATCTGATTTCTTAAAGAATGCAAGGTATATTCCAAAATATTTGTATCGTCAATACAAATTTCGCCTTCATCAATTTCATAAAATCGATTTACCAAATTGATGATAGTAGATTTTCCTGCTCCGGTAGCCCCAACAATGGCAACAGTTTCACCTGCATTTACTTTGAATGAAATTCCTTTTAAAACTTCTTCTCCTTTGATGTAACTAAAACGCACACTTTTAAATTCAATATCACCTTCAAAATTTTCAGCTTCCAAATCACCGGTTTGTGCAATTTGATCTTTGGTGTCCAACACTTCAAAAACCCTATCTCCGGCAACCATTCCCAATTGCAGCGTATTAAATTTATCAGCAATCTGGTTCAATGGTCTAAATAACATTTGAGCCATCATAATAAATGCAATTATTTGCCCAATTTCTGTGGTTCCGTTATTCACAATATCCAAACCGCCATACCAAACCAATAAGCCGACAGAGATAGAAGCTAAAATTTCGGCAATTGGAAAGAAAATAGAATAATACCAAACTGTTCTAATATTTGCCTTTTTATGAAGATCATTAATTTTAACGAATTTATCATACTCAATTTTTTCATGATTGAACAATTGCACAATTTTCATTCCCGTAACGCGCTCCTGAACAAAACCATTTAAATTTGCCACTTGAATTCTCACTTCCTGAAAAGCTGATTTTATGGCAATTTGAAATAATTTTGTAGCATAAATTAAAAGCGGTAGCACAATAAAAGCAATCAAAGCCATTCTCCAGTTCATCCAAAGCATTACAATGGCTACCACCAGCATTTTTAACAAATCACTAATAATCATAAACAATCCCTGTCCGAAAAATTGTGCGATTGTTTCTGTGTCGGAAACCAAACGAGTCACTAATTTTCCCACAGAGGAATTGTCGAAATACGACATTTTGAACTGCAACATATGCTTGTTTAGCTGAACCCTAATATCTTTAATAATATGCTGTCCCAGCCAATTTACTTTATAAATAAAAACAAACTGCAACAAAACTTCCGCTATTAAAAAAGCAACCATCAACAATGAAAAATACAGGATACCTTCTTTGTCCTTATTTTTAAAATAAATATTTACTATTTCCTGCAATAATATTGGTCGCGCAACGGTAGCCAAGGACAGCAATATTGCCGAAAAAGTTCCTATAAAAAATTCCCAGCGGTATTTTCTGGAAAAACTCAATAGCCGTTTAAATATTTGTGCGTCAAAAGCGTTGCCTGTAACTTTTTTACTCATTTTTAAAAATTGTTTTTGGATAGGTTACTTGGGTTAAAAATAAACCTTGCGCTGGCGCAGAAGGCCCTGCATTGCACCTATTTTCACTTTCAATAACTTGTTTAAATTCTTCCAAGGTCATTTTTCCCTTTCCTATTTCTATTAAAGTGCCCACAATTGCCCGTACCATATTTCTTAAAAACCGATCGGCCGTGATGTGAAATACCAGCAACTGATCTGTTTGTTTCCAACCAGCCTGCATAATATTGCAATTATACGTTCTTACATCGGAGTTTGAACGAGAAAAACATTTAAAATTGGTCTGAGTTTTTAAAATCTCAACCGCTTCATTCATTTTCTCAACCGCTAATTTTGTGGTGATTAACTGCCAGGCGGTTTCAATTAAAAACGGATTTTTTCCCAAGAAAATTCGATATTCGTAACTTCTGCTTGTGGCATCAAAACGCACATGGGCTTTTTCTGTTGTTTCAAAAATATCATAAATAACAATATCATCTGGCAGCAAACCATTTAATTTATAAATAACTTCTTCCGGAATAAATTCATTTTCAATAGCTACATGGGCATAAAATTCTTCTGCGTGAACACCGGTATCAGTTCTGCCGGCGCCAACAACTTCAAGCGGGGTTCTAAATATGGTGGAAAGTGATTTGTTCAACAATTCTTGCACCGTAATTGCGTTGGGCTGCACTTGCCATCCGTGATAGTTGCTTCCTTTATATGCTAATTTGATAAAATATCTCAATTGAAATGTTATTTTTGTGCAATTGCAAATATACGCCATATTTGTGAGTTCCTAATTTAACAACCTTATGAAAAAGATTTTATTACTTTCCGATACCCATAGTTATATTGATGACCAAATATTAAAATTTGTAAAACAAGTTGATGAAGTTTGGCACGTGGGGGATATTGGCTCTTTTGAAGTGGTTGATGCCTTAAAAAAGCTAAAACCTTTGAGAGCGGTATATGGAAACATCGACGATTCGTTGATGAGAGCTGAATTTCCTTTGGACAATAAATTTACCATTGAAAAAGTTGCTGTTTGGATGACGCACATTGGTGGTTACCCAAATAATTACAACCCAAGAGTTAAGGAAGAACTGGCAATACATCCGCCAAAATTATTTATTACCGGCCATTCGCATATTTTAAAAGTAATATTTGATAGAAAACTGGATATGCTTCATATGAATCCAGGTGCAGCAGGAAAATATGGAGCACATACCGTAAGAACGATGTTGCGGTTTGAAATTCATGAAGATACAATTACCAATTTAGAAATTATAGAACTCGAAAAGCGTATTCTATGATAAAAAGCAAGTAAAATATTAGAAACCAAATCCAGAATCTAAAGATTTCTTCTTCTAAAATCGTAAATCAGCTATTGTAATTCCATTTGCGTTAGGGATAGCAGCGATATCCTTTTTTGAAATGAAATGGAAAAAAAGATTTAGCGAATAGCCCGACCCCCCGCCGAAAAAGCGGGGGGAACGCCCTCCAAAAACCCAACATATTTTACTGAATAATTTGCATAAAAAAAACCATTTCAAACGAATTTGAAATGGTTTATGCACACTAATATACAAAGATTATAGGTTTATCGCAATCTATCCACAGATTTTACAAGTTCCTCATCCTTTTTTATTGCTTTGTTGGCTAAAACCACAAAAACAATTGTAAAAATAGGAATGACCAACCCAATACCCTTCTCAGAAACTTGCATTTCTCCAGATAAGTTTTGTGTAAAATACACGAGTATGCCTACTAAAATAAAATTAATCAAAATTGCTAACCTTCCTAAAACAAATTGCAGTTGTCTTTTTTTAAACTGAAAAATTGTGATAAGCGTTAGGATGGCAGATGCAATGAACAATACAAAAACACTAGCCAATAATAAATTTTCAGAACTTAATGAATCCAACGCATAAAATTTAGTTCCTTGTTTCGTTACCCATAAATTTAGGAAAAAAATAAATCCTCCTGAGAGCGCTGTTGCAATTAATAAATATATCGATTGTATTCTTTGAATCATATTTATACCAATTAAGGCAAAAATACATTTTATTTTTAAAGATTAAAAGTTTAGTTTATAAAATAAATTTATATATTTGCAATGTCCTACACCATAATTATATACAGGACCTACAACTAAAAATTATCACCACCCAAATTAATTCAAATTAAAATTCTTAAATTAATAAGATTATCATATTTATTCACTAACAATTATTACATATTTACATAATGTTTGAAATTTCCGAACTAAAGGATAAATCTCTTTCAGAATTACAAGAGATTGCAAAAACCATTGGAGCAAAGAAATTTAGTCAATTAAAAAAACTGGATTTGGTTTATTTAATTCTAGATATTCAAGCCGCTGTTCCTCAGGTAATTACCGACAACAAAGCCTTGTCTGATAATGACAAGCCAAAACGCAAACGCATCGTAAAAAAAGCAAATCAACCCAAATTAAACAAAAACCTTCCTTCTTCCCAACCACAAAAAGAAAAAGCGTCAGAACTTTTCTCTGTTGATCCAACTGCTGATATTAAAGAGTCAGCAACAACAAAACCTGTTACAACTGTAAAAAAAGCCATTAAAAAGGCCGTAAAATTTTCACAGGCAACTCCGGTAGAAAATAAAGAGGCTGAAACTGTTGAAAAACCTTTTGCCAGACCCGAAAATGTAAAAGTTGCCATTAAAAAATCGGCAAGACTAGATTCAAAACCAGAAACTGAAAGTCAGCCAGAAAGTATTGAAACGATTGTTGACGTTACTGAAAACGAACAAGAAAGACAAGTTCAAAACCAACCAAAACAACCTAAGCAGCCTAATAAGCAACATAAACAACAAGGGAGTCAGCAAGGGAGTCAGCAAGGGAGTCAGCAAGGGAGTCAGCAAGGGAGTCAGCAGGCAAACCAACAGAGAGAAAAAGGACCTCGCAAACCAGGAAACCGTTTTAGGGATCCCGATTATGAATTTGATGGGATTATTGAAAGTGAAGGCGTGTTAGAAATGATGCCTGATGGATATGGTTTTCTACGTTCATCCGATTACAACTATCTTTCATCTCCTGATGATATTTATTTATCCCAATCACAGGTTAAATTATTTGGCTTAAAAACCGGAGATACTGTTAAAGGTGTGGTTAGGCCGCCAAAAGAAGGTGAAAAATATTTTCCCCTAATTCGTGTTTCAAAAATAAACGGATTGAATCCGAATGTAGTTAGAGACCGTGTTTCTTTTGAGCATTTAACACCGTTATTTCCAGAGGAGAAATTTAGTTTGGCAGGAAAGAACAACACACTTTCAACAAGAATTATCGACTTATTTTGTCCGATTGGAAAAGGGCAAAGAGGAATGATTGTTTCGCAGCCTAAAACTGGGAAAACCATGTTGTTAAAGGATATTGCGAATTCAATTGCATCAAATCACCCGGAAGTTTATCAAATCATTCTTTTGATTGATGAAAGACCAGAAGAAGTTACAGACATGCAACGAAGCGTAAGAGGTGAGGTTGTTGCTTCAACTTTTGACGAGCCTGCAGAAAAACATGTAAGAGTTGCTAATATTGTTTTAGAAAAAGCAAAACGTTTGGTTGAATGCGGACACGATGTGGTTATTTTATTGGATTCTATAACACGTTTGGCGAGGGCTTACAATACAGTTGCCCCAGCATCGGGTAAAATTTTATCGGGTGGTATTGATGCCAACGCTTTGCATAAACCAAAAAGGTTTTTTGGCGCAGCAAGAAATATTGAAAATGGCGGTTCATTAACTATTATTGCTACTGCACTGACTGAAACAGGCTCAAAAATGGATGAGGTAATTTTTGAAGAGTTTAAAGGTACGGGTAATATGGAGCTACAATTGGAAAGAAATATTGCCAACCGAAGAATTTATCCTGCTATTGACCTTGTTAAATCGAGCACACGAAGAGATGATTTATTGTTAGATCCAAAAACGGTAAAACGCATGTGGATCCTTAGAAAATATTTGGCTGATATGAATCCGGTAGAAGCTATGGAATTCATTAAAAGTAAAATACAATACACCACATCAAACGAAGAGTTTTTAATCTCTATGAACGGTTAAAAAGCCCCCTAACCCCTGCCTGCCGGCGAGGCAGGCCCGAAGGGGGAATTATCATAATTAAAAAGAAGCCGTCTCAATATTAAATTTTGAGGCGGTTTTTTATTTCCATTCAATTTTGGGTATTACTTTTATTTTT
>DAIDMK010000086.1 GCA_027449025.1 Lutibacter sp. | reverse complement strand
TGGCATTTCCCATTTGAACAACAACAGACCCGTGAGCTTGTTTTGCTAATTTTCCGGTTTCAAGAGAGATGGTTCTACCATCCCCTAAATCAATAATTTCTCTAAATACCTTAGGTACCATAAATAATTTTTTATTTAATTAAACAATTGGTTTGAGTCGTTGTGTTGTGTGTTGCCCAATGAAAAGTTTAATTTATTGCTTTTTTATTTTCAAATACATTAAAAAAAAAGAGGCAAAATAGGCCTCTTTTTTTTGAATTATTTTCTTATACCTAATTCTTTAATTATTTCACGATATCTTACAATATCGGATTTAATTAAATAATCAAGTAAATTTCTTCTTTTACCTACCAATCTAACTAACGAACGTTCTGTATTATAATCTTTACGATTTCTTTTTAAGTGTTCAGTTAAATGATTAATTCTAAAAGTAAATAAGGCAATTTGCCCTTCTGGTGAGCCAGTGTTAGCGGTTGATTCACCATGTTTTGCGAAAATTTCTTCTTTTTTCTCTTTTGTTAAGTACATGCTAACATTAATTTTATTAATAATTTTTATGTATTGCTAAACCCTATGGTTTACAGTCGGCAAATATACTATTATTATTATTGATTTACAATAAATTAGGAAGTGATATTTTATTTTTAATAGAATACTAAACCCTTGTCATACAATTATGTGCTACTAAAAAAAATGCAATCCATTGAAATAGCTTTAAATTTTTAAATATTAGGCTTAGCAGATAATTTGTTGAAGGCTTACAATTATTTTAAAAAAAACGAGCCTAAAGGCTCGATTTTCTATTTTCTTACTGGAAGATTTTGAATTAAATCTATATATAAATTGATTTGTTTTTTCAGGTGCTTACGTTCCACAATTTTATCCAAAAACCCATGTTCCATCACAAATTCTGAACGTTGAAATCCTTCCGGAAGATCTTTACCTGTGGTATCTTTTACAACTCTTGGCCCAGCAAAAGCTATTAAAGCATTTGGTTCCGCAATATTTATATCGCCAAGCATGGCATATGATGCTGTTGTTCCACCTGTTGTTGGGTCTGTGCACAATGAAATATATGGAATATTTACTTCTGAAAGCTGCGCTAATTTGGCCGATGTTTTTACCAATTGCATTAAAGATAATGAGGCTTCTTGCATTCTTGCCCCACCCGATTTTGAAATCATTAAAAAAGGAATTTTTTTTGTAATAGAATAATCAATTGCTCTAGATATTTTTTCTCCCACAACACTTCCCATAGAGCCGCCTATAAAAGCAAAATCCATTGCTGCAATAACTATATCCTTTCCAAGAGATTTTCCAACAGCCGTTCTCACGGCATCTTTAAGTTTTGTTTTTTCGTATGCCTCTTCTAATCGCTCCGTATATTTTCTGCTGTCAGTAAATTTTAATGGGTCTTTAGAAACCATATCTTTGTCAAATTCCTTAAAAGTATTGTTATCAAAAAGAATTTCAAAATATTCGGCGCTTCCGATTCGAACGTGATAGCCGTCTTCCGGACTCACATAATAGTTTTGTTTCAATTCTGATGAATCAACGATTTTACCACTTGGTGTTTTATACCACAACCCTTTCGGCACATCTTTTTTATTTTCTGTAGGTGTTTGAATTCCTTTATCTTTTCTTTTAAACCAAGATGACATAACTATATTGTTTTAGTGAGAATAAGTGGTGCAAATTACTAAATAAAATAAAGAGAACATATAAAAATATATTCTCTTTATGAAATAATAGCTATAAACTTCAGTATTACAATGTATTAACGTTGTTTAAATCTTTAAAAGCCTGGGTTAAACGCTTTTTAAAAGTAACTTCACCTTCACGCAACCATCTTCTAGGATCATAATGTTTTTTATTTGGTTGGTCGGCACCGTCTGGGTTACCAATCTGCGTTTTTAAATAATCGATATTATTCACCATGTAATCTCTAATCCCTTCAGTAAAAGCGAATTGAAGATCAGTATCAATATTCATTTTAACCACGCCGTAACCAATTGCTTCCCTAATTTCTTCAAGTGTAGAACCTGAGCCTCCGTGAAATACGAAATCTACCGGATTTATACCTGTTTTATATTTATTCTGAATAAATTTTTGTGAATTGTCTAATATTTTTGGTGTTAACTTCACATTTCCTGGTTTGTAAACTCCGTGAACATTTCCAAATGAAGCCGCAATGGTGAAGCAATCACTTACTTTTTTAAGTTCTTCATAAGCATAGGCAACTTCTTCAGGTTGTGTATATAATTTTGAAGAATCAACATCGGAATTATCAACACCATCTTCTTCGCCTCCAGTTATTCCAAGTTCAATTTCCAAAGTCATTCCCATTTTGCTCATTCGCTGAAGATAAGTTTTGCAAATTTCAATATTTTCTTTAATTGGTTCTTCAGATAAATCTATCATATGCGAGCTAAAAAGCGGTACACCATTCTCTTTAAAAAACTGTTCTCCGGCATCAAGCAATCCATCAATCCAAGGCAATAAGGATTTTGCACAATGATCTGTATGTAAAATCACAGGAATTTCGTAGGCAGCTGCTAACAAATGAATGTGTTTGGCGC
Organism: Lutibacter sp.; assembly: GCA_027449025.1. Classification (GTDB taxonomy): domain Bacteria; phylum Bacteroidota; class Bacteroidia; order Flavobacteriales; family Flavobacteriaceae; genus Lutibacter. The sequence continues at coordinate 3,743 of DAIDMK010000086.1, read as the reverse complement.
CTGCGATAGCTCCTGCAACGGCTGCTTTTTGGTTTTCATTAGACAATCCTTTTCCTGCATTAAACTGTGCGCCACCATTTGAAAATTGAATAATAACAGGTGCCTTTAACTCTTTTGCAGTTTCTAAAACAGCATTTATGGTATTTGATCCTATAACATTTACTGCAGGTAAAGCAAATTTTTTGGCTTTTGCCAATTTAAAAATTTCCTGTACCGTTTTTCCTGTAGCAACTCCTGATTTAATTGTTTGAGCCATAATATTTTATCTAAAGTTAATATGTGTTATTGTAGCAAAATTAATGAATAATCCTTTTTAAAAAAATCATATGGACATAAATAAAAACGAAAACGAAATAGTTTTAATTTCTTATTTAGAAAGGATAACTTATCCCAAAATTATATACCGCATGTCCTAAATTGTAATTTTTAAACCATTTATTTCCATCAGAAAAATAAGGTTCATAGGTTTTAAAACCTAAATCCAATCGTAATAAAATAAAACTTAAATCATATCGAAGTCCAAAACCAGATCCTATGGCAATGTCCTTAATCGAATTAAATCCTTTAAATTTAGCTTCCGATTCTGTTATCGCAGTGTTTGAAATATCCCAGATATTACCTGCATCAACAAATAAAGCCCCGTTTATGCTGTTTATTACATTGAATCTATATTCTAAACTATTGATAATTTTTAAGTTCCCAACGTTAAATTCCAATCCGCTTTTTGTTGACCCCGGACCTAGATCATAAATTTTCCAAGCACGTAAATCATTAGGGCCACCAATAAAATAGCTTCTGCTAAAAGGCATCGTAGTAGAATTTCCATAAGGAACCGCCACCCCCAAAAAACTTCTAAAAACCAAGACATTGTTCCCTACAAAATCCCAGAATTTTTTGTATTCCAAATCGACCCTCACATATTGGGCTATTGGAATCTTAAAAAGTGTTTTTGTATTGTTAGCATCTTTCTCCTGAGCTAATAATGTGGTCAAATTACCTGATGCAGCCAATCGAGACCTAAAAAATGAAAAATTGGTATCTTTATAATTTTCGCTATTGTTATAAGTAAATGTATAAGCCATTAAAGGAACCAAAACATCTTCGGTAATTATATTATAACGATTTTCAATATCTCTAACGATTTTATATTCTTCGGGATTACTTACCTCAAAATTTGCATCAATCCTTGTGTCTATAAAATCAATAGTACTATGGGGTGTTATCGTTTCGTTAAAATAAGTATTGGCTATATTCTGAATTTCAGCAAATTCAGATTCATAAATATCGAAGTAAGAATCAACATTTAAGTTTTTAATAAACTGTGCATTTAATAGCTGAAAACTATGATTTTTTGTTTTTGATGATTCCCAAGTATAATCTACAATTCCAGTAAATTTTTGTTTATCAAGCCCAATATCTTTTTGAAAACTTGTTCCTAAAGTGAAAATTGTTTTTGGCGCCATGCTTTTCGGAATTAATTTTTCAAATTTAACCGGAAATATGAATCTTGGTATTTCTAATGAAATATCACCACCAAGTTCCCAAGCATTCAATAATTTTCCATTACTATCTGCTGCATCTTTAGAATCTAAAAAGGAACCTTGAATTGAAAATTTCAATAGCTCTGCCCCTCTAAAAATATTTCTGTTCAAAAATGAAAGTTTTCCTGATACACCCAGTTGTCTAATATTTGAATGTGTCAGTTCTGTACTAATTCCTATTGAATATTTTTTAAGGGGAGATAAATAGATGGAGGCTTCTAACATATCATTCTCCAATTCTTCATATTTTATGTCAACCGACCTAAAATTATGAAGACCTCTTAAATTTTTTCGCGTTAGCTCACGGGCATCATCTTTATAAATATCATTTGGCTCAATAAAAATAGAATTTAGCAAATACTTTGGATTGTATCTTAATTTTTCTTGAGCAAAAAATGAAAATCCGTTATAATTTAAACTGTCCTTAATTAAATTGTCACCTGAAGTAGAAAAAGAATAATCGGTAAAAATATTAACTTTTTGAATTTTTTGGACTTTAAATGGAGCTGATTCCGTGTTTTCATCAATAAGCAATATAACATCCGATTTATAATTTGTAGTTGATGTATCAACTTCAAAAGATATTGCGTTTTTGTAAAATCGATAAATTCCAGAATTTCTATATAAATCGGTCAACCTGTTTTGCTCATTAACAAATGAGGAAAGCCTAAATTGGTTTCCCTCTTTAATAAGGGATTTACTTTTATGAATCCCATAAATGGAGTCTAAAACCGTCGATTGTATGTTTTTTGTAATGCTATCTAATCGGTAAGGCATATCGGTAATTACATTATAATCAACTGTAGTTTTCTTGTTTTTCAATTTACGCTCTTCAAAATCGACTTTAGCATTAAAATAACCTTCATTGTAATAATGTTGGGTTAAGTTTTTAACTGTTTGAGTCGCTTTTTTTGAATCGAAAATAACCGGGGGTTCTCCGTTTTTTAGAATCCATTGATGCATTTTATATTTGAAATTTCGAGCCCCTCGTGCTTGCTTTTCTGAAAATACACCCGTAGTAAAATTATACCATCCCGGACTGTCTAATTTCCATTCGTCAAAATCGGCTTCAAAATCTTTGTTCCCTAAATTGTAAAAATGCAAAGGCAAAGCAACTCCAAGCACCAATGAATTTGGGCGTTGTACAATATAATCGTTTATTTCATCGCTTACATTTTTTTTATCGTTAACAACAACTTTGTTTTTCACAAGCAAAAATTCATTTTCAGTAACATACTTCACTGAATTACACGCTGAAAAACCAAAAATTATACCCGCAAAAATTAATAATATTATAAAATTGTTTTTCAAAAAATAAGCGTTTAAATTTGTTTCAAAAGTATAACTTTTCAACGGTTAAACAAATTACAATTTTTTATAGATAAATCTATGAGTTTAAGTAAAAATCAATTAAAAACAATAACGAGCTTAAATCAAAAAAAGTACCGAACTGCACACCATTTATTTGTTGCTGAAGGGACTAAAATTGTCGCTGAATTCTTAAACTCAAATTTTGAATTGGAACACTTATTTTGTGTTGATAATTTAATTTATAAAAATATAGAAAAAGTTACTGAAATTTCTGAAACCGAATTAAAAAAAATAAGCACACTTGTGGCTCCAAACAATGTTTTGGCTCTTTTTAAGATTCCATCTGCTAAACCAATAGAGAAATCGGGGTTTATTGTTGCTTTAGATGAAATTAATGATCCGGGAAATTTGGGTGCTATTATTCGATTATGTGATTGGTTTGGTGTGGATCAATTGGTTTGCTCAACCAATACTGTTGATTGTTTTAATCAAAAAGTGGTGCAATCTTCCATGGGTTCTTTGGGTAGGGTTTCGATAATTTATACTGAATTGGAAACTTACTTACAACAATCTAATTTACCAAAATATGCTGCGCTTATGGACGGCGAAAATGTTTATAAAACTAAATTGCCAGAAAAGGCAGTATTGGTAATGGGAAATGAAGCAAACGGTATACGTGATTCCATTTTAAAATTAATAACCAGCAACATTTCAATTCCAAGATTTGGCGCGTTAAAGCAAACCGAAAGTTTAAACGTAGCAACCGCGACTGCAATTTTGTTGAGTGAATTTAAGAGGATTAATGAATAATGAGTAATTAACGTGAGTTCGATTTAAGCCATAATGCCATTATCTATTATTTCTATATTTAATGAAGGTTTTTTAGGGAAG
>DAIDMK010000085.1 GCA_027449025.1 Lutibacter sp. | reverse complement strand
AATAAAAGTAATACCCAAAATTGAATAGAAATAAAAAACCGCCTCAAATTTTAATAGTGAGACGGCTTCTTTTTATTTTTTTAAAGCTTCATTGTACAAAAACAACAACTATATTTTGTTTTCAGGGACGCTCAATTTAAAATTTATTTTGTTCCACATAATTCTAGCCGATCATATTCTAATCCCGGACCATCACAAGCCGACCAAGTTCCAATAAGTTTATTTTCCCTAACAATTAAATACTCTTTTAATTCTAATGTGCAATTTCCAATAATAGGGCTTTCCGATTGATAGCTAAACACAATAAATTTTTCTTCTGATATATTTTCATAAGTATATGTCCCTGATATTTCAATTAATACATTATTTTGCTCGCGCGATTTTAAAAAAGTCCCATCTGAATTCAATAAATAAAACTCTTGCCAATCCATATCGCCTCCGGTAGTTTCAGAGTTTGAAATACTGCCTGTCATTTTTGTTAATTGCCATATTTGAGAATCTTCTTCTGAAACCGTTTCATCATTATTTGAACAGCTTAAAAGTAAAATACTACAAGAAAGAATAAATACTATTTTTTTCATCTGTTTTAACATTATTTTTTAGCGGTAACAGCTGCAGTTCGCTATTAATAATTCCTTTGTGTATCAAAATTTGTTATGCTCGTTTCATCTGTTTAAACTTTATTTTTTAGCGGTAACAGCTGCTGTTTGCTATTAATCATTCCATTGTGCATCAAAATTTGTAATGCTCGTTTCATTTGTAAAAATTTAGAAACTATGGAGTTTTTACGAAATTAAAATTTTATTTATTTGTTTTATAAAACCTCCGCCTACCACCTTCTTTTTTGTAGCAGGCATTGAGGTTTTACACTTGTGGTAATTAAATTTATTAACCTATATCATCAATACGTATAAAACAAGTAAATAGCTACAGTTACACAAAAAATTATTTTCTTTTTATACTAAAATTATATCGTACAAAAATTCCTGCACTTGAAAAATCAACCTTTTCCTGGGTAACAGGCATTAACGAATATTTAAAATAAGGTTCAATAATAATTGATTGATATTGTTTTTTAATTGGAAATTCAACGCCAAACGAAACGTTTAAAATACTCGCAAAATTAAATTTATTTGAAGTAGTTGGGGTTATAACCTTTTTATCACTTTGAATTAAATCATATTGAATAATGTTGTTTCCAAAGGAATCTTGTGTACTTGTTTCAGTCCTATTAGAAATAATATAGTTTGTCTCAATGTTTTCTTTAAAATAAGAGGTAGATGAAAATCCTGCTGAAATAAAAACATCCTTTTTATCGATAGAAAAATTATATTTTAGCGCAATAGGAATTTCGATTCCACTAACAATTGCGTCTTTTGACTCCAATTGGTCATTAAAATTACTAGTTTGATTAACATCACCTGAAGTATCTGCATAATAATTTGAATTCTTATTTAAATTAAGCTTTTGGTTGGTATATAAAACACCAGTAGAAATATCAAAATTTTTGAAAATTGGAAATTCAACCGAAACACCTCCTGCAAATCCAATAGTTGAATTTTCATTTTCTTGATTGTAATTCAAAATCGGCGACAAATTAATACCTAATTTTATAGATTTATGCTCAGGCTCTTCGCTTGTGCTTTCCTCTTCCAATAAAGCTGCTATGTCCTTTTTAATATGTTTCGGATTCTTCTCATTTATTTTGTTGAAATTTATAACTGAATCATAATTATTTAATGTCACATTTTCAGAAGCTACATTATTCTTGTTTATTTTTTCTTTTATCAGTAACAATTCATTCGTAGCAATTGCATTTTTAATTTTTAATGAATCATCTAAAATAACAGCTTCGTTATTTTTACTTTTTTGTTTATTTTTAGTTTTATGATTTTCAATGGAAGTAATATATCTTTTAGGCTGTAAGTTTGATTTTGGTAAAAACTTTTTAAAAATAGTTACCGAATCAATTTCTTTTATTTCTGAATCATCTATATTTAAACTATCTGTCTTATTTTTAGCGACATAAGTATTATTATCATTCAACGAATCATTTTTCAACAAGTCATTTTTATTATCAATAATTTCTTTTGGGTCAATTGGATTTTTTAAATCTGAGCTATTGAATAAAAACTTACCTAAACTGCCTGCAACTAAAAACAACAACAATATTCCTGCAAATCTCCAGAAAAAAACAACTTTTCTATTTTTCTTTTTCTTTTTTGCAACAAGCATGTTCCAATGCTCAGGATTGTATGGAACATCGCAGTTTTCTAGCGCTTCCTTAATTTTGTTACTTAATATTTTATCAAAATTATCTTCCATAAATTTCTTTAAAATTTTCGCAAATTAAAACTCTTAATTTCCTTTTAGCTCTTGTTAAAAAAACTCTTGATGTGCTCTCGCTAATGCCAAGTTTACTTGATATTTCAAGGTGATTATAGCCCTGTATTTCATATAAATTAAACACCAATCGATGAGTTTCAGGCAAAAAGTCTAATAATTTTATAATATCCTCAGCTGTCAAATCATTTATAGTATTTGTATTGGTTTCCAAATGTTCTGCCTCTTCAATTTGTAAATAATTGTTATGCTTGGCGTTTTTTCTATAATTATCAATTGCTGTGTTTATTAAAATTCTTCTTAACCAATTTTTAAAAGGTATCGAGTTGTTATATCCTTTTTTTTGAATTGAAGAAAAGGCTTTTAGAAAACTATCATTTAAAATACTGACAGCCTCATGGTCTGAATACGTGTATAATCTACAAATACTTAATGCATACCCATAAAAATGCCTATACAGCTTTTCCTGGTACATTTCATTGCCTTTTTTACACTCAGTTAAGAGCTTATCAATATAGGTATCAATACTTATTCCTTCTTCCAAATTAATTAAATTAACTGATGCTTTCTGTAAATTTCTAATTGATGCCCATAATTTCTACATCAGGGGTTTCACTTGAATTAAAGGTACTGAAAATAGTATAAGCACATTTATCTTTATAAATAATATCACCCACTAATTCTTTTAAGTTCACAATAATTGTTTCGGTAATTAAAGCTTCGCAAGTATCATTATTTCCTCTATGAATTATGATTAGATTCATAAAACAAGGATTATCTGTATAAACCAATCCATCCCAAATAATCTCAAAAGAATGTTGCCTACATCCACCACTATATGAAACGCTTAATTGTAAAATATCTCCTACTCTAGTACCCTTGTTTATTGTAAATATATCCCCTTCACTTATATTTTTTATACGATTGCTATTCAACTTGCTAAATGCATCTTTATCTATTCTCAATATGGTACTTGAAACATTTGAAACAGAATCTGAAGAAATATTTACATTATCATTTTTACTACAAGAAACAACTAATATAGCTGTAATATAAATTTGTAAAAGAATAATACCTATTTTTTTCATAGTGAATTATATTTCAATTTGAATTATTCCTGTTGAAGTAGATTCTGAATATTCATAATTCAAAATTTCAAATTCTTTAACTTCAAAATAAGTACAACAATCATCCGTTATTTTATCCATATCAACATTCATAATCACAGAAACTTCCGGACTTAATTCAATTGTATACACACTGGGCTCCAGAACCCATCCAATTGAATTGAGAGACAGAATAGTTTGATCCTGATATTTAATTATTTTAAAATTTATAGTTTCATCTTTTTGATTGGTTACACTTAAATCCTCAACTTTAAATGTCCCATTATTAAATAAATCTTGGGAAGAATCTTTATCTATAAATACAAAATTAAACGCTCTCGGCGGACTAAAACATTCACCACAGTCACTATTAATATCACAGGAAGTTAGTCCTATTATTAAAGCAAAAAAAATAAATTTAGTTTTCATATGTAAATATTTATTGTTTTTTATTGGTCATATGTAATGCGCATATTTTCATAGGTGATTGTATCGTGTTTGCGTTATGCACATTTCATAATTATTTAAGGTGTTTTACTCAATTTTTAATTCTATTAATTTTATGGCGCCGGTTTCAGTATGATTGAACAATCCCGAGAGTTCATTTTCTGTCTCAAGCATTTGAACCATTTGGTCACAAAGGTCACTACAATCAATTTCAATTGTATTTAATATTTTGAATCCAGATACTTTATTTCCAGTAACAAAACTTGGAGGATTACTTCTCTTTGTTGATTTCAAAAAGACCTCAAAAGAAATGCTATCAGCTATTTTCTCTTTCGAAATTATTTCTATTAATACGTAGTTGATTGAAGAACCATCAGCTGGAGGATTTTTAATAGTTTGTTTCTCAACAATTAAATCATAAACATATCCTAGTTCGTATTCAAACCCATCTATATTTGAATAAAAGTTATTCCATTTTTCAGTTCCAATATCACTTCCCTCCTGAACTAGATATACCAAAGTCTGACCTTCACCTGTAACAGTTTGTTGAAAATGATTCACTCTCATATTTGTAGTTTCCAAACTTTCATCACTACATGAAATTCCTAGCATAGAGATTATACTAAAAATCAGGAAATACTTTTTCATAATGCATTTGTTTAAAATTAATTATTGTTCGTTTATATTGCCAACAGGTTTTTATTCAATTCTTACAAATCTACTTCCAATTCCGTCGTAATTATTGTCGGAAATATCCAATTTATTACTTTCATAAGTCTTAATTATTCCTTTCATAACAATTCCTGTGTACTGATGGTTTTCAGGAAATTGAATAAATCTTTCCAATTCGACCGAGTAAATTGATTTTTTTAAAATTAATTCATAAGATCCTTTTGATATTTCATTTCCGTTTTCAGTTATTGAATAAGTATTGTTTTCCATTAAACTCAGATGAATTGTTTTTCCCGTTGATTCTGGTGTTTCATGAATTTGAAATGCAATTCCGCCATCAGTATTTGTCCAATTCCATTTCCCAATCAAATCGGAATTGTCAATTCTAATATTATCGTCAGTACTACAGGAAATAATTCCCATAGTCAAAATAAAAAGATAAATCAGTTTTTTCATCTGTTTAAATTTATTATTTATTGGTAACAGAAGCTGTTCGCCATTAATCATTCCTTGGTGTATCAAAATTTGTGATGCTCGTTTTATAATTCTTTTTTTATATTATACACAAATTTTGTTTTAGGTCAATTTTTATAAAATTGATAAAACAGGAAAACCGGATATTTTTCGGTTATAGCAAATCTACTGTTGAATGTTTGTCATTTATATTAGTTCAAATTTTAGCATAAATTTTTAAGGTGTTTCCATCAGTATTTTAAAGGATTTACATATTTATCATTTAAACAGATAACCAAATCCAGTTGAAAATCCATAATTTTTTGGTTCAGAAAAATTACTGTCTAAAGCGTTTGTAAAACCATGAAAGTATCTTGCATTTGCAAAAAATCCGTTTTTAATTTTGTAGGAAAGCCCAACTATACCACTAAATTCAAAACTTTTCCCTATATCTGTGCTCGTCCAAGAATTATAAATCAATTCATCATTTACCAAAAAGTTAAATGAAGGTCCAATTTCTAAAGAGAAGTTCTTAATTACGTATATTTTCGCTAAAACAGGAACCTGTATATAATCAAGTTTATATTCACCCATCATAGGTTGAGGAGCCGGCCCTCCAGGATATATAAAATCATAATACATAGGCACCTCTCCCTTGACACCTTGGGTTGAATACAAAATTTCAGGCTGTAATGAAAATTTATTTCCAAATGGAATTTCAACCAATGCGCCAACGTGAAACCCTGTTTTGTATTCTTTATTGTATAATTCATTTGATGTTATATTAGTAAAATTAATACCTCCTTTTACTCCAAACTGAATTTTCTCTTGTGATTTTACACCTGTTATTGTCAAAATTGTTAACAAGCTAATTAAAAGTATCTTTTTCATTATGTATCGTTTATTTATTATATTTAAAATTGTTCATTCAACATTGTGGGCAATGGATTATAACATTACCATCATTACGTTAAAATAAGTTTAAACGCTACACTCTATTTTATTTTGTTATTAATTCATCTAATAAAGTTCCAACTTTTATACTATTCCAATCTACTTTTAATAATTAAAAAACTAGTAAGAATATTTGTTATTTCTGTAAATTTAGTGGGTGGGGTGAAACCTAAAAAAAAAGGTGGGTTTCGCCAACAATTAAATCAAGCAATGGCTCAAAAACAAAAGGCAAAACAAAAAAAGAAAAAATAAAATTTTGCAGACAAAAATCCCAAAAAAAGTTGTTTATTTGGGGCTTTCAGTTATCTTTGGAAATTATTAATTAACGTGAGTTCGATATAAAAAAGCATAAAATATTTGGAAAAGAAGAGATAGTTTTTTATATTTAATGTGTT
>DAIDMK010000084.1 GCA_027449025.1 Lutibacter sp. | reverse complement strand
TGTTGCCCAATTTAGCTTTTCATTCCATCGTTCAATTTTTCTTGTTTCCATAAATCCAACTCTTTTAAATATTCTGCTTGGTTCTTATCTTTTGCTGTATAAAGAGGGACTTCATTATTACGACCATACTCGCAAATAGATTTAGCATCACTCTTATCGGTTTTTATCTTTGAAAGTTTCATCTGGATAAAGCGCTTTACTGATAAAGGGTTTACCACCGATACGGTATAACCTTTTTCATATAAATATTGCGCTAAACAATAATGGTAATAACCTGTGGCTTCCATAACCACCAAACTGTTCTTAGATAGCTTTTTGATGAATTGTTTAAAACCCTTTTCATTATTTGAAAACTGATTGTGACCCATCTCCAAACTAAAAACATCGAACACATCTTTACTGATGTCAATTCCAAAAATTTCTGTACTTTTATTCATAAGAACTGAATTTATGAAAGGACAGTCTACTTTGCTTTCAACAACTTGAAAACGAGATCTAGGTCTCACAGAACTGAACGAAATTAAAGTAGAAAAGAGAGGGGATTATCAATGTTGTCGAAGTCTAGGCTTCACCGTATAAACTAACCTTAATCCTCTCTTTTGTTCTTTCTGATTAATTGTCTAAATTTAAGACTTTGTAAACTTAAGCCGTATAAACTTTATTGCTGGCTTTTTGCTTACTTGCGAAAGTCCTCTCGGACTTTCTTTGTCCGTAATTATTTAGTAACTTTACTGCTAAACCATCGCAACAAAGCTTATACATCAACGTTAACTAAAATGCCCGACAAAAATTTTTGTAAACAAGAAACTATCTGATTTTTAAGTTAAAATACAAAAATTGCAGATTTTAAAAACAGAAACAAAAATCCAAAACAGAAAGAGAATTTTTCCAAATTAAAGATTTCAAATAATAGAAAAATTGCAGTTTTTAAAAATTATTGAAACGAAAAACCAAACAGAAAGAGAACTTTTCCAATTAAAGATTTAAACAAACAGAAAAATTGAAGGATTTAGATTAAAATGACAATTCTAACAAACCGAGAAAGTTCAGTTTTTAAAAATTATTGAAAAAACTAAAACAGAAAGAAAGTTTTCAGGAACAAAGATTTTAATAAACAGAAAAATCTCAGGATTTAGATAAAAATAACAATTTTAACAAACTGAGAAAGTTCAGAGTTTTTTTTTAAAATTGAACGTGAAAATTGAAACGGAAAACCAAACAGAAAGAGAAATTTTCAAAATGAAGATTTCAACAAACAGAGAATATTCAGAGTTTTTTTACAAATTAAACGTGAAAATTGAAACGAAAAAACCAAAAAAGTAAAATCGTTTTCCAAAATAAAGATTCAACAAAATAGAATATTTAGAGGCACTTTAGTTAACACCTCATAAAATTTATGCTTAAATTTGAACTAGTACAAACCGACAAACATTCAACAAAAATTTGTTACGGCGGAAAAATCTCCGATTTTTAAGCCGCACAAATCTTATAAATTACCGTTGTGGTTTATATTGCAATTTGAAAATTTAAGAAAAATGAAATATTATGGTTTTACCGTAATTATCTTTTATTTAAAAATTGCAACTTGTTTAAGTATTGAGAATTAAAAATTAATCACTAAATTTAAAAACTATGAGAAAAATGAGAATCAAAAATTATCTGAAAATTGGAATCCTGTTATTTGGCGTTTTACTTTTAAATAGGGCTTGCGCTATAGAAGAAGGAATTACTGAAAATTTGACAAATATTAAATATCAATCTGTAAATTCAAATGAAGCCACTAATTTTATTAATAGTCCTAAATCAAAGTCATTATTTAATAAAACAGAGAATGGATTAAATCTAAATATTGATATAAAATCTTTAAAATTTGAAAAAATTAAAAATAGCGATTTATCAATGCCTTTATTCCAGGCAACAACAAAAAATTCAAATATTAAAACTGAAGTATTTTTAATAAAAATTAATGATAGTATTCATGGCTTCTTATTAAATCGAATACCAAAAAAAGATTTCAATACTTCCAAATTTTCTGGTATTATTAGTATAACAAATTTAAATGGACATTTTATAAATGGTTATAGAGTTGAAAATGGAGTTTTTATATCACAATTTGTTCGGAATTTATCGTTTAAAAGTAATATTCTACTAAAAACACAAACGGATCCTGAAGTAGCTTGTGACGAAAGCTTAGACCCAAATAGTGATTTTTGTAATAATTCCTTAGGTGAAGTTACTATTATTAGTAGTTCTAATTCTAGTAGTACTAGTTTAAATATTACTTATACTCCCAGTATCGATTGGACTTTTTCTACAATAACCGACACATCTGGAGGTGGTGGAACATCCACCAGTTCTTCATCTGGAACTGTTGAGGTATTTCCTTGTGACGACCCTATTCATGGTTGTCGTGATTATGACTGTCCTGAAGGATATACAAAAAATATAAATAATGAATGCGTAAAAATTCCTTGTATAGGTAACCCTGTTAGAAACCCTGAGATTGCTCCTCAAACTAATTCTGGTATACAGGGCGGTTTACACAATACTTGTGTAAGAAGACAAGATAATAAAATTTGTAATGGAAAAGTTGGTTACAAATTGCATGATGGGGTAGATATAAAAAATGCTTTTGGTGAGCCCATTTACGCAATGTATGATGGTGTGGCAAAGATAGGGGCTTATCAACCAAATGGAGCTGGTTATTATGTAGGGATTACTTCAACTATAAATGGCAATTCGGTTCGTTTGGTATTTTTTCATATGCAAGAAGCAGGTATGGTATCAGGTCAAGTTAAAGCAGGTGATATTATTGGATATCAAGGAGATTCCGGAAATCTTAGGATTGCTATCAAAAAGCGTCAAACAGTATCGCATGTTCATGTGAAAGCACAAATAAACGGCAGTATGGCTAATCCCCTACTTTATTTTGGCACAAAAATTGACCCAAATACAGGTCAAGTGACAAATCCTTGTAATTAAGTACAATTTAAAAATTAAATAAACAAAATAAACAAAATGAAAAAATTATATATAATATTATTTGCAGCGGTATTTTGTAGTCAAATTACTAATGCGCAAGGGGAATTAAATGAAATAACTGATCTAGAATATGCTCAAATAAAAATAAATAATATAGCAATCGGAGCAATAATAGCTACTCAAGGTGATTATTCCAAGTTAAAGGTTATGTTTGGTAATGATTTACAATATAGAGCATATGACTTTCCAAATATAGGAAGAGAATTTTGGAATAGTTATGTTTATCTGCGTTTTGAAGACGAGGATTATTCTTTATACAATTTTAAAGTTTACAGCCCATCAACATTAACAATAAGAGGAAAAACAATTAAAATTGGGGATGATGTAAGTGCACTGGGAGTTGTTACAGCAGACACTTCACAAGGAGAATATACTGTTGATTTTATTGATAAAAAAACTCATACAGCTTTTTTATCAATTAAAATTAACCCAACTTCAAAAAAAATAACAGATATTACGTATATACTTTTTTAATAGCCATAGTAAACCATACAAACCACAACAATGGCTATAGCAAATGCGAAGTTTAGATATAAAAGAATGTTTTAATTTTAAAAGAACTTTCTTTAAATAGAAATATTTAGCAATAAATTTCGCACTTGCCATAGCCTAAACCGTTGTAGGTAATGCGGAAAACCACCGACTAAAGATAAAACAGAAAATAATAAATATTAAGTTATATTTGCCTAATGGCAACAAGGATTGAAAATATAAATTCTGATATTATAAACTGGGCAATTACTCGAGCAGGTAATAGTCTAGAAGAATTTTATGAGGAGAATCCTGATGTTTTAGATTGGATAGAAGGAAATAAAAAACCTACTATAAAACAATTAGAAAACTTCACTCATAAAGTTCACGTTCCTTTTGGATATATGTTTATGAATGAGCCACCAAAAGAAGAAATACCTATACCATTTTTCAGAACTGGAGCAGCACCTAGAGATAAAGTTTCTTTAAATGTTTATCATACTATCCAAATAATAAAGGACAGACAAAATTGGTTAACAAACTACTTACAAGAAAGTGAATATCCTGATTTAGATTTTGTTGGGAAATATAACGACAACTCTGATTATAAAGAGATTGTAAATGATATTAGGAATACTTTAAAACTACCTGTTAATTGGGCAAGTAAACTTGGTACTTGGGAACAAGCTTTAGATTACCTGACATTACAAATTGAGGAAATCGGAATAATCATCAATTTTAATGGAATTGTTGGGAACAATACTAGAAGAAATATTTTAGTTGATGAATGTAGAGGCTTTGTTCTAGTAAATAACAAAGCACCTTTTCTATTTATAAATTCCGCAGATGCAAAAGCTGCTCAAATGTTTACTTTAATACACGAAATTGCTCATATTTGGCTAGGCGAAAGTGCAGGTTTTGACAATAAACAAATGCTTCCCGCTGATGACCCAACGGAACTGTTATGTGATAAAGTTGCGGCTGAATTTTTAGTACCTGAAATATTCTTTAGAGAAAAATGGAATAACACTCAAAACATAAAATATTTAAGTAGAGTTTTTAAAGTTAGTCCAATTGTAATTGCGAGAAGAGCATTAGATTTAGATTTAATATCTAAACCTACTTTTTTTGAGTTTTACAACAATTATATAGCAGAATTTAAAAACAAAAAAGAGAACCAAAGTTCTGGCGGGAATTTTTATGCAACTGCTAAAAAGAGAATTAGTTTAAGATTTGCTAGTTATGTAAATAATGCCGTAAATGAAAACAATCTTTTATATAGAGACGCATACAAATTAACTAGTTTAAAGGGAAATACATACAAGAAGTTTATTAATGAATATCTATACCAAGTATGAAATATATAGTAGATTCAAACTTCTTCATACAA
The DNA here is from genome assembly GCA_027449025.1 of Lutibacter sp. GTDB lineage: Bacteria > Bacteroidota > Bacteroidia > Flavobacteriales > Flavobacteriaceae > Lutibacter. Next base: position 2,064 of record DAIDMK010000084.1, on the reverse strand, counting down.
GCTCATCGTTCAATTTATCCTCTTGATGTTGTTCAAAGTTTTTGGTTAAAAGTCAATATTTTATCTCAAAATGGTACAATCGTAAGTATTGATAAAGTAAAAAAAGAGATTTATGACAATTCTTCTCACGAAGATGAACTTAAAATATGGTGCGATTCTAATTTGCCAAACGATTTTTTTATTGATACAGATAATGTTCTTCAAAATTATATTGCTATTGTGAATTGGACTAATTCAATGTCTCATCATTTCACACCAAATGCAATTCAGGAGTTTCTTGAAACCGACTTAGCAGACCCTTGGCTTATTGCTTTTGCTATGAGTAATAATTGGACAATTGTTACTTATGAAAAAAGCCAACCTGATAGAAAAAACAGAATAAAAATACCTGAAGTCTGTAATCAATTTAATGTCAAACATATTGATACAATCCAAATGTTTAGAGAGTTAAACGAAAGCTTCTAAAGCACTACCTACAACACCGCGCATAAAAAATTGCTAAATTCAGCAAATTAGAATGTTTCTAAAATAAAAATATATTAAATTTAAACATTGGAAAATTGCGTTTTCAAAACCCGCAACTTTTCATGCTCAAACCCGTTGCCCACAATATGAAAAAACTGCTCACGATAATATTTAGTTTGACAATTAGTCTCTGTTTTTCGCAAACAAAAGAACAACTGATTGATTCAATAATTAAAGTCAATAGAGTCGATTCTGATTGTACAGGAATGGGCTGTTCTGAAAGCGAACAATATAAAAACTTTCAGAAATTAAAAAGTAAATTATCGGATAAGGAATTAACCGATTTATCAAAACACGAAAATCCAACAATTCGGACTTACGCTTCGATTGAACTTATTCAGTCAAATAAAGGAAACGTTCCTGAATTACTATCAGCTGAATTACAGAAAAATGAAATGGTTGAGACTTTTGAGGGTTGTTTAATGGGAATTGACCCAGTTTCTTCAATGATTTATCACGAATATTGGAATAAAATTAGAATAGAAGCTTCAAACAAAGGCAACAATTATGAACGAGAGTTAGCTATGAAAAAAAAGCTTGAGACTGACTTTGTAATGGAAAAATTAGACAGTATAATTATCTATTCTAAAAAGGATGTTTATTGGTTACTTTACGACAGAACTTTTAAAAACAGAAAACATAAGGATAAATATTTACCAAGAATTGAGGAATTAGCTTTTAAAAATAACAATTCCTATGCTTTTGAATATTTAGATAAATATTATTCTGCTGAATACACTAAAAAACTGGAAACCTACTTACAAACTGACTTTCTGGAAGCTGAATTTCAAACCGATAATGATATTTTTTATTTTCATTCATTCATTGAAATATTATTGGAAAATAAAAATGAAAACTATAAAAACATAGCGGTTGAAAAGTTAAGAAACGATGATTTTTGGAAAGTAGAATCTGGTTGGTTCAAAACAACCTTAAAAAAACACGGAATTGAGCTCTGAAAACAAAATACTGTGGGCAACAAAGAACTGAGCTAAAAAACAAGTCTTTTTAAACTAATTTTGAAACAAAGTTCTCATTGTATGGCAATCCTGATATAGCAATAGCAAAGGACTGTTTTAGCAGTTTATTGCATACCGCCAACAGAGCCAGTTTTTTACTTTTCCCTTGTCCCACAATGCGTTCATACAACTCCCTGCAAGCCTTATTGTACCTGCAAGCGGTAAAGCTGCTTAAGAACAATTGGTTTCTTAATTTCTTGTTGCCTATTTTACTTATCCGACTTCGTCCTCGAACACTACTGCCCGATTGTCTAATAGTGGGAGTTATACCTGCATAGCAACACAATTGTTTCGAGTTTTCAAACTTAGAAAAACCATCTGTAAACACAACCAATAAAATGGCTGCCTTTTCTCCAATACCAGGAATGGTTTTTAATAGTGTTAACTGGCCTTGTTGTTCCTCTTTTACCAAGGTTTTCAATCGTTCTTCAGTAAAATAATAGGTAATAGAAAGTTGTCTGTTTTGTTAAAACACATTTATAAAGTCCTTTAAATTCTGATGATTGTGAACAACTTTCAG
>DAIDMK010000083.1 GCA_027449025.1 Lutibacter sp. | reverse complement strand
AATATACAAAAAACTAATAAAACTTCCAAATAAATGTACAAAAAAAACCGTCTCTAGTTGTGAGACGGCTTCTTTTTTGTGCTTATAAACCTTATTTATTTACGGTCTGTCCTATTTAAAATACACTTCAGCATATATTAATTGAACTATTTTAAATCATTTATCAATTTTGATCTATCAAAATAAAAATAACATGATAAAAGTAACTAACCTTTCAAAATCGTACGGGAATTTTAACGCTGTAAACAATTTAAATTTAACAATTAAAAAAGGAGACATCTTTGGTTTGCTTGGGCCAAATGGAGCTGGGAAATCAACAACCATAGAAATAATAAGTGCATTGCAATCTTTTGACAATGGTGAAGTACTCATTAATAATAAATCTATAAAAACGCACCCTCTTAAATGCAAAAAAATGTTAGGAGTTGTACCTCAAGACATTTCGTTATATGAAGAATTTTCAGCTTTTGACAATTTAGTTTTTTGGGGGAAATTAAATGGAGTTTCAAAAGCTAAATTGAAACCAAAAATTGAAGAGTTGTTAGATTTAATAGGCTTGTCTAGCCGAAAAAATGATCTAATAAAAACATATTCCGGCGGTATGAAACGCAGAATAAATATTGCCGCAGCCTTACTGCATGAACCAGAAATTGTATTTATGGACGAACCAACGACCGGAGTTGACCCTCAAAGCAGAAATAAAATATTCGACATTATTGAATCTTTGCATAAAAAAGGAATAACCATTGTATACACAACACATTATATGGAGGAAGTTGAACGCTTATGCAACATGATTGCTATTATGGATAATGGTGAAATTATAGCTCAAGGAACAATTGATGAACTTCAAAAAGCTTGTAATTTAAAGGAAATTATTTATGTTGAAGTAATTTCTATTTCAAAAGAAATTTTTAAATATTTACAAGAAAAAAGCAAATTAAATATACAAAAAAATGGTCATATTATTGCTGTTGAATGCAATCCTTCAATAGATTTAGAAGAATTTTTAACCACTTTACGACAATTGAATATTACAATAAAAAGTATTGAAATTCAAAAATCAAATTTGGAATCTATATTTCTCAATTTAACCGGCAAACAACTAAGAGATTAACCAATAAACTACCTAAAAATGAAACTTCTACTCATAAAAAAAGATTTAAAATTATTTTTTATAAATAAAAAAGCAGTGATTTTAACATTTCTGATTCCAATTTTGTTAATTACTTTATTTGCGTTTGCGTTTGGCGGTGTAAATAAAAAAGAAAGCAAATTAAAGCCTATTGAACTTTTCTTTAAAAATAATGACAATAGTTTGTTGTCTAAAAAAATTATTGAAGAGTTAGATTCTATAGAAGAAATAAATCTGGTATTATCAAGTAAAATTGAAGGAGAAGATTTGGTGAAAAAGGGAGAAAAAGTTGGATTTTTAATTATTGATAAAGGGTTTCAAGATTCACTTGTCTTAGGAAAAGAACTACCTATTAAATTAATATATGATGCTTCAAAAAAGTTTGAATATAGTATTGTAAAATCTATAGTTACAGGTATATTATTAAGCAATAAAGGGAAGGAATTTCAGAAAAATAAAATTAAAAATTATTTAAATCAAAACTATGGTAATTTAACGGAAATTCAAAAAAATAAAATTGAGCAAAATATTAACGACAGTCAAAGTAATGATAAAATAAATTCAATTCCTTTTAAGGAAATTTCAATAATTAAAGCTCATAATAATGATCAGATTTTAGGATTGATTCAAGCTGTATCTGGTACGGCAATAATGATGCTTTTATTTAGCATAACAGGAGTTGGAGGTGGTTTGTTGGAGAAAAAAGAATCTGGAACTTTAAAAAGATTACTATTCTCTCCCATTAAAAAAACGGATATACTATTTGGGAAAATGGGTGCCACTTTTATAATTTCATTTATTCAATTAAGCATCATGTTTATTTTTGCTTGGATTGCCTTTGACCTACCAATTTTTAAAGATATTATAAGTTTAGTTTTACTAACATTATCAGTTTCATTTGCAGTTACAAGTTTTGGAATATTTTTAGTTGCCGTGGCAAAATCTCGTCAGCAATTACAAAGTTTAAGCACTATAATTATTTTAATTATGTCGGCAATTGGTGGTAGTATGATTCCAATTTTTATAATGCCTGCATTTATGCAGAAAATGGCAATCTTCAGTCTTAATTACTGGGGAATTCAAGGCTATTATGATATTTTTTGGAGAGAATTATCACTTGTGGAAATACTTTCAAAAATGGCTATTTTATGTAGTATCGGTATTTTTATGTTATTTATTTCAATCCCATTATTCAAACGAAATATAATAGAATTTACAAATTAAAAATTTCCAGGTATTTTACCTTGAATGCCTTCAAAAAATTTATAAAAGAAGTTAAAGTCGTTTTCCATATTATCAGTTATATAATAAGGTTTAGCAACTTTAACTTCTTTGTTTTTAAAATCAAAAGAAACCATAACAATTGGCACATTTGCGCCTTTTGCAATATAATAAAACCCTGTTTTCCATGCAGTTGTTTTCCTTCTGGTTCCTTCGGGCGACAATGATAAAATAAAATTTTCCTTAGCGTTAAAGATATTGACAATGGCTTCAACTGTATTGCTACTTGTGCTTCTGTCAATTGGCGTTCCTCCCAACCATTTAAATATAAATCCGAACGGTGGTTTAAATAAGGACGCTTTTCCAGCATAATTTGCCGGCAAATCTTCTGCAAATTTAATAAAAACACCCAAAGGAAAATCTTGCCAGTGTGTGTGAGGCGCTACAATAATCACATATTTTTTTAAATATTTTGGAAAACTTCCAATAATTTTCCATCTAAAAATAGTGTATAAAATAAAACGGGCAAAAATTTTCATATTGTTGTTAATAACTCAGTTTCTATTTTTCAAATACCAGTTAGTCCGCAAATATAAAATTCTTACTTTTATAAACTAATATTTATCTTAAAATTGTGATGACTGAGTTTATTTTATATGTAACAATTGCCTTGGTATTTTTAATAATTGGTTTTATAATCGGTAAATTATTAACCAAGAATACTTTGGAAAAAGCAACTTCTGAACTGGAAATAAGAAACAAACTATTGCTTGAGGAGAAACAGCTTAATGAATTAAATATAAACAAGTTGATTCAGGAAAAAAATAGCTTAAATGATGAAAAACATCAGATAGATATCCGCTTGACGCAGAAGGTTTCTGAGTTTCATAACTTGGAGGAAAAGCTAAATGAAAATAAAGCAGAAGTAGAAAAATTACAGGAAAAATTCAGCAAAGAATTTGAAATATTGGCCAGTAAAATATTGGAGGAAAAATCGGTTAAATTTACCGAGCAGAATAAAGAAAACCTAAAAAATATTTTAAATCCGCTTCAGGAAAAAATACAGACTTTTGAGCGAAAAGTTGAAGATACGCATAAAGAAAGTATTGATTACCACGCTGCTTTACGTCAGCAAATACTTGGGTTGAAGGATTTAAACCTGCAAATGAGCAAAGACACCATCAACCTAACAAAGGCGCTAAAAGGCGATAGTAAAACACAAGGAAATTGGGGCGAATTGGTGTTGGAGCGCGTTTTAGAAAAATCGGGTTTGGAAAAAGACCGTGAATATTTTGTGCAGCAAAGTTTTAACAATGAAGAAGGAAAAAGGATTTTACCCGATGTGGTGATTCACTTACCCGACGGAAAAAAAATGGTCATCGATTCAAAAGTTTCTTTAACAGCTTACGAACAATTTGTAAATAGTGATGACGACCATGATAAATCGCAATTTTTAAAGGAACATGTAAATTCCTTAAAGCGTCATATCGAACAATTGAGCGAAAAGCGGTATGAAGATATTTACAAAATTGAATCACCTGATTTTGTATTGTTGTTTATTCCTATTGAACCTGCATTTGCTGTGGCATTAAATACCGACAATCAGTTATATAATAAAGCATTTGAAAGAAATATTGTGATTGTAACGCCTACTACCCTTTTGGCTACTTTACGCACTATTGATTCTATGTGGAACAATGAAAAACAGCAAAGAAATGCATTTGAAATTGCGCGCCAGGCGGGTGCTTTGTACGATAAATTTGAAGGTTTTATTTCCGATTTAACCAACGTTGGTAAAAAGATGGATGAAGCGAAAGCGGAATATAGAGGCGCTATGAACAAGCTTTTTGAAGGAAAAGGAAATTTAATTATAAGTGTAGAAAAGTTGAAGAAAATGGGCGCAAAATCCAAAAAATCATTGCCTCAAAATATTATAGAACGCGCTGAGGATATAGAAGATTTAGAAGGATAGTTAAATAGAAAATCCCACTTTTGCGGGATTTCTCTACTTATTTAGAATGCTATTTTTTAAGAATCTTATCAAGAACTAAATCTTTATCAAGTTTTCTGGTACAAAAATACCATTCTTTGCAATCCATATCTTCTTTCCCATCCATTCTGTCTTGTGCTGTACCACAAGAACCTGCAGGACCGATAATAACATCGTCTCCGGGTTCCCAATCGGCAGGAGTGGCAACACCAAAAGCATCAGCGGCTTGTAGTGCGATTACAACTCTATACAACTCATCAAAATTTCGTCCCAAACTTAATGGATAATAAATAATAGCCCTGATAATTCCTTTAGGATCAATAAAGAATACGGCTCTTACCGCTTGGGTTGCAGCTTCATTTGGCTGAATCATTCCGTATTTATTGGCAACACTCATCGTTATATCTTCAATTAAAGGAAATTTGACTTCAACATTTTTCATTCCTTTATATTCGATTTTATCTTTAATTGAACGCAACCAAGCAATATGACTGTATAACCCGTCAATTGACAATCCAACTAATTTACAATTTGCTTTTTCAAATTTATCTGCCAATGATGCAAAGGTCATAAATTCTGAGGTGCAAACTGGCGTAAAATCGGCTGGATGGCTGAATAAAATCACCCAATCTCCTTCATAATCACTAGGAAAATTAATTGGTCCTTGCGTAGTTACTGCTTTAAATTCAGGAGCTTTATCTCCAATTCTTGGCATAGATGTAAATTCTTTTTGTATTTCCATTTTATTATTATTTATAAATTATGTAACAAATCAAGTGTTAATAGATAGTGCAATTTCACAGATTAATCGATTGTAATAATTGAACTATAAGTCCTGTTTACAGAAATTGTAACGATTTAAATATGAAACACTTAAAGATAAGAAATAATCCCTTAAAACCAGCAACTTAATTAGCAATTATAAAAAAAAGCATAAAAAAAATCCCGCTCTAGGCGGGATTTTTTTTATATAAAATACAATCTATTTTGCGAATAACGGTAAACCTGACATCATTTCATTTACTTTTTCAGCAATCTCTTCAAGTTTTGCTTCATTTTCATAATTTAAAATAACGTCATCAATTAAATCAACAATCCCAATCATATCATTTTCCTTTAAGCCTCTGGTTGTAACTGCAGCCACGCCAATTCTGATACCTGAAGTTACAAAAGGAGATTTATCATCAAAAGGCACCATATTTTTATTTACTGTAATATCAGCTTTTACCAAGGCATTTTCAGCATCTTTACCGCTAATATTTTTATTTCTTAGGTCAATCAACATCATATGGTTGTCTGTTCCGCCAGAAATAATTTTATAGTCTTTTTTCATAAAAGCAGCAGCCATAGTTGCCGCATTTTTCTTTACCTGAATTTGATATGCTAAAAATTTATCGGTTAAAGCTTCGCCAAATGCGATGGCTTTGGCGGCAATAATATGCTCTAATGGTCCACCCTGATTTCCTGGAAAAACAGCTGAATCAATTAAAGCCGACATTTTTTTCAAGCTGCCGTTTTTTAGTGTTTGTCCGAACGGATTATCAAAATCCTTTCCAATCATTATAATTCCGCCACGTGGCCCACGCAAAGTTTTGTGAGTTGTAGTGGTCACAAAATGGCAATGAGGAATTGGATCATTTAAAATTCCTTTGGCTATAAGACCTGCAGGATGAGAAATATCTGCCATTAACAAGGCACCAACGGAATCTGCTATTTCCCTAAATCTTTTAAAATCTATATCTCTTGAATATGCCGAAGCACCTGCAATAATTAAATTTGGTTTTTCTTTGGTGGCAGTTTCTTGAATTTTGTCATAATTTAAAACACCTGTTTCTTTTTCAACACCATAAAAAGAAGTTTTATACAATTTACCAGAAAAATTTACTGGAGAACCGTGCGTTAAATGTCCGCCATGAGACAAATCGAAACCTAAAATCTTATCTCCTGGATTTAAAACAGCCTGATAAACAGCTGCATTAGCCTGCGAACCAGAATGAGGTTGCACATTTACGTATTCCGCGCCAAAAAGTTCTTTTGCCCTATCAATGGCAATTTGCTCAACAATGTCAACCACTTCACAACCTCCATAATAACGCTTGTTTGGGTATCCTTCTGCATATTTGTTGGTCAAAACAGAACCGGTAGCCTCCATAACTTGTTCACTTACAAAGTTTTCAGAAGCAATCAATTCCAAACCACTGGTTTGTCTCACTTTCTCGTCTTGAATTAAATCGAAGATAATTTGGTCACGTTGCATTAATTTTAAATTTTAAAAGTTAAATATTTTGCAAAAATATGAATTTCATTTTGCATTTAATAAGAAACTTATATATTTGATGTGAAAATAGTACTACTAATAAATTAGAGATATGCAAATAGCAGCAAACAACCCAAACAAAAAATCATGGTTAAAAGTAGCGGAAGGCTGCGATTTTCCAATTCAAAATATACCTTTTGGGGTTTTTATAACAAGAGATGACATTATTACCATTGGAACACGGATTGGTGAATACGCAATTGATTTGGGCGCTTTTCATCAATTGGGCTATTTTGATGGAATTCCATTGACTGATGATATGTTTATGCAAGATTCCTTAAATGATTTCATTTCTGATGGGAGAAAAAAAAGCCGG
>DAIDMK010000082.1 GCA_027449025.1 Lutibacter sp. | reverse complement strand
TTCTTCCCTAAAAAACCTTCATTAAATATAGAAATAATAGATAATGGCATTATGGCTTAAATCGAACTCACGTTAAAGAAGAAACTTCATTTTTCAAGGAAATACATATTGGCGAAAATATTACCGTAAAAATGGAATTAGAAGGCGCTTCAGCAGGAATTGAACGCTGGCGATTCAAACATCTTCTTTATAATGAAGCAGGTAAACTTTCGGCTGAAATAAAAGTGTATGGCGCATGGATAGATTTGGTAAAACGCAAACTGACCGCACCACCACAAAGATTTGTAACCATGTTTGATGGGCTTTCAAAATCTGAAAATTTTCAAGAAATTTTATTAAAAAGTGAAAAATAGAAAGGCAATTTATACGATTATAACCTTACTTGTCGCCATAGGCGTTTATTTTTATGATGGCAACACCTTCAAAACAGCCGTTTCAAATAAAGAGGTTTTAGTTTCCGATTTTGATTTTTTGCCGACCTCAACCACAGGGCAAATTGTTCATCATCAATTTTATTCGCTTTCCTATAACGAAAAATACGAACAGGCAGAATGGGTGGCGTATGAATTAACAAAAAAACATCTTACAAGCCTTCCAGTTAAAAGGCCGTATTTTGAACAAGACCCAAAGGTAACAACACAAAGCGCCCATTATAAAAACTTCAAAAATTCAGGCTACAACAAAGGACATTTATGTCCGGCCGGCGATAGAAAATTTTCTGTAGAAGCCTACAATGAAACTTTTTTAACTTCTAATATATCACCCCAAGCATATGAGTTTAATAGTGGTGTTTGGAACAGATTGGAAGAAAAAGTAAGATACTGGGCACAAAAATATCAAAAATTATATGTTGTAACGGGTGGGGTTTTAACGCCTCATTTAAAAACAATAGGAACAGAAGAAGTTGCAGTTCCTCAATATTTCTACAAAATAATTTTAGATTATAATGATCCCGATATTAAAGCCATCGCGTTTTTAATACCTCATGAAAAATCCGACAAAGGATTGTATCAATTTGTGACAAGCATTGATAAAATAGAAAATTTAACAGGCATAGACTTTTTCCCAGAATTACCTGATGAAATTGAAAATGAGATAGAAAAATCAAGTAATTATAAAAATTGGGTCTTTAATTAGTTATTCTTTAAAGGCAGATTAATTTATTGATTGTTTAAAGACAATTTAAAATAGCATAAATCAGGTATTTATGAAAGTCGATGGAACCAAAAAAATGAATTTAGGGAAACTTCTATATTAAAATAAACAACCAAAAAGGTTATCGATATTAACCTCCTACAGTAGCTGTAATTCCAAAGTTTTCGAATATTGAAATTATTTTTTCTGTTTCAATATTTGAAGGCGCTTCAAATACATTTGATTTAGTTAAATTTCCTAATTTCATATGTTTATTTTCTGCAATATTATGACAGGGTAATAAATTAATCGCCTTTCTATTTCCTTCTAAAGAGTTTATAAAAATCGCCGTTTCTCTAATATTTTCTTCTGAAGTATTTACTCCTTTAATTAATGGAATTCTAAAAATTATTTCACAATTTGTCTTTGCCAATTCCATTATATTTGAAAGAATTTTTTCATTTCCAACAGCTGTAAACTCTTTATGTTTCGCCGAATCCATCACTTTTAAATCAATTAAAAATAATTCTGTATGCTTTGCAACTTCTAAAACAGTTTCTAATTTTGCAAATGCTGTGGTGTCAACAACCCTATGATACATTCTTTTTCCACATTCCTTTAAGGCTTCTATTAAATAATCAGCATGCATTAAAGGTTCTCCACCCGAAAATGTAACACCTCCACCCGATTGATCAAAAAATATGGCTTCATTATCAATCTTTTTCATTAATTCAGAAATTGGAATTTCTGAACCTAACATTTCAAAGGCTTTGGTTGGACAAACCTCAGCGCATTTTCCACATAAATTACATATATTATAATCGGTAACAATGCCTTCCGAAGTCATTTTTAAAGCATCATTCGGACAATTTTCAATACATTTTACAGCGCCAATACATTTTTTTGCATTGTACATTTTCTGCACTTTTGGTGATATACTTTCAGGGTTATGACACCATTTGCATGCAAGGTTACAACCTTTAAAAAAAACAGTCAAACGTATTCCAGGTCCGTCATTAATGGCGAATTTCTTTATGTCAAAAATTAAACCTGTAGTCATTTATATTGATTCATTTTCAGTTCTATCAATAACTTCTTGTTGTAAATCGGCATTCATATCATTAAAATAGTCACTATAGCCAGCCATTCTCACCAATAAATCTTTATAATCTTCCGGGTTTTTTTGTGCCGCAAGCAAGGTGGCGGTATCCACAATATTAAATTGAATATGATGGCCACCCAAAGCAAAATAACTTCTGACCAAATGGCCTAATTTTATGATATCCCCATCACGTTTTAATAAACTTGGCAAAAAGCGTTGATTTAATAAAGTTCCGCCCGATTTTACCTGATCAATTTTAGTCAACGATTTTATGACCGCCGAAGGTCCGTTGGTATCACAACCGTGTGAGGGTGAAGTTCCGTCAGAAATTGATTTGTGTGCCAAACGTCCATTTGGTGTTGCTCCCATTATTTTTCCAAAATAAACGTGACAGGTTGTTGACAGCATGTTTAAATGAAACATTTCGCCTTTTGTATTTGGTTTTCCATCAATGGCATCAAATAAATCGTTGTAAACTTGTAAGGCAATATTATCTGCATAATCATCATCATTCCCATAAAAAGGGGTGTTATTGATAATGGTTTGCCTCAATATTTCTTCTCCTTCAAAATTCTTTGAAATGGCTTTTAAAAGCACCTCCATTGAAAAGGTTTTGTCTTCAAAAACGTGTTTTTTTAAAGTTGATAAACTGTCGGTAACCGTCCCCAAACCTGTACATTGAATATAGTTTGTATTGTATCTTGGGCCGCCATTGTAATAATCTTTTCCTTTGCTTATACAATCTTCAATGACCACCGATAAAAATGTTGCAGGACTATATTTTGCAAACATTCTATCGATATAATTACTCACCAAAATTTTTTGATTTACAATATAATTCAGTTGTTTTTTAAAGGCTTGGTACAATTCATCGTAATTCTTAAAATCTCTTGGATCACCAGTTTTAATACTTACTAGTTTTCCAGTAAGCGGATTTATACCGTTGTTTAGGGTAATTTCAATTATTTTTGGAACATTTAAATACCCTGTTAAAATATAGGCTTCTTTGCCAAAAGCTCCCACTTCTATACAACCGCTGCAACCCCCTTCACGCGCATCTTCTAACGATTTTCCTTGACGTAACATTTCCTGAATATAAATATCCGGATTGAAAATGGAAGGATAACCGTGACCTTGGCGGATTACTTTACAGGCTTCTTTCAAAAATCGATCTGGTGTTTTGGCACTAATATGCACAGAGTTTCCCGGTTGAAGAATATGCAACTCTTCAACAATTTCAAGCATTATATAAGAAACTTCACTAACACCATTAGAACCGTCGCGTTTGACGCCACCAATATTGATGTTTGTAAAATCATTATAAGTGCCACTTTCTTTGGCTGTAATTCCAACTTTTGGAGGCGCAGGGTGGTTATTAACTTTAATCCAAAAACAGCTTAATAATTCCTTTGCTTCTTCCCTAGTTAAAGTTCCTTCTTTTATTTCCTTTTCATAAAAAGGCATTAAATGCTGGTCGAAATGGCCTGGATTCATAGCATCCCAGCCATTCAATTCGGTAATAGTGCCTAAATGGACAAACCAATACATTTGAATTGCTTCATGAAAATTTCGTGGTGCATTTGCAGGAACCCAGCGGCATACTTCTGCAATTTTTTTCAGTTCCTGTTTACGTATTATAACAGATTCCTTTTCTGCCAATGCTTCTGCCAAATCTGCATGACGTTCCGCAAAAAAAATCACCGCATCACAAGAAATGGACATTCCATCGAGCTGCTCTTTTTTGTCGGTAGCTTCAGGGTCATTTAAAAAATCTAATTTGTCTAATTGTGCTTGAATTTCTTTTTTAAAATCCAACATTCCTTTTTCGTAAATCTTTCTATCCAAGGCCGTATGCCCAGGGGCGCGTTGCTCCATAAACTCGGTAAACAAACCTGCTTCATACAAATTAGACCATTCTTTTGGCACATGGCTAAAAATGCGTTCTCGCATTGTTTTTCCGCTCCAATATGGAATGACTTCTTTCTCATAGGTATCAATATCTTGCTGAGAAATGGTATAACGCTGCATTTCACGCGTATTTAATACATGAAAATCTTCAACACTGTGGCAAGTTAATTCAGGAAATGTAGGAACCGTTTTAGGACTTGGTCCCCGTTCCCCAACGATTAATTCTCCATCACCCAAATAGATGGTTTTCTGCTTACAAATTTCCAAAAAATTAAGGGCTCTTAAAACCGGAATTGAATATTTCCCAAAGTTCTCCTTGTAAAAATTTGTTTGAATTAAAGCTCTTTCAATGGATAAAGAAGGTTCTGCCTCATAGCTTATTTTTCTAAGTTTCTGAACTCTTTCATTCATTCCAGGACCAATATTATTTTCTAATGGCTCATAAAAGTTACCTTGAGTTGAAGCTGGTCGCTCAGGCTTTGATACATTTTTTAACGTTTCCATAATTAGAGGTTGTTAAATATAACTCAGTTTAATCAACTGAAAATAATGATACAATGATTGAAATTATTTTGATAAGTAATTATGAAGTAAATAGAAAAAACATCAAACACTCAAACAGCTTTCTGTAGGTTCTTGTTAGGTTTGACAGGTTCTTTTCCAGAATCATTTAATAAAAAATTGAGTCATTTCAAATTTACATAAAAAGAGTTAAAAAAATCAACTCTTTTTTAACTTAAACTAATATTATTATTTTATAAAAACCACCTGTTTAATATAAAAACTTAACCATTTCAATAAAAATAGCACAAAAAATATGGTGTTTTCAAAAATTACACACTACGTTATTGATTTTTAAACTATATTTAAGATCCTAAAATCCTTTTTGAAATAAAGAATAGGAAACATTTAATAATTTATTCGCACGCTAGCAATATGAAAGCTAAACCAACCTATGATGAACTAGTAAAAAAGATTGAATATTATGAAAATAACGGGTTAATTACAGATACAAATACAGAAATTGACATCGATAATCATACAAAATATTTAGAGCGCGTGAATAATATTATTGAAGGAAGTACCTCTGTTATGTTTTTAGCTAAAAATGAACTAAACTTTCCTATTGAATATGTTTCAAATAATGTTGAGCAACTTTTTGGTTATACTGCAAATCAATTTTTAAAAGGAAAAATTTCGTTTTTTGATATAATATACCCTAAAGATCTTGAAAATGTGCTGCATAAACTTAATAATTTTAAAGTATCTAAATCTATTAAGTTCTCAACAAAACCTTTAAGAAGCATTTGTGAAAATGGAGACATTAAATGGGTTAAAGTTAATTTCCAAAAGGTTAAGGCGTTAAAGATTAGTTAATGCATCAACCTTTTAAGGGTATTACTTCAAATATTTTTAATTTTATAGCTTTAAATATTCGCAAACTAATTTTTTAATAAACCCAATAAATGAAACAACTTAAAAATAATATTTTACTTACAATCTTTTTAACTTTTTCTGCTGTACTATTTTCTCAGCAAAGAGGAAGTAGCCAAAATTCTTCGCAACAACAAGGGCAAGGTTCACAAATGACACAACCTAAAGTAAATCCTCAAAATATGGCAAGAATTATCACGTATGATTATGAAGTGGTGATTAAAAAATTAAAAATTAAAGAAGCCCTGTTAAAAACTGTTGTAATGCAAGCCATATACAAGCATAACAATAAAATAAATGAAATAAAAACATTTAATTATAAAACATTTGATGATGTGAGCAATTTTTTAACAAAAAAAAGAAGTGAAGCAATGTTAAATCGTGATTTTAATACTATGGAAGAATCTCAAATGCTAGCAAATGAAATGTTAGCTCCTATTTGTGAAAAAGTACTATTGCAAAAAAATACTTTGAATACTACTTTTGAAAAAGAACTTTCTGAAAAACAATATAAAAAGTGGCTTAAATATCAAGAAACAGAATTAAAAAAATTAAGTCCTATAACTCCTCAAACCCAAAATAATCAACAATCACAACGAAATGGAGGGCGACAACAGGGAATGGGAAGAGGAGGTTATTAAGTTTACTTTTTAAATAAATAATATCATTATTGTCCAGTTAAATTTTAAAAACAAACAGACCGCCCCGATGGGGCTTAAATAATCGAAATAAAAACCTAAAGTATTACAATTTTAGTTGTTTAAAATTAATTCCCAATCTCCCGGTTTATTGATAATAAATTCAAAAGTAGCTTTGTTTATGTTTGTCCTAAATTTATTAGGTGTATCATAATTTATTTTACACAAAAAAGGAAATGTTATATTTTCAAATCCATCTGCATTACTCATGTTTACCCTATTTCCACTATCTCCTTCTAATCTAATTTCTGACACACTACTATTGACTCCTCCATTTTGCATGAATTTAATAGTAACTCTATTGGTTTTGCATCCATCACTATCACTTATCTTCATTAATGAATATCTATCGACACCTCTAGTAAATTTAATTATATAAGGAGCTATTGCTTTTTTACCTATATAATTTCCTTTTTCCCAAACGCCAACTTTCACAGAGTCGACACCTTTAACTTTATAGTGTAACTCACCTACTCCGTCTTGCAGTCCTTCTTTCCATTCCCCAACATAATATTCTTCCTGAGAAAATTTCAATGTTCCTTTTCCGTGGGGCAATCCTTTTTTAAAATCGCCTTCATACAAAAATCTACCTTTAGCGACTCCTTTTCCATCTGCCAAGCCTTTCTTGCATTTGCCGGCATATTCTTTCCCAATTCCATCTTTTAAAACTTTACAAGGACTCTTTTGAGCAGTTATAAATATTGTTCCCGCAAGAAAAAATGTTAAAAACACAATTTTATTTTTCATCTGTTTAAATTTTATTTTTTAGCGCTAACAGCTGCAGTTCGCCATTTATCATTCCTTTATGTGTCAAAATTTGTAATGTTCGTTTCATAATAATTATTTTAATTTGTATAAATGTACAAAAAAAAATAAATTATCAGTCTTTACTCCAAAATAAATTATTATGTCTCCAAAAAAAAGAGCCGGTAATTTACTGGCTCTCTTATTTATTTTATATTAAAAGTTATTTCCAAAAAAACGAATAAAGTGCCACTAAAATAATCATAACGGCAAAGGCACCAATATTAAATACCGGACCTG
>DAIDMK010000081.1 GCA_027449025.1 Lutibacter sp. | reverse complement strand
CCTCTTCAGATTAATGAGCATATAATACAAATTATTTTTGTGAAATCCACCAACTATTTTTCAGTACATTACCTTTTTCGGTAAAAACCGCAAAAAAGGTTTTCCTCTTCAGTCGCTAACGCAAACTGAATTACCCCCTTCGACTCCGCTCAGGGTGACGGATTTATGAATTTCGATTGATGATTTGTGATTTAACATTTTTTAAATTGCTATTCCCCAATTGGTGTTGACTGATTTTTAGATATTTTTTATCCTTTTTTCATGTTTTTTACACACCCCTAGCCTCTCTTAAGAGGAGAATTAAGTGTGGTTAATTTATATTTTTAACTTTAGTAGCGTTAAACTTTCATTTCTTGACTCTCAAAGCACGAGCGAGACCATCGCGCCAACAATATATGACACATACGCCAGCAGCAATGTTAGTTGATTGCTTCCCCATTGTTTCCAATTTATTTTGAATACCTTTACAGCCTAAAGAAAACTCATGATTACAGATTTTAATAGCATTCCCGAAACCTCAAAAATTTGGGTATTTCCGGCTAGCAGAAAATTTTATGCACAAGAACTTCCGGAAATAACTGCAAAAATTGAACAATTTTTAACGGAATGGGAAAATGAAAATCAGCCAATTTCATCGGCATACATTATAAAATACGACCGTTTTATTATTGTTACCGCAAACGACACTGAACAAGGTTTAAGCTTGGATGCTCAGGACCAATTAGCAGGCTTTATTCAATCACTTGAAAGCAGTTATGACCTTATTTTAATGGACAGGATTAATGTGTGTTATAAACAAGGTGAATTTGTACAGTACAAAACGCTTCCCGAGTTTAAAAAAATGATTAAGGACAAAGGTGTTTCACAAAATACGATGGTGTTTAATTCCATGATTAATCTTAAAGAAGAATTGGAATTTGCATTTGAAATTAATATTATGGATAGCTGGCTGGGACGATTTTTATAGGAAACTTATACCCACACCAAGAGATAGGCTGTTTAATCTTCCGTTTTCAAAACCCTCAATTTTCTTTTGGTGAAAATCTATATTAAAAATAAAATCATGTGTTTTGTCCATGGCGATTTGGGAGCCAATACCAACCGTATAATACTTGCCACGTTCAAATGCTTTGCCAAGTTTAACTAATTTCCCAATTCCTCCGCCAAAATAAAGCTTGTAATTGTCGCCTTTTAGTAAGGTAAATTTTGAATTGATATAATATGGAATGGCCAGCACTTGCAAATCCTCATGCCAATCCAGTCCCAAATTTAATCCGATAGTCATAAAATTATTTAAGGTTACATTAAATCCATTCCGTAGCAATAATGCGCGTGGCACAATAATATCCCAATCACTGTCTTCTTCAT
Organism: Lutibacter sp.; assembly: GCA_027449025.1. Classification (GTDB taxonomy): domain Bacteria; phylum Bacteroidota; class Bacteroidia; order Flavobacteriales; family Flavobacteriaceae; genus Lutibacter. The sequence goes on along the minus strand of DAIDMK010000081.1, from coordinate 5,983 downwards.
ACTCATCATAATTTCCAAAATTTTCATTTACCATGAATGTGGTATTTATAATAAAATTATAATGGATCTTATTTTGGGCGTAAGTTGCCATAGAAATAAGCAGCATCGAAATAAAAAATACCTTTCGCATCAGATGATAGTTTATAAATCTGCTATAAAATTACAGGCTTTATGCCATTATTTAACTTAAAATAGTTTCAATGAATAAATTCCATACTGTTATAAAAGTAGTATTTTTAATTGAGTTGTTGTTGGCATTTTCTTTTTTGCATCACACACAAAGAAAAAACAAAGACTCACAAAGTTTTAGAGCACAATCAATTATTGGCTGAAATATTTAACCGCAAGGCTCGCAAAGTTTTACGCAAAGTTCGCTAGGATTTAATTATGTCTTGAAATGAAAAAATGTCTTTTGCTTCAGAAAAAAGCTTATAAATTGGCTATAAAATCTTCAATTTCAACAGCATCATCCAAGTTAAAGTTTCCAATTTTTGTGCGACGCAAGGCCGATAAATGTCCGCCAGAATTTAAAGCTTTCCCATAATCATAGGCCAAAGAACGAATATAGGTCCCTTTGCTGCACACAATTCTGAATTGCACTTTAGGCATGGTGATGTTGGTAATTTCAAAAGTTTCGATGGTTATTTTCCGCGATTTAATTTCGCGTGTTTTTCCTTGGCGCGCCAAATCATATAAACGCACTCCCGCCATTTTTATCGCAGAAAACATAGGCGGAATTTGTTCAATTTCACCCACAAATTGTTGTACGGTTTTGTGGATTAAACCATCGGTAATATGATCAATGGGAAATGTTTCATCAACTTCGGTTTCCAAATCGTAGCTTGGCGTGGTGGCACCCAGGGTAATTTCACCAGTATATTCTTTGATTTGCGCCTGATATTCATCAATTTTCTTGGTGAAGTTTCCTGTGCAAATAATTAACAAGCCAGTTGCCAACGGGTCTAAAGTACCGGCGTGACCCACTTTTATTTTTCCGAGGTTAAATTTATGGCGAATGTTCCAACGCAATTTATTGACCACCTGAAAAGATGTCCATTTTAATGGTTTGTTGATTAACAACACCTGTCCGTTTTTAAAATCTTCTCCAGTCAACATTATACAACGGTTAAAGGCATTACAAAATAATGGATTAGCAATAAAGCGACACCCAACACAATTCGGTAATAACCAAAGAGTTTGAATCCGTTTTTGCTTAAATAATCGATAAAAAATTTGATGGCAAGCAATGCCACAACAAAAGAAATTATGTTGCCAAGCAACAAATAATTAACCTGGTCATCACTTAAGATAAAACCAGCATTGTAATAATCGTATAATTTTTTTGAAGTTGCGCCAAACATGGTTGGTACGGCCAAGAAAAACGAGAATTCGGCTGCGGTTCTTCTGTTAAGTTTTTGGGTCATGCCGCCTATTATTGATGCGCCGCTTCTTGAAGTTCCCGGAATCATGGCTAGGCATTGGAAGAATCCGATTTTAAGCGCAGTAGCGTAACCAATTTCGGTATGTTGGTAAGGTTGGTTGAGATCTATAATTTCATTGGATTTAAACCAATCATCAACTTTCAATAAAATAAGTCCGCCCAAAATTAAAGTAATGGCAACAATGATGGGACTTTCCAGCCAGCCATCTATATAATTGTTAAGAAGCAATCCGAAGAAAACTGCAGGTAAAAATGCCACAAAGAGTTTTAAATAAAAATCGACACTTTGAAAAAAGCGTTTCCAATATAGTGCCATCACAGCTAAAATACCGCCCAACTGAATAACGATGGTAAATAATTTGGTAAAATCGTCTTCGGCAATGCCATAAAACGACGATGCAATAATTAAATGTCCGGTTGATGAAACGGGTAAATATTCGGTAATGCCTTCAATGATGGCTAAAACAATCACTTCAAAATAATTCATTCTTATTTTTTAGGTTTGATCATAATGGCATAAATTTCAATGCCCAAACCAATAATTACCATTGTAGGCGCCAAACGAATTCTTCTAAAATTATACATTTCCGGGTTAAATATTTCGGGATTATCGCTTCCGCCTCCCGCCATTAAAATAAAGCCAAGACCAATAAACGCAAGACCAATTAACATAATTGCATAATTCTTTTTCCCGAAAAGGAAATCACTTTTTATTTCTTTATTTTTTTGGTTCATCATTAAATTATTTTTTGTTCAACAATTTTCAAAAATCATTTTTTTAATAGTTTGGTTGGCTCACATAAATTTTACAGCAATAGCAGGACTTCTATTTTATCAATAATAAAGTTCGTCGCTTCTTAGGTTCAAAAATCGTTGGGTAGCAAAAAATGTGCTTAGCCAAGTAATTAAAATTCCCAAACCTATAATTCCAACAAACACAAATGTCAACAAATTTATATCGGAGAACAGTTCTAACTCAGGAATATTTTTATTTAGATAGGAAATAAACGCCACCAGTCCAACAATGGAAACCAATGCGCCAATAATACCTAATTTTACGCTTTGCAATATAAAAGGTATCCGAATAAATCTTTTTGTGGCGCCCACCATTTGCATTGTTTTTATGGTAAATCGCTTTGAATATACGGAAAGTCGGATAGAACTATTGATTAAAACCACGGCGATTAAGGTAAACAATGCGCTAAAAATAAGCATCCAAAAACTCAATCGGTTGATGTTTTTAGAGAGCAACTCAATCAGCGGCTTGTCGTAAGTAACTTCCGAAACAATACTTCTAATCGCCAACTCTTTTTCTATGTCTGCCATAATTTCTGGTGTCACAAATTCCGATTTTAACGAAATATCGATGGCATTTTTTAGCGGATTTTCGCCTAAAAACTCCAAAAAGTTCTCACCAATGTCTTCGCTGTATATTTTTGCGGCTTCCTCTTTTGAAATATAAGTGATTTTTTTTGCGTAATCTTTCTTTTTTAATTCGGCTTGCAAGATTTCCACATCTTTGTCTTTGGCATTGTCGATTAAAAATACGGTGATAGCCACTTTTTCTTTAAAGTGTTTTGTTATGCTATTGGTTTTTAGCACAATAAGACCCAAAAGCCCCACTAAAAATAACACCAAAGCAATGCTTACGATGACCGAAAGATAAGAAGAACGCAATCTTCTTTTTTGATATTTATCGAACGAATTATTCAAAAGAATTTGTTTTTAAAGCGCTTGCAATATACAAATTTGTTGTTAGTTGTTGGGTGTTGGTTTTGTTTAAATATTTTTTCATTTAATTATTAATTTCCCTCTCGTTCCATGGCCATTTTCCAAATTAACTTTCCTTTTTATGGCGTTACCCTGCGGGTCGGGCTTTCACTACTCGCTTTTTTTAGTTGTGAAAAACAACTAAAAAAGAGCTCAAACAGACCGTTTAATCCCTAACGCAACTTGAATTACGATAGCTGATTTACGATTTTAGAAAAAAAAAAAATTAGATTCGGGATTTGTTTTTGATTTGGGTTTTAATGGTGTTGTTGCATAGATTTTAACTTTTGACTGATGTGGGGTTGCGAAATAATAGAAAATTACTTTTTCTCTAATCGAGTTTTTGTTTTTAAAGATGAACTGCGTTAGCGTTAGCAGCGGTATCCTTTTTTGAAATGAAATGGAAAAAAAGATTTAGCGAATAGCGCGACCTGAAAGGGAACGCCCACCAAAATAGCAGGCAATCCCACTAATAATACAATGTAAAAAATATTATTGTTTTTCGAAAAAAAGTGTATATTTGATGTGCTATGGGAAACGAATCGGAAAAAATAATTACTGTTTTATTAAAGAAAGTTAAGCATCGAAATAAAGTTCGGTTGTTGTTGGTGTTTGCGTATAACGACTTTATTATTTCAAAAATCAAAAAAATTGATGGGTACCTTTGGAGTAAAACTTTGCGCGGCTGGTACACTGATTTTACTGATGAAAATGTGAACTTTATTAAGCAAACGCTTAAAAATGATGTTGCTTTTAAATTGGACAATTCTGTTTACGACAATCAATTAAAAGATGTTGTTTTGCGCCCAGAAAAATTGGTATCGGCAGAAATTGGTGTTGTTCTTCAATCATATTCGAACTATTTAAAAGGGAAATGCTACAGTGAAAGCACGGTGAAAACCTATACATCGTTTGTTTCCGATTTTTTTACTTATTTAAAAGACATGCCTTTAAACACGGTAACTAACCGCGATGTTGAGAAATTTATTGAGGATGTTTTTATACCGAGAAAATACAGTATTAGCACGCACAGGCAGTTTGTTAGCGCCATAAAATTGCTGAAGGCGTTTTATCCGGAATGTAAGATTGAGGAATTGCAGCTGAAACGGCCAAAAAAGAGCATGATTTTGCCCACGGTTTTGTCTAAAGAAGAGGTTGTTGATTTACTGCGTTACACTAAAAATTTAAAACATCGGGCGATTTTGGCGATGATTTATTCGGCTGGCTTGCGCATAAGTGAGTTATTGAGTTTGCAATTGGCGCATATTGATGTTGACCGAAGACAGATTTTGGTGAAAAACAGCAAGGGCCGTAAGGACCGGAATGTAATTTTGGCTGAAAGCATTATTCCGTTAATGAATAATTATTTGATGAGTTATCATCCTGACAGGTATTTTGTTGAAGGGAAACCTTTTCAACCATACAGCGCGGAAAGTATTAGGGCGTTTTTGCACCGAGCGAGTAAAATTGCCAAGATTGGCAAAAGGGTAACGCCGCATACTTTAAGACATAGTTATGCCACGCATTTATTGGAAAATGGGATTGATTTGCGCTATATTCAGGAGTTATTAGGACACGCGAAGCCCGAAACGACGATGATTTATACGCACGTTACGAAGAAAGATTTGATGAAAATTGAGAGTCCGCTGGATTTGGCTTTAAAAAGCATGGTTGACACGGATAAAAACAATAAAAACATACGGTTATCCGATAATTATTAATTATAAACATTTATATTTGTTTGGATATAACAAGTTGCCACACATTTGAAATGAAAATTGTTAGTCCAAATTTAAACTTCATTCTTCTCGACATAATTGACGAGAAAAACTCGAGTGGATTAAAATTAAAACTAACTCATACAAATCATTTTTCGAGAAAATTAGAACCAAATGAATTCAAGAATTATGAATTACAAATCAACGGAATTGAAAAAAAAGAAAAGCTGAAAACGGAATTGACTAAATTTATCAATGACTATTTGGATATTGAGGAAACGAAAACTAACGTGCTGGATTTTTGGAGTGATGGTTATCAAATTGGGGAATTTAAGGTAGAAAATTTTATAGAAGTTGTTACAGAATTAGAAAAAGAAGATTGGATTGAGAATTATCAAAATTTACTTGATTTTTACTCTAAGCAATCTGACCAAGTAGATAAAGAAAGCCGATTACAAACAAAATTCCTTGACCGATTACAAAAATTATCCGAAGAGGAAATAAAAAAATACGAACGAAAATTAGAATTCTTTACGAATAATAAAAATAAAATTAATGCGTTTTCATTGTTGTTCAATTCTCCGTCGTAGAAAATTTGAATTTGCGGTCCAATCAATATTCCAAACTTCAATTTAAATTGACGCATATATGTTGATAGTTGTGTCTGATTTTGATTGCTTAATGGAACTTTAGGTCTTTTTATTTCAACTACGAATAATTTTTCTCCTGTTTCACTTGATTTTATTACAAAGTCAGGTCTCAAACTTTTTCTTGTCGAACCTAATTGATAATTTGGTCTAATCTCGAAATCTCCAGAAAACTCGTCCCAACCTAAAATTTCCAAACCTTTTTCGACAATTAACTCAAATTCCGATTCAGGAATATCAGTTTGAATTTTTTCAGAAAGATAATAACATAGTTTATTCCAATTTTCCATAATATTCTTTGATGTTCAATTTTTTTTCAGCTTGTTGCCAACGTGTTCGTATAATGATTTGTGCGACGTAAAAATCGGAGAAACCTAAAAAGACAAATTACGACAAATTGAGAAAGT
>DAIDMK010000080.1 GCA_027449025.1 Lutibacter sp. | reverse complement strand
CAACACATTAAATATAAAAAACTATCTCTTCTTTTCCAAATATTTTATGCTTTTTTATATCGAACTCACGTTAATTAACTATTGAAAAAGAATCCTTGAATTTTTAAATTTAACCTTTATATCCTATCCCCAACTCCTGCTGCGGCAGACGGGCTTTCCCAAAGGAAAGGGAGTTTAATTGAATTTTAAAATAAAAACAGAACAAAAACCTGTCAACACTTTCCTTTAAGTACTCAAAACTCTAGGCGCTCTTTTTCAATGAAAAGCAAACTTAATAAAAACGCCTCGTGTTCCAAAATAATCGACCGATCCAGTCCAAGGACTATTCGCATTATTGTCCCTAACCAACTCATCATTAATAGCAAAAACACCTCTAATAGAAGGAGAGAAAATGAAGTAAGGCAAGTATAAATCTACCCCAATACCCACTTCATATGAGAAGTTATTCTTTTTTGTTCTAAATTCTCCATTATAATTATCCTCGGGATTGTCCTGATTGCTTGAAAAATTATAATCGTAAGAAACTCCGCCAATTACATAAGGTCGCATGTTATCTAACCTATTCGCATTAAATTTTAGCAATAAAGGAATTCTAAAATAGGTTGAATTTACTTCCCTAATACTATCTTTTGGACCATTGGGAATGTGCGTAAACGCCAATTCTTTTGAATTACTTGAAAGTCCCGGTTCTAACCTTAAACTAAGGTTATTATGCAAACGTAAATCACCAATAAGACCTACTTCAAAACCAATACTTGGTGTGGAAACAATAAAAGCATCGGGGTTCAATTTATCATTATAAGTTATTTTGTAATCCTTTTTATTTAACCCCAAAAAATATCCCCAAAAAATTTGCTGTTTGTCCCAGTTTTGCTTGTATTGGACAATATCTCTTTTTTGGGCTTTCAAGTTATTCACTGAAAAGATTATCAAAAAAATTACAACAAATATTTTTTTCATCTGTTTATGATTTATTTTTTATTGGTACAGATGCTGCCTGCCTATCGGCAGGTAAACCTGCCTGCCGGTAGGCAGGTTCGCCATTAATCATTTCTGTTTGCATCAAAATTTGTTATGGCTCGTTTCATATATTATTTTTTTGCAATATAAATTGATGCAACACCAAATGTTTGCGGTTTATTTTCTATACCTATAAACCCAATTTTATGCAAAATATTGTTGAAAGCCTGTCCATAAGGAAAGGAAGCCGCAGAATCCGACAGATATTGATAGGCGACTTTGTCTTTTGAGAACAATTTCCCTATTAAAGGTAGTATGTTTTTGGCATAAAACCGATAACCTTGTTTAAATGGTGTTTTAGTTGGTATTGATGTTTCCAATACCACAAAAATGCCTCCCTTATTTAAAACTCGGTATATTTCAGCCAATCCTTTTTCTAGATTTTCAAAATTTCGAACACCAAAAGCAACCGTAATAGCATCAAATGAATTGTCTTTAAAAGGCATTTTTTCAGAATCGCCCAATACCATTTCAATAGTATTGTTTAGCTTAAGGTTTTTAATCTTTTTTCGACCAACCTCAAGCATTCCTTCAGAAATATCGAAGCCAACAATTTTTGAAGCCTTTGTTTTGACTAAATTAATGGCCAAATCACCTGTTCCTGTAGCTATGTCCAAAATGGTATTCGGATTTGTTTTTCCAACAATGCCAACCACTTTATTCCGCCATTTTACATCAATCCCAAAAGAAATAACACGATTTAATCCATCGTATTCATTGGAAATAGCATCAAACATTTTAGTGACTTGTTCCTTTTTACTAAGATTTGAATCTTTATATGGTGTAACTTTTTCTGCCATCGCCAATTAGGAGTTAACGGCTACAACTTCATCAATTTTTCCAGGAATTAGTTGTTTCAACATGTTTTCAATCCCATTTTTTAACGTTATTGTTGATGACGGACAACCGCTGCAAGCGCCTTGTAAGATGACGTTTACTGTTTTTGAAGATGGCGAATAGGACTGAAACAAGATGTTCCCGCCATCTGAGGCGACAGCTGGCTTTATGTATTCCTCTAAGATGTCAATAATTTGCTTGGAAACATCATCAAGTTCTATATCAGGCATATAAACTTCAGAGACTTTTTGTGGAACTGCGGTAGTAGCCAACGCAATCGTTTTTCCGTCAGCTATAAATTGTCTGATAAAGCTTCTTAACTCTACAGTAATTTCGTTCCATTCAACCGTATCGTTTTTGGTGATTGACACATAATTTTCTGAAATAAATATTTCTTTTACAAAAGGAAAATTGAATAACTCAATTGCCAAAGGTACATTTTCAGCCTCTTCGCTATTTTTGAATTCCAAATCATTGTCCACCAATTTTAGGTTGGCTACAAACTTCAACACTGAAGGATTCGGTGTTGATTCCGCATACACTTCAACCGGAATTTTTTTAGGTGCCTCTTCTTGTGAAACCACCACACCGCCTGCATTCAGGTATTTTTCAATTTCATCTTTCACTTCATCTTGCACATCGCTCCATTCTACTATTGGAAATCGTTCAAGTGCAATAAAATTTGCAGAAATATATACGCGTTTCACAAAAGGCAAATAAAATAATTGCTGCGCCAATGGTGAATTTTTAGCTTCGTCAATATTATTGTATTGGTGACTGCCACTTGCTAAAATATCGTTTGAAGTAAATTTTAGGATTGTAGCAATATTCGTTTTTTCTATTTTAAGATTGCTGTTTTTCATTTTTAATAGTTTGTGCAAAAATACATAAAACATAATTCATGTACCTGATTAAAAATAAAAAAACGCCTCAAAGCAGAGACGTTTTTATTGCTTTATAATTATTCGTTTAAAGACTCAACACTAGTGTTGCCGTAAATATTGAAGTGTCAAAATTCAACTCTGCTGAATCTACCTGATTGCTTTGTGGGTAAAAATTATAAGGTGCAGTTTTGCTTAAATTTTGGTAGGCGATATCGAATTTCCCTCCTCTAAATTTATATCCAGCACCCAAAGAAAATCCTTCTAAATTGTCAGAACTTTTTGCATTTTTATATGGGCTGTTTTCATAGTGATAACCGCCTCTAAACGAGAAATTATCAAAACGCCATTCAGTTCCTATTCGCAACTCGCCAACGCCTTCCAAATTGGTGCTAAAATCTCTATTTTCATCAATAAAATTTGCGTCACTTAATTCAATGTTGCTGAAATTTTTATAGGAATAATCAACACTTACAAGTCCATCGTTGCCAAAAATATAAGCAAAACTCCCAGTTAATTTACTAGGCGTCCTTAACTTATAGTCAAAAGAATTTAGACCTGAATAATTTGATTCAATTAACGCATCGTTCTCATAGACATTCTCATCATATTCCACAAAATCTTCAGACAAGGTGTACCAAACAGGTGATTGGTATGCCAGTCCTAAACGTATATTTTCATTGGGTTTTAAAATTGCGCCAAAATTAAAAGACACCCCATTACCATAGGTTAATAATTCTTGTTGTGAAGACACATCCAAGGTGTTTCCGCTACCATCGTTGTTATATTCTTCTGTTAAGGTTCTTTGGTAATGTTCAATATCATAGGTAGTTATAGACGCTCCCAGATATAAATTATCATTGTGTTGTGCAGCAAATGTAAAAGAATATTTACTGTTTTTTCCGTCCGTGTAATTTTCAAAATATTGCCCTTCGGCATTTCCATAAACAACTGGTTCAGGATCATAAAAGTCAGTTAATGGTGAATAACCGCTATTTCCTTCTGCAATCCATAAATTTTCAAAATCGTTGGCAATGCTGTAGTTAAATCCCAATGCAATATTACCCCATTCGGAGCTATTGCTAAAGCCCCTAAAAACAAATACGCCACCGGCTTGAGATAAATTTGTGAAATCATTTTCAAGTTGGGTATTATTTCCATAATAGCCAGCCGTTGTTTTGGTATTTCTATTGTTCAATGAAATGGAAAATTCGCTTTTTAGAAACACGGCAGCTCCAGCAGGATTTATTTCCATAGCCGATAAATCACCGCCCAAGGCTCCAAAAGCTCCGCTCATACCATTATAACGCGCGGTACCATTAATATTCTCCTTCGCAAATAAAACACCAATATCATTATACCCTAATGTTTGTGCATTTAAAAAATAACCAAAGCATAAAAATGTGGCGGTTAAATATATTTTTTTCATAATAGAATTATTTATACCAAAATTAGTTAATTATTTCTCCTTGAACTACTTCTTGATGATGTTGATGATGAATTTGAAGAACCTGAATTTGAAGATGACGATTGCGATGAAATACTTCTGCTGGTTGCATCTGAACTTCTGTTTCCCGAAGAATTTTCATTTCTGGAACTTCTTGAATTATAAGAGGTGTTATTTGTGTTAGATTCCCTTCTAACTGTATTCGTGTTATTTTCTGTCCTATCGTCATTGTTAGTGACTTCTCTTCTAACAGTATTTACCCTACTTGATGTACTACTGGAATTTTGATTGCCAGAATAATTTGAATCCACCCTAACGTTTCGGTTAGCCGATGAGGCACTTCCGTTATTATACCTGTTAGTAGGTGAAAAATCATAAGACGTATTTCTTCTGGTTGATGAAGAGCGTTGAATCATATTATTTGAGCCTCTTTGAATGGTGTTATTTGATCGTGTAGGCTGTCTGTTAATATTGTTATTTCTGTTTATGCTATTGTTATTTCTGTTTATGCTATTGTTATTTCTGTTTAAACTGCCATTAATTACTCTTCTGGAAGAGGTATTAAAGTCTCTTCTAGTTGAATTGGTTGTAGAGCTTCTTCTGCTTAAACCAGATAAATTTGAATTGTTATAGGTTCTTGTTCTAGTGTTGTAACCTGATCTTTTTCCATAACTGCTATAACTTTGATAATAGTAAGGATAATTATTGTAGTAATTTGACCTATACGGATAATAGTAATTACCATAATATCCGTAATAGCTATAATAATATGGATTATAATAATTATATCTCCAAGGGTTGTAATAATAAGGATAATAATTGTAATAAGATTCGTAAAATGGGTTATACCAATAATAACCAGAACTCATATAACCATAACCAGAACCCATATAGCCATAACCATTATCAATGTTAATTACAACATCGCCATCATATCCCCAAGGTTCATTATAATTTGTGTATAGTTGATCATCTTGAACTATGTCATCATCGTAATAATAATCATCAACCTCCGTAAAAGTATCCTCTTGCCTTAAATTTTCAAAATCTTCCAGTTGTTTTGAGAAATAGTTATGATCAAAATTAGATTGACTTTTAATAACTACCACCTCATTTCTATCTTGATTATTTGAAGCATAAATGCCATCATTATCGTAATTGTAAGCACTTTGATAGGTGCCACAAGAATATAAACTAGCAAAGAGCACCAATAAAAGGGCAATTCGCAAGTACTTTTGGTAAATTATATTTGAAGCTTTCATAATCAATTGTGGTTTTTATTGTTGAACTATTTAAAAAAAACTAATTTTGTCGAAATTAATAATTTTCATTAAAATAGGCGCAATATTTATGCCAAACTTTTGATTATGAGTAAGAATTTAACAAAGAGAGAAACCGATTACTCCAAGTGGTATAATGAGCTTGTGGTTAAAGCAAATTTAGCAGAAAACTCGGGCGTTAGAGGCTGCATGGTTATCAAGCCTTATGGCTATGCAATTTGGGAAAAAATGCAAGCTGAATTGGATAGAATGTTTAAGGAAACCGGTCACGAAAATGCTTATTTTCCGCTTTTTGTTCCTAAAAGCATGTTCGAAGCTGAAGAGAAGAATGCCGAAGGGTTTGCCAAAGAATGTGCCGTTGTAACCCATTATCGATTAAAAAATGACCCAGACAATCAGGGAAAATTGATGGTTGATCCAAATGCAAAATTAGAAGAGGAGTTAATTGTTAGACCTACAAGCGAGGCGATTATTTGGAGCACTTATAAAGGATGGATTCAATCTTACCGTGATTTGCCGCTATTAATTAACCAATGGGCAAATGTTGTTCGCTGGGAAATGCGCACCCGTTTGTTTTTGCGTACTGCAGAGTTTTTATGGCAAGAGGGTCATACTGCCCATGCTTTAGAAACAGAAGCTATTAAAGAAGCGGAATTAATTTTGGATGTTTATGGTAATTTTGCAGAGAATTTTATGGCAATGCCCGTAATAAAAGGCTTAAAAACCGAAAGTGAACGATTTGCCGGCGCCATAGAAACCTATTGTATTGAAGGATTAATGCAAGACGGAAAAGCACTACAAGCAGGAACATCTCACTTTTTAGGTCAAAATTTCGCAAAAGCATTTGACGTGAAATTTACTTCAAAAGAAGGAAAACAAGAGTACGTTTGGGCAACTTCCTGGGGTGTTTCAACGCGATTGATAGGCGCGTTAATTATGACACATTCTGACGATTTAGGTTTGGTTTTACCTCCTAACTTAGCGCCAATTCAAGTCGTAATTATACCAATTCATAAAACCGACGAGCAGTTAGACGCCATTTCGGTCAAAATTAATGAAATTGTTGCCGAATTGCGCAAAAAGGGTATTTCCGTAAAATATGACGATAGAACTGCCTATAAACCAGGTTGGAAATTTGCAGAATACGAGCTTAAAGGCGTGCCTTTGAGAATTGCCATGGGTCCTAAAGATTTAGAAAACGGTACTTTGGAAATAGCGCGCAGAGACACGCTTGAAAAACAAAATATTTCCCAAGTAACTGTTGTTGAATACGTTGAAAAAACATTGAAAGAAATTCAAGATAATTTATATCAAAAAGCACTAAATTATAGAGAAACACATATTACCGAAGTTGATTCATTTGAAGAATTTCAAGAAGTTTTGGAAACAAAGGGCGGGTTTATTTCTGCACATTGGGATGGCACTCCAGAAACAGAAGAAAAAATTAAAGATTTAACCAAAGCAACGATAAGATGCATCCCTTTAAATAATAAAATTGAAGGCGGAAAGTGCGTATTTACTGGAGAAAAATCGACTCAAAGAGTATTATTTGCGAAAGCTTACTAATTTTTTTAAAAAATATTTTGTGGTGTAGAAAATAGTTGTATTTTTGCATCCGCATTGACAAAATAACATTTGTTAATAAATAAACAATGGTCCGTTCGTCTAGGGGTTAGGACGCCAGGTTTTCATCCTGGTAACAGGGGTTCGATTCCCCTACGGACTACAAAAAAAGTTAAAAAAAATAGAAATGGCAAATCACAAGTCAGCATTAAAGAGAATCAGAAGTAATCGCGCGAAGCAATTAAGAAATAAATATCAGCATAAAACAACTCGTAATGCTGTAAGAAACTTACGTGCTTTAACTGAAAAAGAAGAAGCTGTTGCGTTATTTCCAAAAATAGTTTCTATGCTTGATAAATTAGCAAAGAAAAATGTTATCCACAAAAATAAAGCTGGAAATTTAAAATCTAAATTGGCTAAGCACGTAGCTACCCTTTAAAATTTTTAAAGCTATAAATTTAAAAAGAAGCCGTCTCACAACTAGAGACGGTTTTTTTTGTACATTTATTTGGAAGTTTTATTAGTTTTTTGTATATTT
>DAIDMK010000079.1 GCA_027449025.1 Lutibacter sp. | reverse complement strand
GAATTTATTAAAGTATATGATGGGTTATATAACAAAAAGAACAGTGCTTATCAAAGACATTCCGCAGTAGAGTTCAATAAAATTTTAGATAATGTATCCGCTCTGCGAAGTCTCCCGACTTCGAAGCTCCCATCATCAAAGAAAAACTTGCTGTAGCCTACAAATTCGAATCCAACATTGAAAAACTAATATAAAAAACTCGCTCTTCGAAGTCTCCCGACTTCGAAGCTCCCATCATCAAAGAAAACCTTGCTTTGCCCAACGAATTTGAACCCAACATTAATGAACTAACACAAAAAAACTCGCCGTTAAGCGAGTTTTTGTACACAAATTAGTTGAATCTAAAAAATCGCTCTGCGATGTGGACTGGATTGATGTTTTTACCAGAAAGATATACAAAGATTGTATTATAGAGAGTTTTGATTTTTGTATAAAAAACAAAGGCATGATTGTTTTTGGATATGTAATAATGAGCAATCACATTCATTTTATTGTTCAATCTAAAGATGGGAAATTGTCTGATTTAATAAGGGATTTTAAAAAATTTACGGCAAAAACTATTTTAGAAAAAATACAATATGAACCAGAAAGTAGAAGAGAATGGATGTTAGAGCGATTTAAATTGGCAACAGAGGGCCATTCTCGCAATAAGAATTATCAATTTTGGCAATATGGCAATCATCCGGAAGAAATTTATACAAATAAATTTATGTGGACAAAGTTAGATTACATTCATCTAAATCCAGTTAAGGCAGGAATAGTGGAAAAAGCGTCTGACTATCTATATTCAAGTGCCAGCAATTATGTGCTAGGCCAGGGATTGATAGCAATTGAAATGGCAGACAATCCAATTGTTGATGTTTTGAACTTAAGGAATTTCACGAAATATAATGAATATTAAATAGTGATTCTAGCTGCGAAGTCGGGAGACTTCGCAGAGCGGATCGCAGAGCGGATCGCAGAGCGGATCGCAGAGCGGATCGCAGAGCGGGATTTAAAGAAATATAATAAATATTAAAGAGTGATTCTAGCTACGAAGTCGGGAGACTTCGTAGAGCGGAGACTCGCAGAGCAGGCGGTCTTCGCAGAGTAGGTTCATACTGTCTTTGTTTTACAATAAATTCCATTAAATTGACAAATACACGAATAAACAATATATTTACCTCAGGAAAAACCCTCAAGGGAAACTATGAAATTCGCAATCATCACCCATGCCGCCCATAAACGCAAAGAAAACACCATTTTCTCTTATGAACCATACGTGCGTGAAATGAATTTATGGATTCCACAGGCAACAGAAGTAGAAATTATAGCGCCTATTGGGGTGGATGGTATAACAAGTATCGAAACCAACTATAATCATAAAAACCTTCATTTAATTCCAATAGCCGCTTTTGATGTATTGTCTATTAAAAGTGTATTAAAAACAATAATAGTTATACCAAAAACGGCCTATGCCATCTATAAAACGATGTTATGGGCCGACCACATTCACCTGCGTTGCCCTGGCAATATTGGGCTGCTGGGATGTTTTGTCCAGATACTGTTTCCCAATAAACCAAAAACGGCCAAATATGCGGGCAACTGGGATCCGAATGCGAAGCAACCCTGGACTTACCGCCTGCAAAAATGGTTGTTAAGCAACACTTTTTTAACCAAAAAAATGAAAGTATTGGTCTATGGCGAATGGCCAAACCAAACTAAAAATATCGTTCCCTTTTTTACGGCATCTTATTCGGAAAAAGAAATTGACAATAATAATTGTCATCCTGAACTTGTTTCAGGATCCCATGATATAAACCAAAATCACCAGATTGCCACGTCGCACACTTGTCCTGAGCGGAGACGAAGTGGTGTCGAAGCGAACTTTATCTTCGTAGGTGCACTCACCAAAGGAAAGCAGCCATTATTGAGCGTTGCTGTTATTCAAAAATTAAAAGAAAAAGGACATCAAGTGCAGCTCAACATTTATGGTGAAGGCCAGGAACGTACTGCCATAGAAAAGTATGTCACAGAAAATGAGTTGACTCATGAGGTGATATTACATGGAAATTGCGACAAGGAAACCATTAAAAAAGCCTACCAAGCCACCCATTTTTTACTGTTCATTTCCCAATCTGAAGGCTGGCCAAAAGCAGTGGCAGAAGCCATGTTTTGGGGCTGTTTGCCCATAACAAGCAAAGTTTCCTGTATCCCTTATATGCTCGCCAACGGCGAAAGAGGTGCCTTGGTCAACCCAAACATTGATGAAATTGTCGCTGTAATAGAAAACTACCTGCAACATCCCGAAAAATATAACCTACAAAGCATCAATGCCATGCAATGGTCGAGGCAGTTTACATTAGAAAAGTTTGAAGAAGGAATAGGCAAATTACTTGAGTAATTTGCCTATTCCGACTAGTTAACTTGAACTCGTCATCCCGAACTTGCCCTGAACTTGTTTCAGGGCCTGTTGAAGAGAAGTACTAATTATGATTTGAAGCACATTACTGACAGATGCTGAAACGAGTTCAGCATGACACGGTACTAAACATAATATTTTAATGATAAATTGATGAAAGAAAGCTTTATTTACATTGTAAGCAATAAAAACAGAACAGTATTGTATGTTGGAATGACATCAAATTTACTTCAAAGAATTGAGCAACATAAAAATGGCAATGGTTCTGTATTTACAAAAAAGTACAGTGTAAATGCGTTGTTATATTTTGAAGTATTTTCAAATATTAACCAAACAATTAAAAGAGAAAAGCAATTGAAAAATTGGCACAGTGAATGGAAATGGAATTTAGTAAAAGAAAAGAATCCTGAACTGATAGACTTGTATGAGGGATTAAGGATTTAATTACATGATTTGGCTTAATTTACTTGCAGATGCTGAACCAAGTTCAGCATGACGTCATCCCGAACGCGTCATCCCGAACTTGTTTCGGGATCTTTTGAAGAGAAGTTACAATTATTCTACCCGCCTCATCAAAGCCATATAAAATCCATCAAAACCAGATTTGGCAGGAGAAACTTTATGCTCTTTTTCAAATTCGAATTCCGGATGATTTTTCAAAAATCCATGAACCTGTTTTTCGTTTTCTGAAGGAAAAATAGAACAAGTGGCATACACCAATTTTCCTCCCGGTTTTACCAATTGTGAATAATTCTCCAATATCTCGGCCTGTGTTTTAATGATGTTCTCTACAAATTCTGGCTGCAGTTTCCATTTGCTGTCGGGATTTCTTCGCAACACTCCAATTCCGCTACAAGGGGCATCAATCAACACACGATCGGCAGTGCCTCTCATTTTTTTCATCACTTTTGGGGAATCAATTTCTTTGGTGGTGATGTTGTGAACGCCGGCCCTACGGGTTCTTATTTTTAGTTTTCGAAGTTTGCTTTCATAAATATCGGTGGCGATAATCTGACCTTTATTTTCCATAATTGCAGCCAGATGCAACGATTTTCCGCCTGCACCGGCACAAGTATCAATCACACGCATTCCGGGTTTTACGTCCAAATATTCCGCAACCAATTGCGATGAGGCATCCTGTACTTCGAAAAAGCCTAGTTTAAAGACCTCTGTTTTAAAAACATTGGCGCGTTCTACTAATTTTAAGGCGTTGGTATAACCTTGTATAAATTCCGTTTCAATGCCTTCATCCATCAATTTTTTTTGCAGATTGGCTTTGGTGGTTTTTAAGGTATTGGCACGCAGAATAACATCGGCCTGTTCATTTAATATATGAATTTCTTTGGTCCACTGGGCTTCACCCAATTCTTTTACGCCCATTTCGTCCAACCAATCAGGAATAGATTCCTTAAAAACACGCACTTTTTGAAGTTCGTCGAATTTTCCTTTGATTCTTCTTTCCGGAACACCCTGCAGCTGATTCCAATCTGGCAATTTAATGCCCTTTAAAATAGCCCATACCGAAAAGTTTTTCCATACATTTTCTGTGGTATAATGTTCTTTAGTGCCTGCAATTTCATTGTACAACCGTTTCCAGCGCACCATTTCGTAAATGGTCTCTGCCACAAACTTTCGATCCCTTGCGCCCCAGCGGGCATCGCGTTTTAACGCTTTTTCAACCGCCTTGTCGGCATATTCTCCTTCATTAAATATCGACTTCACAGAGTCAATTACCGTAAAAACTAAATTTCGATGTAACCTCATTATAAAAAATTATGGGTGCAAAGATAGGTAAAAGTTGAAAGCTTGCCTGCCGGCGGATGAAATATTAAAAGATAAAAGTTGAAAGCTCAAAGTTGAAAGCTCAAAGGTGAAAGCTCAAAGCGAAAATATTGTATTAAGATTAAATCAAACATGAACAAAAACATATTTAGTATCCTATTGGGAACGCGAAGTCGGGAGGCTTCGCAGAGCGGCATTAAAAGGTTAAAGGGTAAAGTTCAAAGTCAAAATATAAATTTAACAGTGATTATCGCTCCTTTTGACTTGTGTTGAGTGAGCGGAAGTTAAAGTTAAAAACGCAAAGGTAATAGTGAAAACAAATTTCGTCATTGCGAGAAGGATTACTTCGGTGAAGCCGAATAATCCGACGTGGCAACCTGTCCCTAACCAACAAAATTTCCCTAAGTAACTTGTTCTGAACTAACGAAATGCAATTAAGAGCCATGTTCTGAACTTGTTCATCCCGAACTTGTTTCGGGATCTTTTGAAGAGAACAACAAATCATGATAGAAATACTGCATTGGCAGATGCTGAAATCGAAGATTCACGAACTTGCCCCTGAACTTGTTTCAGGGCCTGTTGAAGAGAAGTACGAATGATGATTTGAAGTAATATTGGCAGATGCTGAAATCGAAGATTCACGAACTTGCCTTGAACTTGTTTCAGGGCCTGTTGAAGAGAAGTACGAATGATGATTTGAAGTAATATTGGCAGATGCTGAACCAAGTTCAGCATGACGCTATTCTACTCCAAAATCGTAAATCCAAAATCCAAACTCCAGTATTCGTTAATCCAAACTCCAATATTCGTAAATCGTAAATCCAAAATCCAAAATCGTAAATCCAAAATCCTTATCTTCGTCTTTTCAAAAAACCAAATGTCGATTAATAATTTAAACACTTCAATTTCCTATTTAAAAGGCGTGGGGCCGGGAAGAGCCGATTTGCTGAAATCGGAACTGGGCATCCGTACATTTGGCGATTTGGTGAATTTTTTTCCTAACAGGTATATTGACAGATCACAGTTTATAAAGATCAATCAATTACAGCAAAACACTTCGGAAATTCAGATTCTTGGGAAAATAACAGAGCTTCGAACGGTTCAACAGGCAAAAGGGAGTCGGTTGGTGGCTACTTTTGTTGATGAAACAGGAACCATGGAATTGGTATGGTTTAGGGGGGTAAAATGGATCAAAGAAGCCATTAAATTAAACACTCCTTATGTAATCTTCGGAAAAACCAATTATTTTAAAGGACTTTTTTCTATGCCACATCCCGAAATGGAGTTGTTGGCAGATTACAATAAAAGTCTGCGCACCGCCATGCAGCCTGTATATCCATCCACAGAAAAACTGGTGAACAAAAATGTGACCAACAGGGTGATTTCCAAAATGATGCAAAGCTTATTTGAAGAGTTAAATGCGAATTTTAAAGAAACACTATCGGCTGGGGTCATTGAAAGATTAAAGCTGATTTCAAAAAATGAAGCCTTGCTAAATATTCATTTTCCCAGAACGCAGGAATTGCTGACCAAAGCCCAATACCGACTTAAATTTGAGGAGTTCTTTTTTATTCAGTTGCAATTGCTTCGGAAAAAGTTGATTAGAAAATCCAAATTTAAAGGCTATCCTTTTCTGAAAGTGGGAGATTTATTTAATCATTTTTACAAAAACAACCTACCTTTTGAACTGACCAATGCCCAAAAACGCGTATTGAAAGAAATCCGAAAGGATATGGGCTCCAATGCCCAGATGAACCGTTTGCTTCAGGGCGATGTAGGTTCGGGAAAAACCATTGTGGCTTTGCTTACCATTTTAATTGCGCTGGACAACGAATTCCAGGCAGCCTTTATGGCACCCACAGAAATATTGGCAACCCAGCACTATAATGCATTGACCAATTTATTGAAAGGGATGGACGTGAATGTAAAATTGCTCACAGGATCAACCAAGACCAAAGAAAGAAAAGTAATTCATGAACAGCTTGAATCGGGTGAATTGCATATTTTAATTGGAACCCATGCTTTAATTGAAGATAAGGTGAAGTTTCGCAACCTGGGTATTGCCATAATCGACGAGCAGCACCGTTTTGGGGTAGAACAGCGTTCAAAACTGTGGAAGAAAAATCAATTGCCACCACATATTTTGGTAATGACAGCCACCCCAATTCCCCGTACCTTGGCAATGAGTTTGTATGGCGATTTGGATATTTCGGTGATTGATGAATTGCCCCCAAACAGAAAAGAGGTGCTTACAGCGCACCGCTATGACGCAAACCGACTCTCGGTATTTAAATTTTTGAAGGAAGAAATTGCCAAAGGAAGGCAGGTTTATATAGTATATCCCTTAATTAACGAATCCGAAGCCATGGATTATAAGGATTTAATGGATGGCTATGAAAGTATTACACGTGAATTTCCTAAACCAACTTACCAGATAAGCATTGTGCACGGACAAATGAAAGCCGAGGACAAAGCTTATGAAATGCAGCGTTTTCAAAAAAGGGAAACACAAATTATGGTTGCTACCACGGTGATTGAGGTGGGGGTAGATATTCCCAATTCAAGCGTTATGGTAATTGAAAGTGCCGAGCGCTTTGGCTTGTCGCAACTGCATCAACTCCGTGGCAGGGTTGGGCGAGGGGCAGCGCAGAGTTTTTGCATCCTTATGTCGAGTTTTAAATTGTCGGATGATGCAAAAGTGCGGTTAAAAACCATGGTGGAAACAAGTGACGGCTTTAAAATAGCAGAAGTGGATTTAAAATTAAGAGGCCCTGGGAATTTGATGGGCACCCAGCAAAGCGGCATCCTGAATCTGAAAATTGCCGATATTGTGAAAGATGCAAATCTCTTGAAAACAGCAAGAACAATGGCTTTAGAGCTGTTGGACAAAGACCCCGATTTAAATGCGCCAGAAAATAGATTTATAAGAGTGGCTTATATAGAACTCAGCAAAGACAGTACTTTATGGGCTAATATAAGCTAATAAAGAAGGGTTTCTGAGAAGTTAATTTTTTTAAGATGAACTCTTTTGCCAACTACAGCTTCAATTTCATTTCTTAGTTTAACTTTTCGGAAACCCTTTAAGAACAATAAAACAAATCAATCAATCAAAATTATATTTAAAAACCAACTGCTTTTTATTTTTATAAGCCTTGGTTATTTTTTTAATTGCCTACGCTACAATAATACAATTTACTTCTTGATGCAACTGTTAAAGAAATTATAAAATAAATTTCACAAGCGAAAATTAAATGTTTCAAGCAATTAAATTTCCCCTTTGAGGGTTAGATGTAATAAAAAATAGTGTTCCCTTTAGGGTTGGGGTAAAAACTATTTTTGAGTCCTTTTTTACTTTTTCCGTCTTTCCTTCGACTCCGCCTCAAGATGATATCACAAATCAAAATTTTTTGTCAGTCTGAGCCTGTCGAAGACCTGCGATG
>DAIDMK010000078.1 GCA_027449025.1 Lutibacter sp. | reverse complement strand
CTAAATATACAAAAAACTAATAAAACTTCCAAATAAATGTACAAAAAAAACCGTCTCTAGTTGTGAGACGGCTTCTTAGGTTTATATATCATAACGTGAGTTCAATAAAATAAAAACAATTCGCAATGATTTGTTTTAAAAACAAGCTATTTTTTCTTTTTTTGTTTTGCTTGTTGTTCTTGAGCTTGTGACATTGCCTGATTTAATCGTTGGCGAAACTTGCCTTCTTTTTTAGGTTTCTTTTTATTTTCCTGAATTTTAGCGTGAATTTTATCTTCATCAATAATGTAATTTTTAATAACCAACATAATAATAATGGTTAATAAGTTGGATATAAAATAGTACAAACTCAAACTACTCGCATACATATTAAAGAAAATCAACATCATCACAGGTGAAAAATACATCATCATTTTCATCATTTTTTGCATATCTGGCATTCCTTCCTGTTGTGGTTGTTGCATGCCCATTTGTTGACTTTGGCTCATTCTCATATAAAAGAATATAGCAACCGAAGCTAAAATTGGGAATAAGCTTATATGAGATCCATACATTGGGATTCTGAACGGAAGTTCAAATACAGAGTCGTAAGCAGATAAATCCGTGGCCCATAAAAAGCTTTTTTGACGCAAAGCTATATTTGATGGGAAAAAGCGGAATAAGGCGAAGAAAACAGGCATTTGTAACAATGCAGGAATACATCCGGCAAGCGGACTTACACCGGCTTTGCTTTGAAGTGCCATTGTTTCTTGTTGACGTTTCATAGCGTTTTCTTTTCCTGGCAAACGTTTGTTGATGTCTTCCATTTCTGGTTTCAAAACCTTCATTTTGGCACTTGAAACATAAGATTTGTAAACCAAAGGAGACATAATTATTCTAACAACAATGGTTAACAAAATAATAATTAACCCATAATTTCCAATGAATAATTGTAAAAAGTTGAAAACCGGAATAAAAATCAATCTGTTTAAATAACCAAAAATTCCCCAACCAAGACCTAGGATTTCCTTAATATTGCGGTCGTATTTTTTAAGAATTTTATAATCATTTGGTCCAATATACCAATTCATATTGTAATTAAATTCACCTCCCTGTAATGCCAGTGGCGCTTTTAAATAAAAGGCTTTTGTGAATGTGGTATCAATATCTTCATCAATTACCAATGATTTTGATTCTAATTTTGCTGTTGAAAAAGCTTGTTCGGATATTAAAATTGTGGAAAAGAAATGCTGTTTGTAAGCAACCCAATTCACATCTTTTTCTTCTGCATCATCTTCGCCGCCAACGGATAGGTAATCAATGCTCTCATCATCTTTCTCATAATACAATTCAGTTTGCTGATTTTCATAGCGAATGCTTTTCTCTTTTCTGAAAGCTTCCAAACTATAATCTAGGTTAACTGGTTTGTTCGTGTCTAATGATGCGCTTAATCCTTGCGAGCGTACCGTGAAGCCAACCATGTATTCGGTTGGTTTTATCACATAGCGATATTCTAAAAAGTTGCTTTCAGAAATTTTTAATTTCATCGAAAGCACTTGATTTCCGTCAACTTTGCTAAGGGAAGGCTCAAAAAATAAGTCTTTGGTGTTTAATGTTCTGTTATCAGAAGTTCCAAAGTTAATATTAAAAGAGGCGTTGCTGTCTTTTATCATGTACAATGGCAACGAATCGTAAGTCACGTATTTTTTCAATAAGGCTTCCTTAATTTGTCCACCTTTGTTTGAAATAACCAATTTAAGAAGGTCATTTTCCAATACGGTTTCTTCATCTTTAGCTGATGGAAGTGTTGCAGAATAGGCGAAAACACCCAATTGACCTTCCGCTTTAACCAAAGAAAGTGAATCTGTTGCTTGTGTTATTACCTTAGTATTTGAAGTAGAATCCGTAAGGGGTGAATTGATAGTATCCTTTACTACGTTTTCTATTTTGTTTTTTTTAGCTTCTAATTTTTCTTCAGGAGTTGGCTGATTGCTGTACATCCACCATAACACGATTGCTCCTAATAAAACAAAACCAATCAGTGAATTAATATCAAATTTCTTTTCTTCCATGGGTATAAATAAATCTCAATTTGTCCATTACTTTTTTTAGTAATTTAAAAATCCCGACAAATGTACTAAATGTAAATTAAATTAGGTTTCTTATTAATGATTAGTTGGTAGGTTTAAAGCATGATTTAACGTTGCTTTTACAAAATCAACAAACAAAGGATGCGGATTTAAAACCGTGCTTTTATATTCTGGATGGTATTGAACGCCAACAAACCAAGGGTGTTTTGGGATTTCAATCACTTCAACCAGATTGGTTTTCGGGTTTTTCCCAGTGGCAATCATTCCAGCTTTTTCAACCTGTTCCAAAAAATCGTTGTTAAATTCATAACGATGTCTGTGCCTTTCGCTAATATGTTCTTTATGGTAGATATTCCTAACTTTACTGCCTTCTTTTAGCACACAATCCCAGGCTCCCAATCGCATAGTACCACCATATTCAGTGATATTTTTTTGTTCCTCCATTAAATCAATAACAGGATATAAGGTATTGCTGTTCATTTCGGTTGAATTCGCACCTGTTAACCCTAAAACATTTCTTGAAAATTCAATGACAGCCATTTGCATGCCTAAACAAATGCCAAAAAATGGAATATTGTTTTCACGGGCAAACTTTACTGCTTCAATTTTTCCTTCAATGCCGCGCTCTCCAAAACCTGGGGCAACTAAAACACCGTTTAAATTCTGTAATAGTTCAGGAACATTTTCTACCGTCAATGCTTCTGAATGAATCCAATTGATGTTGACTTTCACTTCATTTTGTGCACCGGCATGAATAAATGCCTCTGAAATGGATTTATACGCATCGTGCAATTCTACATATTTTCCGATAAGACCTATTTCAACCGTATTTTTCGGATTTTTAAAGCGTTTTAAAAAATCGTTCCATAATTTTAATTCCGGTTGTTTGTCATTTGGCAATTGCAATTTTTTCAGTACAACAGTATCCAATCCTTCTTCAAGCATAAAATTAGGAACATCATAAATAGTTTCCGCATCAATGGATTGAATAACGTCTTCTTTTCTAACATTGCAAAAAAGCGCCAGTTTGTTTTTTATAGAATCGGAAATTTCATGTTCTGTTCTACAAACCAAAATATCTGGACTTACCCCGCTTTGCATCAGCATTTTAACAGAGTGTTGGGTAGGCTTTGTTTTTAATTCGCCGGCAGCAGCCAAATATGGTACTAATGTTAAATGAATAACGATGGCATTTTCATGACCCAATTCCCAAAGCAATTGACGAACAGATTCTACATAAGGCAACGATTCAATATCGCCAACAGTGCCACCAATTTCGGTAATCACAATATCAAAATCACCGGTATTTCCTAAAATTTGAATGCGATGTTTAATTTCATCGGTAATGTGCGGAATAACCTGTACCGTTTTGCCTAAAAATTCACCTTTGCGTTCTTTTTCAATTACAGATTGGTAAATTCGTCCAGTAGTCACGTTGTTTGCCTGTGATGTTGGAATATTGAGAAAACGCTCATAATGACCTAAATCCAAATCGGTTTCTGCACCATCTTCCGTTACATAACATTCGCCATGTTCGTATGGATTTAAAGTTCCCGGATCTATATTTATGTAAGGGTCAAGTTTTTGTATGGTGACAGAGTAGCCTCTTTCTTGTAATAATTTTGCTAAAGAAGCTGCGATAATTCCTTTTCCAAGAGAAGAAGTAACGCCTCCGGTTACAAAAACATATTTGGTGTTTTTCATCATTCGTAGGTTTTGGCAAAAGTACTAACTCTATTTAAGTTGGCAAAAGGAAAAAGTCTCAAAGTTTCAAAGTTTCAAAGTTGAAAAAATTCAAAACTTATAACTTAAAACTTGAAACTTAAAACTTAAAACTTAAAACTTAAAACTTAAAACTATTTCTTTTTACTTCTAATCATAGCTTCGAGCATATCCCACATTTCCTTTGGAACTTCTTCTAGCATATTAAATTCTCCGGCTCCTTTTAACCATTCTCCACCATCAATAGTAATAACTTCACCATTAATATATGCCGAAAAATCGCTCATTAAATAAGCAGCCAAATTTGCCAATTCCTGATGTTCACCAACGCGGCCAACCGGAACTTTCTTTTTCATATCAAATTTGTCTTTCAAATTCCCTGGCAATAATCTGTCCCAGGCGCCTTCAGTAGGAAATGGACCAGGAGCGATGGCATTTGAACGAATACCGTATTTAGCCCATTCAACGGCCAAAGAGCGCGTCATTGCCAAAACACCTGCTTTTGCGGTTGCTGAAGGAACAACATAAGCAGAACCTGTCCAAGCATAAGTGGTTACAATATTTAAAATAGTCGATTTTGATTGTTTAATATCTATCCAATGTTTTCCAAATGCGAGCGTGCAATTTTTGCTTCCTTTTAAAACTATATCAATAACAGTATCGAAAGCATTGGCTGACAAGCGTTCTGTTGGACTGATGAAATTTCCTGCGGCATTGTTTAAAAGTCCGTCAACTTTCCCAAATTTATCTAAAGTTGCCTGTAAAACAGCTTCAACTTCGGTATAATTTCTCACATCACATTGCACTGCCAAAACGGTTCCTCCAGTTTTTTCTTCTAATTCAATCTTGGCTTTTTCTAATTTCTCAATATTTCTTGAAGTGATGACAACGTGAGCGCCAAGTTCCAAAAAATAAGTGGTCATGGCTTTTCCCAACCCGCTACCACCGCCAGTAACAACAATGACTTGATCTTTTAAACTTCCTTCTTTAAGCATTGGTTTGGTGTACATATTATTTATAATTTTAGTTTGTATAAAAGTAAGTTTTTTTTCAAATTAAGGGTTTAAAATAAAAATATTATTTTTTTTAGATTCTATTTGCTAAAAACAAAAGTAATTGTATATTTGCCAACGCTTTTGAGGAGAGGAATCCCAAAGAAAGCAGCAACAGAAGAAACACTATTTTAAAGATATTTGTAATGAGTAAAAGAACATATCAGCCATCAAAAAGAAAAAGAAGAAATAAGCACGGTTTTAGAGAGCGTATGGCTAGTGCAACAGGAAGAAAAGTGTTGGCAAGAAGAAGAGCTAAGGGAAGAAAAAGAATTAGTGTATCTTCTGATCCGAGACCAAAAAGATAATGAAACAAAAGTTTTATATATAGGGTGTTACTTTTTAGTAACACCTTTTTTTTGAACTTTTAATAAGTTTTTAAAACTATTTTATTCCATAAAACGATTTTTATAGATATTTACACTTTACTATTTTATATTTAAAAAATGCCAAAAAACAACAACATTAAATCGATTTTAATTATTGGATCAGGACCAATTATTATTGGTCAGGCTTGTGAATTTGATTATGCCGGCTCACAGGCAATTAGATCTTTAAAGGAGGAGGGAATTGAAGTGACACTCATAAATTCCAATCCGGCTACTATTATGACGGATCCGTCTTTGGCTGACAATGTGTATTTGTTGCCCTTAACCACAAAGTCAATCATTCAAATTTTAGAAAAACACCCAAATATCGATGCGGTTTTGCCAACAATGGGCGGACAAACAGCGTTGAATTTATGTATTGAAGCAGATGATAAAGGGATATGGAAAGACTTTAATGTTGATATTATTGGCGTTGACATTGCTGCTATTCACATTACTGAAGATCGTGAGCAATTTAGAAAGTTAATGGAAAAAATTGGTATCGGACAAGCGCCTTCAACCATTGCGAATTCCTATTTAAAAGGGAAAGAAATTGCGCAGGAATATGGATTTCCGCTGGTTATTCGCCCCTCCTTTACCTTAGGAGGATTCGGGGCTTCCATAGTTTATAAAAAAGAAGATTTTGACGATTTACTAAGTCGCGGGTTGGAAGCTTCACCAATTCACGAAGTTATTATAGACAAGGCATTGTTGGGATGGAAAGAATTTGAACTTGAGCTGTTGCGTGACAGAAATGACAATGTGGTGATTATTTGTACCATAGAAAATATGGATCCGATGGGGATTCATACAGGAGATTCAATCACAGTTGCCCCTGCAATGACATTGAGCGATACCACGTATCAAAAAATGCGTGATATGGCTATCTTGATGATGCGCTCCATCGGAGATTTTGCCGGTGGTTGTAATGTACAGTTTGCCGTAAGTCCGGATGAAAAAGAAGATATTATCGCCATTGAAATTAATCCGCGGGTTTCGCGTTCATCGGCTTTGGCATCTAAAGCCACAGGTTATCCAATAGCAAAAATTGCCGCAAAGCTGGCTATTGGTTATCATTTAGATGAATTGAACAATCAAATTACCAAAACAACTTCAGCTTTATTTGAGCCAACGCTGGATTATGTAATTGTTAAAATACCGCGATGGAATTTTGATAAATTTGAAGGCGCAGACAGAACTTTAGGCTTGCAAATGAAATCTGTTGGAGAAGTGATGGGAATCGGACGCTCTTTTCAGGAAGCGCTTCATAAAGCCACGCAATCATTGGAAATTAAACGAAACGGATTGGGTGCTGATGGAAAAGGAGAGAAGGATTACGATTCCATTATTGAAAAATTAACGTACCCAAGCTGGGATCGGGTTTTTGTCATTTATGATGCGATTCAAATTGGTATTCCATTAAGCAGAATTCATGAAATTACCAAGATAGATATTTGGTTTTTAAAACAATATGAGCAATTACTGGCATTGGATAAGGAGATATCTACGCATAAACTTGATACTTTATCCTATGAATTGTTGTTGGAAGCAAAACAAAAAGGATTTGCCGATCGACAAATAGCACACATGTTGGGCTGTTGGGAAAGTGAAGTTTACAAAAGAAGACAAGAATTAGATATTAACAGGGTTTATAAATTGGTAGATACCTGTGCAGCCGAATTTAATGCGCAAACACCTTATTATTATTCCACTTTTGAAAATAAAATGATTACCAAAGATGGAAGTTTTGCTGATAATGAAAGTGTGGTAACCGACAAGAAAAAAATTGTAGTGCTGGGTTCTGGTCCAAATAGAATCGGACAGGGAATTGAGTTTGATTATTGTTGTGTACACGGTGTTTTGGCAGCAAAAGAATTGGGCTATGAAACAATAATGATTAATTGTAACCCGGAAACTGTTTCAACCGATTTTGATACTGCCGATAAGTTATATTTTGAACCAGTATTTTGGGAACATATTTACGACATAATTCAGCATGAAAAACCGGAAGGTGTAATTGTGCAGTTGGGTGGGCAAACCGCTCTTAAACTGGCAGAAAAATTGGACAAATGGGGCATTAAAATTATAGGCACCAGTTTTGATGCGCTTGATTTGGCAGAAGACAGAAAACGTTTTTCTGAGTTGTTGATGGATTTAGACATTCCTTTTCCGGCTTATGGAACAGCAACTACGGCTGATGAGGCTGCCGAAATTGCTGATGATTTGGATTTCCCAATTTTGGTTCGTCCTTCTTATGTTTTGGGCGGACAAGGGATGAAAATTGTGATTAACAAAGAAGAATTGGAAAAACACGTGGTCGATTTGCTTCGAAAAATTCCAAACAATATGTTGCTGTTGGATCATTATTTGGATGGCGCCATCGAAGCGGAAGCTGATGCAATTTGCGATGGGAAAGAGGTTTATATTATTGGGATTATGGAACATATTGAGCCTTGTGGCGTTCATTCCGGAGATTCAAATGCCACCTTGCCGCCATTTAATTTGGGCGAATTTGTATTGCAACAAATTAGGGACCATACACTAAAAATAGCTTTGGCATTAAGAACTGTGGGCTTGATAAATATTCAGTTTGCCATTAAAGATGATATTGTTTATATCATTGAAGCAAATCCGAGAGCATCTCGTACGGTGCCATTTATTTCAAAGGCGTATAAAGAACCTTATGTAAACTACGCCACAAAGGTGATGTTGGGCGCAAATAAACTAAAGGATTTTAAATTTAACCCAAAATTAGATGGTTTTGCCATTAAGCAACCTGTATTCTCTTTTAATAAATTCCCCAATGTAGATAAAAGACTGGGTCCAGAGATGAAATCGACCGGAGAAAGCATTTTGTTTATCGACAGTTTAAAAGATGACCAGTTTTATGAATTATATTCGCGTAGAAAGATGTATTTGAACAAATAATACTGTGTAAAAAATCTAAGAAGCCGTCTCACAACTAGAGACGGTTTTTTTTGTACATTTATTTGGAAGTTTTATTAGTTTTTTGTATCTTTAG
>DAIDMK010000077.1 GCA_027449025.1 Lutibacter sp. | reverse complement strand
ATTATTTTTATTAATGTCATTTTTTTAATTTTTAAATTATGATTATTTATTTTTTATGAACGCTCTACTGTTTAGACCTTACCTTTTCAAAATAGTTTGAAATTTTGAAAAACTTAATCTAATTTGATAGTACTTCTTCATAAACCAATTCTTCAAACACATAATTATCCACAAATTCATCAATTTCATTATCTGGAACAAAGGGATAAAATCAAAGAAAAAAGAGAACTATTCAAAGCGAGTCTTACCGAAGAACAGTTGGCAATTTTCGATAATAATAATCTTACCAGACAAGAACGTCATGATGCTTTAATGTCATCATTAACCGAAACCCAAAAAAAGTTAATGCAAGAACACCAAAAAAGTGTGCAAGAAAGCAAACAAGCTTTTAGAAACACAATGACAAGTGAACAACGCCAACAATTACGTGGCAGATTGCAGATTAATAAAGATTCACAAGACTGTATTGAGCTGCGGGAAACTGTTAGGGTGAAAAGAAATCAGCGAATGAATAATGATTAAGATATTAATACGTTAATAATTATCTAACAGTGGTTGAGGCGTTCAACCACTGTTAATTTGTTTTAGAAATGAAAAAATATATAGCTTTACTATTTTGGCTTTCAAGTCTAACTTTTGCC
Organism: Lutibacter sp.; assembly: GCA_027449025.1. Classification (GTDB taxonomy): domain Bacteria; phylum Bacteroidota; class Bacteroidia; order Flavobacteriales; family Flavobacteriaceae; genus Lutibacter. The sequence goes on along the minus strand of DAIDMK010000077.1, from coordinate 7,993 downwards.
TATTCACAAGAACCTACCAAAGAAAAAAAATTAGACGATTTAATTGATGAACTTTTTATGGAAGATGATGTTATAAATGACTTGATGGCTTCTCTTAAAAATTCGCAATTTTTATATGTTTCTACAACTTTTAATAGCGATACCTATTTTTCTGGACGTGATATTGACATTGACCAATACAACATAACTCCCCAAATTTCCTATGCACACAGCAACGGAATTTTTGCCAGTTTATCAGGAATTTATTATAGTGAGTTCGAGCCAAAATGGGATGTTACTATAGCAACAGTGGGGTTAGGCAAAAATATTGGAAAAAATAAGTTGTTTAGATATGCCGTGTCCTACTCAAAATATTTTTACGCCAACGATCTTAACAATATTTATAGCAATACCTTAAATTTAGGATTTGGTGTTCGAAATAAAAAGAGAACAGTTGGTACTCAATTATCTGGTTCTTACTTATTTGGCGAAGAGCAATCCTTTGAACTAGCCTCCAGGAGTTTCGTAGATTTTAATTTACTGAAAACAAAGAAAACAAGTCTAAAGTTTAAACCACAATTAAATATCACTGCGGGAAAACAAACCATAGAACTGGCTAGAATTGTTAACCAAAACGGTCAATTAACAACAGAATACACAGAGAGTGATGTTTTTGATTTAATAAATACCCAAATAAATTTGCCATTGTTATATAGCACCAATTCATTTGATTTTGAAGCTGGCTACAACATCAATTTTCCCAATGCTGTCGGTGATGAGTCTAACCTTAAAAACACTGGATTTTTTAATATTTCTATAGGCTATTTGATTAGTCTATGAAATTTGTTTTGAATCATACTTTTTATAAAAGTTAATTTTATCATAGACTTTTTATGAAGTTTAGCGAAATTTATAAGGAGCTATTGGAATTTCATCAAACTGGTTATTTTAAATACTGGGCAATAATAAAATAATGAAAAAATGTAAATGTTTATATTGAAAACTTTTTTAGATAAAAAATGAAAAAAGTAGAAAATGCACACACTAATTTCTATGAATAAATGTCAGATTTGGTAAATATATTTAATAAAAAATTAATAAAATAAAGAGATATGAGTAAATTAAATTCACTTGCAATAAGCGATAGCGGATTCATTTTTAAGCCTTCAACCGGTGAATCTTTTACAACAAACGAAATGGGATTGTTTATAATTCAACTTTTGAAAGAAAATAAATCCGGGGAAGAAATCATCAATGCAATAATGGAAGATTTTGAGGTGGATAACGTAACTGCCGGAAGAGATTTATATGAGTATTTAGATTTTTTGAAACGCGAACAAATGATGGATTAAGCTATGGAAAAAAAGAAATTAACCATAGCAGTCACTGGGCTCAATAATATTGACAGTCCGGGGCCTGGCGTGCCAGTAATTCGAGGAATAAAAAAATCGGGCTTAGATGTTCATATTGTTGGATTGGCCTATGAAAATTTAGAACCTGGAATTTATATGCCGGGATTGGTTGACAAAACGTATTTAATGCCATTTCCTTCCGCAGGCAGTGAAGCTTTTTTAGAAAGGTTGGAATACATTCATGAGAAAGAGCAATTGGATATTATTATTCCTAATTTTGATTCTGAATTGTATTTGTTTATCAAGTACAGCGATAAATTATTGAAAATGGGCATTCACACATTTCTTCCTTCAATAGAACAATTTGAAGAACGCCATAAGGATAATTTACCTGAATTTGCCATAAAATATAACATCACTGTACCAGAGAGTAAAGCCCTTATGAACAGTAATGAATTGTCCAATTTACCAAAACCATTGTCTTACCCTTATTACATAAAAGGAAAATTTTATGAGGCATTTAAAGTGTCCAACTACAATCAGGCACTGTATTATTTTAATAAATTATCGGCAAAATGGGGATTTCCTGTGATAGTCCAGCAAGCCATTCACGGCACAGAAGTGAATGTAATTGCACTGGGTGACGGAGACGGAAATACAGTTGCGGCAGTTGCAATGCGCAAACAATATATTACAGATAAGGGAAAAGCTTGGGGCGGCATTACCATTAAGGATGAGCGCCTGCTCGAAATTACGCATCATATCATTAAAGAAACCAAATGGCGAGGCGGTATGGAACTTGAAATGATAAAAACGGATGATGGAGAATATTACCTGATTGAAATAAATCCTCGAATTCCTGCTTGGGTTTATTTGGCAGTAGGAGCAGGGCAAAATATTCCCGAAATGCTTTGTCGTTTAGCCATGGGTGAAAAAGTAAATCCTGTGGCAGATTATGATAGCGGTAAAATGTTTATACGGTATTCGTGGGATTTAATTGGAGATATAGCAGATTTTGAGAAGATAATTATTTTTGGTGAACTATAAAATTATAAAAAATGAGTAAAAAAATATATGAACGTCCGGTATTGCGCAAAGTGGTAGAAGGAATCCCAAATAAATTTGGAAGTTTAAAAAGATTACGTCCCATAGAAACAATAGACAATGTAGCAATAGATGCTATTATTGAGAAATATGGCTCTCCAGTTTTTATAATTTCTGAGAAAACCATCAGGGAAACATACAAAACCGCGTATCGCGCTTTTTCTACCCGATATCCAAAAGTGCAGTTTGCGTGGTCTTATAAAACTAATTATTTAGACGCTGTTTGTCGTATTTTTCATCAAGAAGGTGCTTGGGCTGAAGTGGTTTCAGGCTTTGAATATGAAAAGGCATTGGACAATAATATCCCAGGGAACAAGATTATTTTTAACGGTCCCGATAAAAGCAGAGAAGATTTAGTTAGCGCTATCAGCAACAATTCACTCATTCATATTGACCATTTTGACGAACTGTACATGATTATAAAATTGGTTGAAGAATTAAAGGAACGTCCACAAGTGGCCATTCGCGTTAATATGGATACCGGTATCATTCCGCAATGGGATCGTTTTGGTTTTAATTATGAAAATGGAGAAGCATGGAATGCAATTAACAGGATTCTTTCCAATGGAAAAATAGATTTAATAGGGTTGCATATTCATATAGGAACTTATATTATCATGTCAAAAGCCTACGCAACAGCAATTGAAAAATTGGCAGCTTTGGCGACTAAAACTTTTTATCGTTTCCAAAAAACCATCAATTATATAGATTTAGGAGGCGGTTTTGCTTCACAAAACACTTTACAGGGTGCTTATATGCCGGCAACTGATACCACCCCAAGTTTTGATGATTATGCGCACACCATAACCACGGCTATGACCTCAGTAAATTTTCCAAATAATGAAATGCCAGCATTAATTTTAGAAACTGGTCGTGCATTAATTGATGAAGCTGGCTGGCTAGCTGGAACGGTATTGGCGAATAAACGTTTGGCCGACGGGAGAAGAGCCATGGTAATAGATGCAGGGGTAAATTTAATGTTTACCGCTTTTTGGTATGATTATGAAATATTTCCAGTTCATGAAACCAGTTTCCAATCTGAACCAACAACCATTTACGGTCCTTTATGTATGAATATTGATGTAATCCGGAAAAATATTGATTTTCCGATGCTAAACAAAGGCGATCATTTTGTAATTAAACGTGTTGGCGCTTACACCATGACCCAATGGATGCAATTCATTACCTATCGTCCTAATGTGGTTTTAATTGATTTAAAGGGGGAAGTGCATTTGATTCGCAAGCAGGAAGATAAAGAAGTTTTCCGAAGACAGGAATTGACACCGAAGTACCTGCTTTAATCATTCGTAAATAAAACCAACCCTACTTTAATGAGTTTAAGTACTAAATAATGAAGAAAAAGTTAACACAAAAAACACTTTATTTTGGAGAAGCTATTTTAACTAGTTATTCCCAAATATTTTTTACGGAAAACAAAATTTTTGCTTTTATACTTTTTTTTGTAAGTTTTATCGACTGGTGGATGGGGCTAAGTGGTTTTATAGCCGTAATAACTGCCATCGCATTATCAGAGTTATTGGGATATTCATCAATTACAATTCGTAAAGGATTATTTAGTTTTAATTCTTTATTGGTTGGATTGGGTATTAGCACTTATTTTTCTCACGGAATTGAAGTCCTTTTTTTGATTATTATTGGGAGTGCTATCACTTTTTTCATCACATTATTTTTAATGGGATTGTTGGCAAAATATACATTGCCATTTTTAAGTTTCCCTTTTGTATTTGCGATGTGGTTATTGATGCTGTCTTTTCCTGCATTTTCGGGGATTGAATTAAACGCCAAGGCGCTTTACCCTTCAAATATGTTTTTTAAAATAGGGGGTGAATCTCTTATTTTTTTGATGGATTGGCTGAACCGTATTTTTATGGACACTGGGTTCGATACCTATTTTTTGTCATTGGGTGCTATTTTTTTTCAATTTAATATTTTAGCAGGTATTCTTATTGCCATAGGTTTATTAATTCACTCACGCGTTAATTTTCTATTTTCTATTTTAGGTTTTTTTATAGCCTATTGGTTTTATTCATTTTTAGGTATTTACACAGGGTCGCTTAATTACACTTACTATGGTTTTAATTTTATATTGTCCGCCATTGCGATTGGTGGCTATTTTTTAATACCTTCAAGACAATCATTACAATGGAGTTTATTATTAATTCCTATGCTGGTGGTGATTACGATTGGTTCTGATAGGCTGTTTGCTTTTTTTGGACTGTCGGTTTTTTCATTGCCGTTTAATGTGGTGATTCTGGTGGTTTTATATGCATTTAAAATACGTTACAATCAAACACATTCTCCAATTTTAACGATAGTTCAACAAAAAAACCCCGAGACAAACGCTTATTTGTATGACAGTCAACCGGTTAGAGAATATGCATCATTTATTTTCCCAATTAGATTGCCATTTATAGGGCAATGGACTGTTAACCAAGGTCATAACGGTATTCATACCCATAAGGATTTTTTTCGTTTTGCCTGGGATTTTATAATAAGAGATAATTCGTCGGAAAAGGAGTATCAAAATGATGGTTTGTTGCCCAATGACTATTTCTGTTTCGATAAACCTGTAATAGCACCAGCTTCCGGAACTGTGGTTGCTGTAGCAAATACGGTGGAAGACAATGAAATTGGCGTTGCAAATACACTTCAAAATTGGGGAAATACAATAGTGATAAAGCATCAGGAATATTTATATTCAAAATTAAGCCACTTAAAAAAAGGATCGATTTGCGTGAAGGTTGGAGAGACTGTTTTTGAAGGGCAAATTATAGGAAAGTGTGGTAACTCAGGACGCTCACCTTATCCTCATCTTCATTTTCAATTGCAATCTTCCCAAGAAATAGGTAGCCCTACTATCTTTTGGCCTTTATCGGAATATATTTTGGGTGATGTAACAAAATTGGGATTTGTGCAGAAGGGAAATCCAAGTGAAAATGAAACGGTAGCCAATATTCCTACCTCTCCTTTATTGCAGGGAGCATTTAAATGGAATCCGGGCGATGAATTTTTGTTGCAGATGAAAAATGATAAAAATAATAGCGCTTTTGTGATAAGAAATGAAATTGACAGTTACAATCAGTCATCATTACACTGTCTTAAGACAGGTGCAAAGTTATATTATGAAAATAATGGCAAAACTTTTTCAGTATTAAATTATAGAGGCTCAAAACGCAATGCATTATTTTATTTCTATCGTTCTCTTTATAAAGTGGTCTTAAGTGATGACAGCAATCTTAAAGTTGAAACACATTTTCCTGTTCATCATTTGTACCGCTTTCCGTTTCTTTTAATTCAGGATTTTTCAGTGCCTTTCGGAATTTTTCTGAAGGGAAATTACATGTTATCCTATAAAGAAAACAGTCAAATTTTCAACCCTAAACAATTAGAGATGAATTCTCAAATTTTAGGTAAAAGGAAACAGGCTTTTTTTTCGACTCAAATAACAGTGCATAAAAATAGGGAAATTGAAATATGGTGTGAATCACCAAAACAATTAAAAATTTATTTAAAATGGGAAAACAAATTGGTTTAATATTGGTTTTGTTGATGGTTACAACACTCCAAGCTCAACAAAAATCGTTATCATATAAGGAAGTTGACAGCACATCTTATGCCTTGTATTTAAACGCAGACTGGAAATCGCTATTAGAAATTGGGAAAAAATCCAGAGATGAGGGAATTGATTTTTATTATCTTAAAGTTAGAATGGGAATCGCTTATTATAAGGAGGGCAAAATGTTAAGTGCAATAAAACTTTTTGAAGAGGCGTATGCCGTTAATCCTTACGATGCCGTTGTGCAGGAATATCTTTATTGGGCATACCGTTACAGTGGTTTAATATTGGAATCACACTTATTTTATGAAAAAATGTCTAAACAGGTAACCGATAAAATCCAATTGGAGTTGCCCTTTGTGACTGCATTGGATTTGAGCGTATTGGCCACAAACAATTCGGACTATGATCAATTGTTATTGGCAAATGATAATGTAAACAATAACGAAACGCGTTATTTTCCTAAAAATTATCAATTATTTTCATTGGGGTTAAATCATCCTTTTTCAAAAAGAGTAAACTTTTACCATAGAATCTCTATGATGCCTACGTCATCAGTAAAGCAAGAAAATTTATTGGGGGAAATCACAAATACTTCGTATAATGCTAATGAAACCCGCTATTATGCAGATGTGACTGTTGGGCTGGGAAATCGTTGGTATTTAGATACTTATTTCAATGTTATTTTTGGAAAATATGATGATTTAACTGATGAAGTAAGTACCGGGGGATCCGGTAACTCAACTGCTTCACCAGCTACTCTTAATTATACCGATTTTGTTTTTGGCGGTTCTTTGACGAAAGCTTCTTATTATGTGCGAAATACAATAAATGCATCAGTATCAAACTTAAACGGATTTAACCAGTTTCAAACAGGTTACACAATATTGTTATATCCATTGGGAAGCACCTTATTGGTGCCTTTTGGGTCTATACAATTCCAGAACCAGGATGCCTATTCCAATATGGTTTACACGGGAGGTTTATCTGTAAATACAGCCAGATTTTCTATTACAGGTTATGGGAATATAGGTGAATTGAATAATTTTGTTGTAAATAATGGATCAATCATCTACAATCAATCAGCTACTGCTTTGAATGAATTTGGATTAATAATGGCATTTTACACTAAAAATGCAATTCTGAAAGTTGGCTATTCTTTTATGGAAATGGAAGATTATTATTATACCCAGGATCAAATAGTAATACTAGAGAAATATCTATTTAATCAACAAAATATAATAGGAGGAATCACATGGAAATTTTAAAAAAATCAATTGTTTTAGGTCTGTTATTCATTTTATTCGGACCGTTTGCTTTTGCGCAAGTTAATTTTTCAACAATACAAGAAGCGTTCAGTAAAAGCTATGTTTTAGAAACTCAGGGTAATTATAAATCGGCTGCCGATCAAATTAAGGGGGTTTATCAGGAAAGTTCATATGAAATTAATTTGCGTTTGGGATGGTTAAATTATATGGCAGGAAATTTTAATGAATCAATTGCCTTTTATAAAAAATCAATGGCTTTGATGCCTTATGCTGATGAGCCAAAATTTGGTTACATTTATCCATTGTCTGCATTGGGAAACTGGGATAAGGTGATAGGTGTTTACGATGAGATTTTAGCCAATTCGCCTCACAATACAAAAGCAATGTATTATTTGGGAATAATTTACTATAATAGGAGGCAGTTTGACAAGGCAATTCAAAATTTTAAGCAAATAGTTGATCTTTATCCATTTGATTACGATGGATTATTGATGTATGCTTGGAGTAACATTCAATTGGGAAAGAAAAAAGATGCCAAGATATTATTTCAAAAAGTATTATTAAATACACCAAAGGATGCTTCTGCATTGGAAGGCTTGACTTTGTCAAGCCAATAATAATTTAGGGAACTTAAACTAACGTGAGTTCGATATAAAAAAGCATAAAATATTTGGAAAAGAAGAGATAGTTTTTTATATTTAATGTGTTGAAAA
>DAIDMK010000076.1 GCA_027449025.1 Lutibacter sp. | reverse complement strand
TCATCAAACTTCTTGGAATCTCAATGGTAATAATGCCTAACAGACTATTTACCAACTATTTTTCAGTATTATGCCTAAGAAAATAAAATCTGATAAATAATCGATTACGAGCACAATCGTCTTTTGTTTTTTTTCTAGATGCTTTCGTTTGTTTAATAAATTTCTTTTCCTTCAATAAACACTTTGTCAATATGTTGATTTCCAAAGGAGTATGGCATAAATCCATAACTTGAAATTTCTTTGGTAATAATAAAATTTGCTTTTTTTCCTTTACAGATGCTTCCATGGGTTTCTTCTAAGCCCATTGCATAAGCACCATTAATAGTTGCCGCATTGATGGCTTCTTCTGGTGTCATTTTCATTTTAATGCAAGCGGTTGAAATAACAAAATTCATATTGCCTGATGGTGTTGAGCCCGGATTGTAATCAGTTGCCAGTGCCAATGGCAAACCGGCGTCAATTATTTTTCTAGCAGGTGTGTAAGGAATGCTTAAAAAATAAGAACAAGAAGGCAAAGCAACTGGCATGGTGCTGGTGTTTTTCAAAGCTTCAATATCTTCATCCCGCATAAGCTCCAAATGATCAACAGAGAGTGCCTTGTGTTTTACACCAACTTGAACACCGCCGATAGCATTAAATTGATTCACGTGAATTTTCGGTATCAGTCCGTATTTTGCACCTGCTTCCAAAATTCGGTCGGTATCAGCAACAGAGAAATAACCTGTTTCGCAAAAAACATCAATATATTCAGCCAAATTTTCTGTCGCCACTATAGGTAAAATTTCATCAATCACCATATCTAAATAACCGCTTTTGTTGTTTTTGAACTCCGTTGGCAAGGCGTGTGCGGCTAAAAAAGTTGATTTTATGGTAATTGGATAATTTTCATTCAGCTTTTTTATAACGCGCAACATCTTTAATTCTGCATCTTTTGTTAAGCCATAACCCGATTTAATTTCAACGGCGCCTGTACCCAATTTCATCACTTCTTCTAGGCGTTTTGCGGATTGTTGGTATAAATCTTCTTCGGAAGTTTGTTGCAATTTAATGGCAGAATTTAAAATTCCTCCGCCCTTGTTCGCAATTTCTTCATAGGAAAGCCCATGAATCCTGTCTATAAATTCTTGTTCCCTATTTCCTGCATAAACAATATGCGCATGGCTGTCGCACCAAGTTGGAAGTACAATTTTTCCAGTAGCATCAATATTATTTTCCACAATAATCAAAGGTAAGTTTTCCATCTTGCCAAAATCTTTTATCACACCATTTTCAATCCACAAAAAGGCATTTTTAATGGTGGGAAGAATTTTCATTGCCGCGCCAGAAACCATTTTTTTTGGTAAGTTTTCAATTTGTAGTAATTCTTTAATATTGATAATTAATGTTGTCATATTGATAAAATCTAAGCTCAAATATACAGCAATTTTAAAGAGCATAAAAGTGGTTTTTTTATATTGATTCTATAATAAAGCTAAAATTAATTTTTTGGACATTTATCATATAATTAAGGAGTAAATAAAGTATCTTTGCACAAAATTTAAAATAATGAAAAAAGCTATATATATTGCAACTAGCGAGGCAAATAGTGGTAAATCTATTATCACTTTAGGGTTGATGAGGATGCTGTTGGGAAAAACTGCAAAAGTTGGTTATTTTAGACCTATTATTGACAATGTCAAGAAAGGAAAAAAGGACAATCATATCAATACGATTTTATCGCATTTCCAATTGGATATCGATCCAAATGAGGCCTATGCTTTTACGCGCAGTCAGTTTATAAATATGCGTAATAACGGGCTAGAAGGAGAAATATTCGATACTATTATTTCAAAATACAAGGCATTAGAGGAAAAAAATGATTTCATGTTGGTTGAAGGCTCCGACTTTTCAGGGGAAGGAATGGCCATAGAATTGGATGCGAATATATTAATCGCCAAAAATTTGGGAATTCCTGCTATCATTGTTTCGAGCGGTATTGGTAAAACTTTGGATGAATTTATTGACGGACTGCATTTAGCTTATGATTCATTTAGAGAAAAAGAGGTTGATGTTTTGGCTGTGATTGCCAATAAAGTTCAGGAAAAAAACATAGAGATTGTAAGAAATGGCGTTCAGAAAAATTTGCCTAAGGATGTTTTTGTGAATGTAATTCCTTTGATAGCCTCCTTAAACAATCCTACAATAAAAGAAATTGCAAAAGCAGTTGATGCCAAGATTTTATTTGGAAAAGAGTATATAAATAATCAAACAACAAGTTTTAAAGTAGGAGCTATGCAATTGCGCAATTATTTAAAACAATTGGAAGAAAATTGTTTGATAATTACCCCTGGTGATAGAGCCGATATTATTTTAGGCGCTTTACAAGCAAATATCTCAACCAATTATCCTGCAATTTCAGGAATTGTTTTAACTGGTGGGATTCTTCCCGAAGAGCCTATTATTAGGCTAATTGAAGGCTTGCACCAAATTGTTCCAATTCTTTCCGTGAATGAAGGTACATTTGATGTGGCCAATAAAATTGGTGCCGTTCGTTCTCATATGTATGCCGAAAATAAGGAAAAAATCAATATTTCATTAAATACTTTCGATAAGTATGTTGAAGTCGATAAATTAAATGAAAAATTAATAACCTTTAAAATCGCAGGAATCACACCAAGAATGTTTCAATATAATTTATTGAAACGCGCAAAAACAGTTCGAAAACACATTGTGCTGCCTGAGGGTAATGACGACAGGATTTTAACAGCCGTAGCTAAATTGGTTCAAAGTGATATTGTTGATTTAACTATTTTAGGAGATAAAACCAATATTGAAAATAAAATACTTCAATTGGGTCTAAAATTGGATTTAGACAAAGTGAAAATTATCAATCCAATCGAATCTGATTACTATAAGGATTTTAGCAATACTTTATATGAATTAAGAAAAGATAAAGGTCTAACCATCCAGATGGCTGAGGATTTAATAAGTGATGTGTCTTATTTTGGAACCATGATGGTACATAAAGGATTGGCTGACGGTATGGTTTCTGGAGCTGCGCATACTACGCAGCACACCATTAAGCCAGCGTTGCAGTTTATAAAAACCAAACCAGGCGTTTCAGTGGTTTCTTCCATCTTTTTTATGTGTTTGGCAGACAGAGTTTCAGTTTTTGGTGATTGTGCCATTAACCCGAACCCCACTTCTGAACAGTTGGCGGAAATTGCGATTTCTTCGGCTGATTCAAGTATAAATTTTGGAATTGAGCCAAAAATTGCAATGCTTTCCTATTCATCTGGTGCCTCAGGAAAAGGGGAAGATGTTGATAAAGTGAGAAGGGCTACAGAAATTATCAGGGAAAAACGACCAGATTTAAAAGTGGAAGGACCTATACAATATGATGCTGCGGTTGACGCATCCGTTGGAAAAAGCAAAATGCCTGATTCTGAGGTGGCAGGTCGTGCCAATGTGTTAATTTTTCCAGATTTAAATACAGGAAATAACACCTACAAAGCAGTTCAAAGAGAAACTGGCGCATTGGCCATCGGTCCGATGTTGCAGGGTTTAAACAAACCAGTAAACGATTTAAGCAGAGGATGTACGGTAGAAGATATTTTTAATACCGTAATATTAACAGCAATACAAGCACAAGGATTTTAAATGAATCGAGCACAACAGATTATGGTACATAAAGAAATGATTAATAGCGAACGGCATCTGTTTTCGCTAAAAAATAAAATTTAGATTGATGAAAATATTAGTAATAAACTCAGGTAGTTCATCTATTAAATATCAATTATTTAAGATGCCTGAAGAAGAAGTTATTTGTTCAGGATTGGTGGAAAGGATTGGTTTAAAAGATGCCGAAATCCACTATAAATCGAATCATACCAAAATTGATGAGGTCCTTGATATCCCAAATCATGCCGTTGGCTTGGAGAAAGTTGTCAATCTTTTATTGGACGAAAAAGTGGGAGTTATTAAATCAACTTCGGAAATATCGACCATAGGTCATAGAGTGGTTCACGGCGGAAGCACTTTTTCAAACACCACGATTATAAACCAAGAAGTTAAAGATAAAATAAAGAATTTATTTTCTTTGGCGCCACTGCACAATCCCCCAAACTATGAAGGAATTGTTGTTGCGGAATCATTTTTCCCAAATGCAAAACAAATTGCCGTTTTTGATACGGCATTTCATCAGACTATTCCTATCGAAGCCTATAAATATGCCATTCCAACAAAGTTATTGGTTGAAAATAATATTCGTTTGTATGGCTTTCACGGAACAAGCCATAAGTATGTTTCTGAAGAAGCAATTAAACATTTGGGAATTGAGAATTCAAAATTAATTACCATTCATTTGGGTAATGGCTGCAGTATGACAGCCGTTAAAAATGGAAAAAGTATTGATCATTCACTTGGTTTTGGACCTATTACCGGGCTTATTATGGGAACTAGAAGTGGCGATATAGATCCGGATATTATTTTTTATTTAGTTAATAATCTAGGCTATTCGCTTGATGAAGTTAATAAATTGCTTATAAAAGAAAGCGGGATGTATGGATTAACAGGTTACAGCGATTTGCGCAATATTGAATCAGAAGCGGAAAAGGGAAATAAGGAATGCCAGTTGGCACTAGATATGAATGCTTACCGAATTAAAAAATATATTGGTGCTTATACGGCCGTAATGAACGGTTTGGATGCCATTATTTTTACTGCCGGAATTGGAGAGAATTCAAGTTTTATAAGAAAGTTAGTCTGTACTAATATGGATTATTTTGGAATTGAACTGGATGAAGATAAAAACGATATTAGGTTAAAAGAACTCCGAGAAATTCAAACAAAAAATTCAAAAACAAAAATTTTGATTGTGCCAACCAATGAAGAAGTTGAAATTGCCAAGCAGTCTTTTGAGTTGGTAAAATAGATTAAAAAATATAGTATAAAAAAAGCATTGAAAATTTTCAATGCTTTTTTTATGTTCAAAATTTAATAGTAGGGACAGGTCGCGACCTGTCCGTTCTAAAAATTATTTAAGCGTACCAATCATTTCTTCAGGTTTTACCCAAGCATCATATTCTTCGGCAGTAACATAGCCCAAACGCACAGCTTCTTCTTTTAGTGTTGTTCCGTTTGTGTGAGCGGTATTGGCAATTTCAGCTGCTTTATAATAACCAATTTTGGTATTTAAAGCAGTAACCAACATCAACGAGTTGTTCACCAATTCTGTAATACGCGAATAATTTGGCTCAATACCAACAGCGCAATGTTCATCAAAACTAGTGCAGGCATCACCAAGCAAACGAGCTGATTGTAAAAAGTTAACCGCCATAATAGGTTTAAAAACGTTTAACTCATAATGGCCTTGAGTTCCACCAATGGTTATTGCAACATCATTACCCATCACTTGCGCGCAAACCATAGTTAAAGCTTCCGCCTGAGTAGGATTGACTTTTCCTGGCATTATGGAACTTCCGGGTTCATTTGCAGGAATAATCAATTCTCCAATTCCTGAGCGTGGTCCAGAAGCCATCATACGAATATCGTTCGCAATTTTGTTTAAAGACACCGCCAATAATTTTAAGGCACCGTGACTTTCCACGATAGCGTCATGTGAGGCCAATGCTTCAAATTTATTTTCAGCAGTGATAAATGGCAATCCGGTAAATTTCGCTATTTTTTTAGCCACCAAAACATCATATCCTTTTGGTGTATTCATACCGGTACCAACAGCGGTTCCTCCTAAAGCCAATTCAGATAAGTGCGCCAAAGTATTTCTCAAGGCTTTTAATCCGTGGTCTAATTGGGAAACATAACCAGAAAATTCTTGTCCGACTGTTAATGGCGTAGCATCCATCAAGTGGGTACGGCCAATTTTTACCACATCTTTAAAGGCTTCAGATTTTGCTTTTAAAGTATCACGTAATTTTTCAATCCCGGGGATGGTAACATCAACAATCATTTTATAACAGGCAATATGCATTCCTGTAGGAAAAGTATCGTTGCTTGATTGTGATTTGTTTACGTCATCATTTGGCTGAATGGTTTTTTCACCTTCGCCAATAACGCCTCCTAACATTTCATGGGCGCGATTTGCAATCACTTCATTGCAATTCATGTTGCTTTGTGTTCCTGAGCCAGTTTGCCAAATAACTAATGGAAACTGGTCATCGTGTTTTCCTTCTAAAATTTCATCACAAACAGCGGAAATAATATCGCGTTTATCTTCTGGAAGCACCCCCAAATCACAATTTGCGTGTGCTGCTGCTTTTTTTAAGTAAGCAAACCCATAAATAATTTCTAAAGGCATTGAGGCTGAAGGTCCAATTTTGAAATTGTTTCTGGAACGTTCTGTTTGGGCACCCCAATATTTATCGGCAGGAACTTCAACATTTCCCATGGTGTCTTTTTCGATTCTATATTTCATAAGATTGTATTAGTCTATTTTAATAGTTTTTCAGTCGAACAAATGATTAGTTATAGTTTTTTGATTGGTTTTTATTTAAAAGTAGGCATAAATTTTAGCATCTTAAAATAACTTTCAACCAAAAAATTCACATTTATTAAACTTTGCTTATTTAAGAGCTTAAAAAGCTTAGAGAAAGGGATTGTAAAAAGCATTTTATCCTTCTTGTTAGGCAAAAGAAAATGCAATAAATAAATCTGTTTTCTACCAACTATTTTCATCTTCCATTGTATATTTGTAAGAGTTAAAAATAAATTACAATAAAATTATATAAAATGTCTGAATTTAAATACCAAAAGCCGTTTCCTATTACAAAGGACACTACAAAGTATCGTTTGTTAACCAAAGATCACGTTTCTGTTGTAAATTTTGATGGGCGAAAAATTTTAAAAGTTGCACCAGAAGGTCTTGAGTTACTTTCACAAGCAGCATATCATGATGTGTCGTTCTACCTACGCGCGTCTCACTTAAAAAAATTAGAGACGATTCTTAAAGATCCAGAAGCTACAGATAACGACCGTTTTGTTGCTTATACTATGTTGCTAAATCAAATGGTAACGGCTTCTGGCGAATTGCCAACCTGCCAAGATACAGGTACGGCAATTTGTATGGGTAAAAAGGGGGAAGATGTATATACAGGAGTTGAAGATGCTGCACACATTTCAAAAGGGGTATTCAATACTTTTCAAACGGATAATCTTCGTTTTTCTCAAATTGTTCCTCAAACAATGTTAGAAGAGAAAAATTCGGGAAATAACCTTCCTGCCCAAATTGATATTTATAGCACACCAGGTAATAAATATGAATTCCTATTTATAACAAAGGGTGGAGGTTCAGCTAATAAAACTTACTTGTATCAAATGACCAAGTCTTTATTAACAGAAGAAAACTTAACCAATTTTGTTAAAAAACATATTATGGATTTAGGAACTTCCGCCTGTCCTCCATACCACTTAGCATTTGTTGTTGGTGGAACTTCAGCTGAAGCCAACTTAGCAACTGTAAAGAAAGCATCGGCAGGTTATCTGGATCACTTACCAACGGAAGGCAACGATGGCGGTCAAGCTTTTCGTGACCTTGAATGGGAAGAAAAAATCACAAAGATTTGTCAAGAATGTGGCGTGGGAGCCCAATTTGGCGGTAAATATTTTGTGCACGATGTTCGTGTTATTCGTTTGCCGCGCCATGCTGCATCTTGCCCTGTGGGAATGGGTGTTAGTTGCAGTGCCGACCGTAATGTAAAAGGTAAAATTACTGAAGAAGGTATTTTTCTTGAAGAATTAGAAAAAAATCCAGGACAATTTTTACCAAAAGAAGCACCGCATCTAAAGGATGCCATTGAGTTAGATTTGGACCAACCAATGGATAAAATACGTGAGGAACTTTCAAAATATCCTGTAAAAACACGTTTCAACCTAAGAGGAACATTAATTGTTGCTCGTGATATGGCACATGCCAGAATTAGTGAAATGCTAGCAAATGGTGAAGAGATGCCACAATACTTTAAAGATCATCCTGTGTACTATGCCGGACCGGCAAAAACACCTAAAGGAATGGCTTCTGGCAGCTTTGGACCAACAACAGCAGGCCGTATGGATCCTTATGTAGATGCATTTCAAAAAGTAGGCGGTAGCATGGTGATGGTAGCAAAAGGTAACCGCTCACAGCAAGTAACTGATGCTTGTAAAGCAAATGGTGGTTTTTACCTTGGTTCTATTGGAGGACCTGCAGCAATTTTAGCAAAAGAGAGTATTAAATCTGTTGAAGTAGTTGATTTCCCGGAATTGGGGATGGAAGCGGTTCGTAAGATTAGAATTGAAAATTTTCCTGCATTCTTATTGGTAGATGATAAGGGAAATGATTTCTTCGCAGAATTTAAATAGTTTATAAAAACGAGATTTATAAATTAAAGACACCAAGGAACTTTGTTTGATGTCTTTTTTTGCTAAAAAAGTTTATTACTAGCTATTATTTTTATTGTTAAAAAAGGCGCAACTTTTTAATTATAAAAAAAAATAATTTTTATGATAAATTAAAAAAAAATACTATTTTTGTAATAATTAAAAAAACAACGTAAAAAGTTATGGATTTATCGCAGTTTTCAGGATTTCTAGTTTTCTTAGCCGTTATCACGATGGGATTTTGGTTATTGACTTTTTTATTAACCTTCGTAATTCCTTATTGGTTATATGGTTATTTTAAAGAGGCTTGGAAATATAGAAAAGAAGATAAAGCGGCAGCTAAAGTATAATATTTTTAAAAGAAGATACAAAAAAGAAGCCGTCTCACTATTAAAATTTGAGGCGGTTTTTTATTTCTATTCAATTTTGGGTATTACTTTTATTTT
>DAIDMK010000075.1 GCA_027449025.1 Lutibacter sp. | reverse complement strand
AAATAAAAGTAATACCCAAAATTGAATGGAAATAAAAAACCGCCTCAAAATTTAATATTGAGACGGCTTCTTTTTTAATTTTTTTTAAACTAAATTAACCTTTATAAAAAGGCAATTTCACCACTATGGCCGGAATTGCTTTATTTCTTATTTGTATAAAAATTTGTGTGCCGAGTTTGGCATAGGCAGTTTTCACATAACCCATTCCAATACCCTTTTTAAGTGACGGACTCATAGTTCCAGAAGTTACCACGCCAATATTTTCGCCAGCTTCATTCACTATTTCATAATCATGACGAGGAACGGCTTTTTCAACAATTTCAAAAGCAACCAATTTTTTTGAAACGCCTTCTGCTTTCTGTTTTTTTAATGCTTCAGAATTGGTGAAATCTTTTGTGAATTTTGTAATCCATCCCAAACCTGCTTCAATAGGAGAGGTGGTGTCATTAATATCGTTTCCGTATAAACAGAAACCCATTTCCAAACGCAAAGTATCACGAGCGGCCAAACCAATCGGTTTAATTCCGTATTTTTCACCCGCTTTAAAAACGGCATTCCAAACATGTTCTGCATCTTTATTCTTAAAGTAAATTTCAAATCCACCCGAACCTGTATAACCTGTAGCAGAGACAATTACATCTTTAATTCCGGCAAAAGTGCCTATTTTAACGGTGTAATATTCCATGGCTGATAAATCAATATCGGTTAATGACTGCAATGCTTTGGTGGCATCCGGTCCCTGAACGGCCAATAATGATATTTCATCTGAAACATTGGTCATTTCAACACCCAAATCATTGTGCTTAGAAATCCAATTCCAGTCTTTTTCAATATTAGAGGCATTCACCACTAAAAAATAAAGTTCTTCAGAAATCCTGTAAACCAATAAATCATCAACAATACCACCATCATTATTAGGCAAACAACTGTATTGAATTTTTCCATCAAACAAAACAGATGCATCATTTGATGTTACTTTTTGAATCAAGGCCAAGGCATTTTTACCTTTTAAGTAAAATTCCCCCATGTGCGAAACATCAAAAACACCAACGCCATTTCTAACGGTTTCATGTTCTATATTAATTCCTTCATATTGTACAGGCATCATATAGCCTGCAAACGGCACCATTTTTGCGCCCAGTGACTCGTGTATATGAGTTAAAGCAGTATTTTTCATTTGTTGTCTTTTATTGTTTTTTATTTGTCAAATGGAACGCTTAGAATCTTTCTTTTTTCTGATAGATTATTTTGTTGTAGGCGTTTCATCTGTTTAAATTTTATTTTTTTGTTGGTATAGATGCAGTTTGCCATTAATCATTCTGCTGTGTATCAAAATTTGTTATGGCTCGTTTCATCTAAAATTATTTTATGTTGCTAAAATACAAATTATTCAAGAATTGAATTGGTATTAATTTGCCTTTTTAATATAAAATCTTTTATTTGTTATTTTTTTGCAATTTCAATAAATGACAGGAACCTTTCGCTAAATAATAGTATGGGCCTGCCTGCCTTTTTGGTAGGCGTTCCCCCGCCGAAAAGACGGGGGCGGGCTTTCGCTTCAATCTTTTTTGCTTCGCCGAAAAGGCAAATCAAAAAAGGATTTCCGCTGCACTCCCTAACGCAGCTTGAATCAGCCTCTGTTGCACATAGTAATAATTATAAATTATAAATTATAACGAACAGGGCGCAACTATTAGTGTACGGACAGGTTGCGACCTGTCCCTACTTTAAACAGCTTAAATACAAAATTGTTTACTATTTATTTTATATTTGTAAAACAACAGCAACAAAATCTCAAAATATCATGAAATTCTTCTACATTAAAACACTGTTTTTTCTCTTTTTCGTTTCAACTTGTTTTGCCCAACAAAACGATACCCCGCAAGATTTTCTAAAAAAAGAATTTCATTCGGAAAGACGAGCGCAGCTTCGTGCCAAATTGCCTAAAAACAGTGTTGCAGTACTATTTGCCAATCCTGTGAGAAACCGAGCAAATGATGTTGATTATGTCTATCATCAAGATCCTAACTTTTATTATTTAACAGGTTATAAAGAACCGAATGCTATAATCCTTATTTTTAAAGAGAATCAAACAATTGGAAACAAAACTTTTAACGAAGTAATTTTTGTGCAGGAACGCAATGAACGCGCTGAAATGTGGAACGGGAAACGTTTGGGTGTTACAGGTGCGCAGGATGAATTGGGATTTAGAGTTGCTTATAATGGCGGTGAATTTAAAAGTTATGAAATAGATTTTTCAAAATTCGATAAAATTTTGTTCGAAAACTTTAATAATGATGTTCGGGATACCTATGCTGCTGCTGATTTATTTGATTTGATTAAAGTATTTAAAGAAAAAGTTTCTTTTGATTTGATTCATTTAAACAATCCTACAAATGACAAGTTGTACAACGAAACCAAAAAAAGAATTGATACAGAAACACTGCAAAAATTAATGACTTCTTTAAGAGAAATAAAAACACAAGAAGAATTGGTTTTGTTGAAAAAAGCGGTTAATATTTCTGCTATTGGTCAATTGGAAATGATGAAAGCAATGTATCCAAATATGTCTGAAACTGAAGCCCAAGGCGTTCACGAGTTTGTGTACAAAAAATACGGTGCAGAATATGAAGGCTATCCGTCCATTGTTGGTGCCGGAAATAATGGTTGTATTTTGCATTATGTTGAAAATAATAAAACAAATGTTGGTGATAACAATTTGATTTTAATGGATTTAGGAGCTGAATATCACGGTTATACCGCCGATGTTACACGAACAATTCCAACAAATGGAAAATTTTCCACCGAACAAAAATTAATCTACGATTTGGTTTATGAAGCCCAAGAAGCCGGAATAGCGGCCTACAAAATAGGGCATAAAATGAGTGAGCCAAATGATATTGCAAGAAAAATTATCAATAAAGGACTCGCCGAATTGGGAATAATTGCGAGTGAAAACAGCAGGCATAATTTTTTCCCCCACGGAACTTCGCATCACATCGGCTTGGACGTACATGACCCAGGGAATTATGAAAAATTTGAAGAAAATATGGTGGTGACCATGGAACCAGGAATTTATATTCCAGTTGGAAGTGACTGTGATGAAAAATGGTGGGGAATTGGTGTGAGAATTGAAGATGATATTTTGGTAAGCAAAGAAGGTCCTGTAATTTTATCAGCAATAGCTCCAAGAAAGTCGGAAGAAGTTGAAGCGGCTATGAAGTTGCCAAGTGTTTTAAAAGAATTTACCTTACCAAAACTAGACTAGTTTTATTTATGGTTTTTTCTAATTTAATTCAGCTTTTTTTAATGAATTAAAAGTTATAAAGATAATACAAAAATTCAAGAAATAAATGCGTTTATGTTATAAAATTGACTGTTTATATTCAATATAAATCAATCTTTATGTTTAGAAATCAATTTTTTAATCACTATCTTTAACATAAAATTATTACTGACATGGAAACCAAAATAAAACGCTCAATAATATTCAGTTTGAGGAAATAAAATTGCCATTTTTTAAAGAAATTCTGGTATTCTTGAAATTTTTACCCCATAAAAAAACCGGCAATTCAAAATTCTTTGATTTTTTGTTTCAGAACAAGAGATCTTGAAAGTTAATTTTAAAATAAGCATAGTTAGTATTATTTTTAAGAATAAGTATCATGAAAATAGCCCATTTTATAAGAAGGGATTTTCTGACCGTTAATCCACATTTAGGTATAAAAGCTGTTAAAAACCAGTTGTTAGATTATTTAGCTGTTGTTGTGCAAGATGATAAGGGTGTTTTTTATGGCGTTTTAAGCTACCATGACATTGCTAAAAATCCTAAAGCTTTAATTCTCGATTGTATTTCCAATAAAGAAATGATTGATGGGGAGTTTTCTGTTGAAGATGCCATTTTTAAAATGGATACCGCTAATACAGATGTGCTTCCAGTAGCAGTAAATAAAAGGTTTGAAGGACTGGTATATAAAAATGAATTGTATAAATATATTTCCGATTACAATTTAGAATTGGAAAACATCATAAAGGAACGAACAAAAGAACTTGAAGAAGCTATTGCAACAAAAGATTTAATGTTTTCTATAATTGCCCATGATTTAAAAAGCCCTTTTAATGTAATTTTGGGATTTACGGGACTTTTAAAAGGTAAATTGCGCGAGATGGATTTTGAAAAGGCCGAAAAATTGATTTACGGCATGAATACACAAGCTAGAAATACTTATAATTTATTGGAAGACTTGTTAACTTGGGCAAGAGATAATAGCAATAAAATTGGATATAACCCTGTTTTTTGCAATATTTCAACACTTTGCAATGAAGTAATTAATCAATTAGAAGATGCGGCGCAAATGAAGGGTATTGCTATAAATTCTTTTCATTCTACCGAAGTTTATGCATATGCCGATAAAAACATGGTTGAAGTAATTTTACGCAATCTTATTACCAATTCAATTAAATTTACAGAAAAATTCGGCAAAATTGATATTTATTCCATGCAGATAGGCGAATTTATTGAAGTTTCGGTTTCTGATACTGGAATAGGGATAGATGAAAAGGTTAAAGCCGATTTATTTAAGTCCGATTTTAACGAATCCACACCTGGAACAGTAAATGAAAAAGGATCGGGTTTGGGATTGGTTATTTGTAAGCGATTTATTGAAAGACATCAGGGGGAAATTTGGGTTGAAAATAATAAAGAAAAAGGCACTACAGTCAAATTTACCTTACCAATTTATAAGGAGGAATTGCATAAACAAACAAAAACTGAATCGCTAAAAAACTGACAATAATTTTTTTATTGTTAGAAACAAAGTTTTGGTAAAAGCTTTAAAGTTGTGCTTGAGAAAATTTTATCAACATAAAATTTTCTTTTTATAAAAGTAAGACCTTCATCCATAATTAATCATCCTTAATTATTCATCGACAAAGCATTTTTCCAATCTGCAATCAAATCGTCAATATGCTCAATCCCGACTGAAATTCTCAGCAAATTATATGGTGTTGGACTATTTTCACCTTCAACCGATTTACGGTGTTCCACCAAACTCTCAACGCCGCCCAAACTAGTGGCAAGCGTAAAATAGGCTAATTTCGCTGCTATTGCAGTAGTTTCACTTTCACTTCCCTTGATTAAAACTGAAAGCATCGCGCCAAAACCTTTTTTTTGCTGCTTTTTAGCCAGTAGATGTTGTGGATGACTTTGTAATCCTGGATATAGTGTTTTTTCGACTCTTGGATGATTTTCTAAATATTGGGCTAATTTTAAAGCGTTTTTACTTTGCTTTTTAACACGTAATTTAAGCGTTTGAATGCCTCTTGCAATCAGCCAACAATCGAAAGGAGCAGGGACAGCACCCGATAAAATTTGAATATTTTTAATTTTTTCTGCAATTTTTTCATCATTTACAACAACACAACCGCCAATAACATCACTATGTCCACCAAAATATTTAGTGGTTGAATGTACAACGATATCTGCGCCAAGGGCAAGCGGATTTTGGAAAACTGGCGTTAGCCAAGTATTATCAACTGCACAAAGTGCATTGTTTTGATGTGCAATTTCGGCAATGGCTGCAATATCGCTTAATTTTAATTGCGGATTTGAAGGTGATTCTACCCAAATCAAAGCAGTATTTGGTTTGATTGCTGTTTTTACATTTTCAAGATTTGACATATCAACCAAATCAACAGATAAATTCCAGCGTTTGAATACTTCTTCCATCAACTTTTTAATGGCATAATAAATATCGTCGGGCAAAAGAATATGATCTCCGCTTTTTAAACTCTGAAAAACAGCACTAACAGCTGCCATTCCTGAAGAAAAAGCAAAAGCATGTTTGCCATTTTCAAGAATTGCAATGCTTTCCTCAATGATTGCACGGTTCGGATTGTTGGCACGTGAGTACACAAAATCGTTTGTATAAGAGCCGTCGTTATTGCGTATATAGGTGCTTGACAAATAAATTGGTGTGCTTACAGGTGCAGAATCGGTATATTTATTTTCAGTACTTTTAATGGCGATAGTTTCAAATTTCGGCTTTGTTTTCATTTATATATTCATAAAATTAGGATGCCTAAAAATAATGTTAATTTTTAACTTTATAAATAAAATTAAATTAAGTCATATTTTAAAAGACAAAAATTTAAATCCTTCTTATTGCGTAAATCTGTTCTCTAAGAAAATAGCGTAAGTAATATTTGATTTTTTGCTAATTAAGTGAAAGATATTCCTTTTTGAGATATTCGTGACCTAGAGCCACTAGGTGTTGGGCGCTGCTTGCTTTATTTGATTCATCTGAATCAGATATTGCCATATCATTATAAACATAGATAGTTCTTTGATACAAGGTGGCTTTATTAAAATTATTTGGCAGAATTTCATAAATTTTAATGCAAATCAAATCATCATTATCATAATAAAAAACTTCTGATTTAATAAAATTATTATGCAAATGATCTTTATACTTTACCCTTACAATAGATTTGTTTTTTAAAACAATATTTTTGTCCGATTCATTTGTGCTTATAATTCTCCTATCACCTTTAATTACCAACTCATCCAACTCCTCAACATTGAATTTGTCTGAATCATTGGCTTTAAAATCTATTTTGGATGTATAGGAATCGATGAAATCCATTTTTTGACCTACAAAAGAGGATGCTGATTTTCTATTTTCATTAGGTGCAGGGTTAATTTCAGTAAACGATGAAGTTGAATTGCATGACATAAGCAATAAAAAAACTAGAATGTAACTGAATCTATATACTAACATTATTTCTAATATAAAACGGCAAATATAGCGTAGAAAGTTCAAAAACTACTGATTTATACCATATTTATAATATTTGAAAAATACAATCTGGTTATTTATACTTATTTTAAATAACTAGCTACCAAGCCTATATGAAAATTTAAATACTAATAATTATTTTCTATTAGATTTATCCTAAAAGCCTGTATTTAAATGTGTTATGTTGTAAGTTGAATATCTCCATTTATATTTAAAATATGACCATTTGCAAATTTTTTATCACCATTAATTGTTTCTTAAAAAAAAGGCACAATAAAATTGTATCTTTATATACCCATTAGCGCTTAATAGCTACAGTATTAAGAGATTGAATAATGATTTGCTAAAAATATATAATTCGAATTTTTGAAATAATTTGTATTAAAGTTTTAGTATGTAGGTGATTATTGCACCCCAATGTAATAATTTCAACGAATCCCACAATATTTTACCAACCCCACAAAATTTTATTTTACTATTTAACTATTAAAATAATATTATTAAGACGATTGTTTTTGATAAAACAGGTTTTAGTCTAATTAAAATATAAAATATATTTTGATTTGCCTATTGAATTATTAGTATGTGATTATTGTTCTAGGCAAAGACAATGTTTTTTTAATTTCATTAGGAGTTTTTAATACATCGAAAAAATAATAATTATGGAAAAAAATTACTCTTTACTGAAATCAACATCGCTTATAATACTACTTAAATTATTGACAGTGAATAGTCTTATTAATTTAAAAGGTAAAATGAACTAGTGGCAACTAAAAATTCAACTGAAATGAAAAAAAAATACTCTAATTCTAGAACGGATAAATATAGAAGTGAAAATAAATGGTTAATTTATTTTTTACTCTTGTTTCTATTTTCGCCTTTTGTGCTTCTTGCTCAGAGCTTTAGACCAGATTTTTCTGCAGATAAATATATTGTTCAACCACCTGTTGAACTTATGCAGGCTGGAATTATTCATAAAGAATACAAATATCAAAAAATTGCCGTATTTAATGGTCATGATATTAATGCAATAGTTAAACTTGTAGGGTTAGCAAGTGCCACTGTCGTAAATGTTGATAACCCAACCAATGGTGGTGGTGGGCTAGATAATAGATTTCAACCAGTAGTAAGCACTTCACAGCCAGGAGGCTATGCTGAATGGACAATTTCATTTTTTCAAGAAGATTTTAAAACTCCCATAGTTCAACTTAACAATTTTCAGATGGAAGCCCTTGATATTGATGGTTATGAATTTGTGCAAGTTAAAAAAAATTATAATTGTAAATGGTCGGGAAGTGAGATAGATGTTTCTGAAGATAGTGAATTTATTAAATTTCAAGGAAGATCTTATTCAGATCAGGTAATTACTCCTACTCATACTCAGTATGTTGCAGTTGTAAAGTATTTGAACCAAAATATGATTACTTTTAGAACAGGTAATTCAAAAACTGCTAGTAACAGGCAATACTCAATAAGTTTTTTAGGCGAATTAACACCGCCAATTACTAGCTCTTATGACCCGCCAGTAGTTTGCATGGGCTCATCACTTACTTTAAGTACAAGTATTTCAGGTGTGAGTTGGTACTCATCTAATCCAAGTGTGGCAACAATAAATATTAATACAGGTGTAGTAACCCCACAAAGTCCAGGTGTTACAGATATTACATATGTATTACCTAATCAGCCTGCAAATTGTGCATCTACATCCCTTCCTTTTGAGGTAACAGTAAAGGCATTGCCATTAGCTTCCGCAACTATTAATGGAAGCTCTTCTGTATGTATGGGCGCTGCAATAACACTTTCAACTACTGCATTAGGAAATATAACATGGAATTCTTCTAATACAGCTATAGCAACGATACATCCTTCAACAGGGGTTGTAACTCCTGTAACTACAGGAACAACAAATATAACTTATACAGTTACAACACAAGGTGCTGGATGTAGTGCAACATCCGCACCAAAAACTGTTACGGTGAATCCATTACCAACAGCCAGTGCAGGCACAGCCTTAACAGCTATTTGTCAGGGCGGAACATCTGCAGCATTGGGAGGTTCAGTAGGAGGCGGAGCAACAGGTGGTACATGGACTTCATCAGCAGGTGGGACCTTTACTCCAAGTGCAACCAATTTAAATTCAACCTGGACTCCACCAGCAGCATATAGTGGTACAGCAACTTTAACACTTACAACTAGCGGTGGTTCATGCGGAACAACAACGGCAACAAAGACTATTACAGTAAATCCAAATCCAACAGCCAGTGCAGGCACAGCCTTAACAGCTATTTGTCAGGGCGGAACATCTGCAGCATTGGGAGGTTCAGTAGG
>DAIDMK010000074.1 GCA_027449025.1 Lutibacter sp. | reverse complement strand
CTTTCTTCCCTAAAAAACCTTCATTAAATATAGAAATAATAGATAATGGCATTATGGCTTAAATCGAACTCACGTTATTTAGCAGAATTAGGCTTTTACGTATACTATAAGTGTTACAAAATATTCTTTTGTACCTAAATTTTGCGCTGATAATTTTTGTAAAAACTCTTTAAATGAACTAGAAACAGACATAAAACAGTTAAATAATTTATTGAAAAAAATACGATTTTAATTATTGCTGCCCGATAAAAAAGAAGCTCAGACGAAGTTGGACCTTTTCAAACTTATGTTGGCTTTTGTGAAATTAATCCTTTCAATATATTGACATCTGATGAAATTTTAGAAAACATTGAGAGAGACTGAATTATTGATAAAACCGAAATAGAGCATCTGTTATTTTTTTTGACTCCTTAGTTTTAAGAAAAGTGAAATTTAAAAGATCAGCCGGATGAATAACAATTTAGATAAAAGCAATAAAAACAGTCGGTTTATTTTTTATCGGACATAAATGATAAAAAACACAATCAATAACGTAATTTAGCATTAAGTTGTAACAAAATTATTTTATGGCACACTTATCAAACAAAATTATAAACAAATAAAAATCGAAAAAAATGAAAAAGTGGTTAATTCCTGTCATTATTGTCGCAGTTTTAGCTTTCGCTAGTTATAGCTGGGTAAAAGGATTTTACAATACGGCAATTCAGTTGAATGAAAATGTTTCGGAAAGTTGGGGGAACGTGCAAACAGCCTATCAACGCAGAAGCGATTTAATAGGAAATTTGGTAAACACCGTAAAAGGCGCTGCCGATTTTGAAAGAGAAACGCTGACTTCAGTAATCGAAGCACGTGCAAAAGCAACTTCCGTACAAATTGACCCAACCAATATTACGCCAGAGCAATTGGCCCAGTTTAATCAAGTTCAGGGTGGTTTAAGTGGTGCTTTAAAAAGTTTGTTGGTAACGGTTGAACGTTATCCCGATTTAAAAGCAAATCAAAATTTCTTGAAATTACAAGATGAATTGGCAAGTACTGAAAATCAGATTTTAACGGCTCGTACACGTTTTAACGAAGCCACCAAACCATTCAACAATCACGTAAAGAAATTTCCTAATTCAATTTTGGCCGGAATTTTTGATTTTGTAGGCAAACCTTATTTTGATGCTGAAGCTGGTGCTGAAAAAGCTCCCGATGTAAAATTTGATTTTAGTAAAAAAGAATAATGTCGAAAATTGAAGATTTTTTAACCCTTGCGCAAGAGCAAGCCATTATAAAAGCAATTGAAGTGGCAGAAAAAAACACTTCAGGAGAAATTCGCGTTCATTTAGAAAAAATCACTGAATTACCTCCATTGGAAAGAGCTTTGGAGGTTTTTCATATGTTGGAAATGGATAAAACCGAATTGAGAAACGGCGTATTGATTTATGTGGCCATAGAAAGTAAAAAATTTGCCATTATAGGCGATGAAGGAATTCATACAAAAGTCACCGAAAATTTTTGGGATGCAGAAAAAGAATTGATGTTATCCTATTTTAAAAAGGAAGAATTTTCAAAAGGCATTGAACTTGCTATTATAGAGGTTGGAAACAAGCTGAAAGAATTTTTCCCATATCAACTGGGTGATACCAACGAATTATCTAATGAAATTTCAAGAGGATAATAAACAATGATGTACAAATCAATTAAAAAAAATATTGCTTTTTTTATTGCTATTTTGCTAGCCCAAGTTGTTTTTGGACAATTCACTATTCCCGATAAGCCAAAAGTGCAAACCAGTGTTTATGATTATGCAAACCTATTAACCAGCGAACAAAAATCGGCCCTCGAAAGCAAACTAATCCAATATTCCGATTCCACTTCAACCCAAATAGTGGTGGTGACCGTTGAAAGCATCAAGGGAGAAGATATTGGAATTTTAACGCCAAAATGGGCGCATGATTGGGGAATTGGTCAGGCTAAAGAGGATAATGGAGTTTTTGTGTTGTTGGCCAATAAAGAACGCAAAATATGGATTGCACCAGGTTATGGCGTTGAACATAAATTAACTGCAGGAATTACGGGTGAATTGGTAAGAAACATCATTATCCCCGAATTTAAAAAAGGTGATTTTTATGGTGGCCTAGACAAAGGTTCCGACGCTATTTTTGAAGTTTTAAAAGGCACATACCAAAACAAAAAATCGCCTAAAGAAGAAAGTGGCGGCATCCCAGCTTTTGCCATTATTCTCATTATTTTTATCATATTGATGATTATTTTTTCTAAAAAAGATAGAGGCAGCGGAAACGATAAAGGGCGAGGATTTAGAAAAGATTCAACAGGAATGGATATTTTAACGGCCATACTTTTAAGCCGAGCTGGCAGGGGTAGTTTTGGTGGTGGTAGTTTTGGTGGTGGCTCAAGCAGTGGTGGCGGATTCGGAGGCGGCTTTGGTGGTGGCTTTGGCGGCGGTGGATTTAGTGGCGGTGGCGCAGGTGGCGGCTGGTAAATTGCGTTTTTAAATCTTTTAATTTTTTAGCTTTTGATGAACCCATACGTTGAATTTGTAATTTCCTATCCAATTTATAGCGCCATGATACAATTTGCCATATTGGGCACTTTGGGCGATCTCAGTTCCAAATGGATGCAACAAGGCAACATATTTTTGCCCTATAAATGGCCTGTTATTTTATTAAAAATGCTGGAATGGGCAATCATCGCCATCACCGTTAAATACGCATTTGTTGGCTATCAGGGATTTCTAAACAATTTGATTGAACATCATTTTGTGCCAGAAATGGGATTGTTTGGAAGCGCATTTGCCTTATCTGTATTTATGAATTTACAATTCGGGTTATTTCTTGTTATTTTTCACCGTTTTCTTGATAATTTGATTGCAAAGCAAAATAATTGGAACAATATCGACAAAGGAATGCTGTCCTTAATTTGGTTTTGGATTCCGGCTCACACTATAACTTTTATGTTAGACAAACCTTATCAAATTGGCTTGGCCGCAATTTGGTCGCTTGTTTTGGGGTTTATTTTGGGTTATTACAACCGGGAAAGCAAATAATTTTGTTTTTCACCCTATATTTTTAGCTATTTTTGACAAACTCCCTTAAATAAACAAGAATGAGTATTGGTACAAGTATGCTGGCTTTAGAAAAAGCACTTCCATTTTATGAGCAACATCAAATAAAGGTTTCTGCAAAAAATGTGGCATGGCATCTAGACCATTCGTTAAAAGTAATTAACAGTGTTTGCGAAGCCTTAAAGACTTCAAATCCTGAAGATTATTCGAGTACTTTTAGTTTTATTAAATTTTATATTTTTTTAAGAGGACGTATTCCTAGAGGCAAGGCCAGAGCGCCAAAATCTGTTGTTTCAAATGATGAAATTTTAAAATCGGTTATTGAATTACAATTGGAAATGGCGAAAATCAATTTACAAGAAATTAAAAACTTACCCAAAAACAGCAATTTTCAACATCCATATTTTGGGAAATTATCATTAAAAAAGAGTCAGCGCTTTTTAGCCATTCATACCAATCATCATTTAGCCATTGTGAATGACATCCTTAAAAAGTGATTTTAATTTTGTCTTTAATTTCTTTTTAATTTTCTCAATGATGGTCTTTTTTTTGTCAGTTTTTCTTTATAAACACGATGTAAATAAATGAAGTAAATCGGGTTTGAATATGGCAAGTTGCGGGTTTGAAACCTTAATTTTCCACTGTTTGTTAATTAGTTTAAATGTACTAAAAATTTCCTATTTACAGGAATTAAGCAATTTGCTATATGCGGCTTAGCAAATAGTATTAGCTGTTGTTTACTAAAATTGTCGTAATATCTAAAAACACTATTTTATTTTTTTTAGAAAACGTTGGCGGATTAATTTTGAAAAAATTAAAACAATAATCATTACTTTTAAAGATTGAAATTAAATTTAAACAAATTTTAAAAATGGCTAAAAAAGAAATAGTAAAAAGGAATCTAATAAATTATCATTATTTGAAGGTGAGGAAATTAGAAGGGTATTTTTCGATAATGATTGGTATTATTCAGTCGAAGATGTTGTTCAAGTTTTAACTGACTCGAAAGATGTAAAACAGTATGTTAAAAAACTTAAAAGTCGTGATGAAGAACTTAACACGAACTGGGGTACAATTTGTACCCTACTTCCATTAATTGCAAAAGACGGTAAGCGAAGAAATATTAATTGTTCAAACACAGAAGGAATTTTCAGAATAATACAATCTATTTCATCAAAGAAAGCAGAGCCGTTTAAATTATGGCTTGCAAGAGTCGGTAAAGAGCGAACTGATGAAATTGAACAACCAGAAAAAGCAATTCATATTGCTGGCAACATAACTAAAGAAGCTATTGAAAAATTAGAAGAAAAAACAGGTAAAAAAGTAGTTACTCATAAAAACGCAAAAGATTTAGACTCATTAGAAATAAAAAAAGAATTGATACAACAATCTTTACCAAAAGAAGATATAGAAGCAAAACCTATTTCAAAATTAAGTAAGAAATCAAAAAAATGAAAGTTATGAAAAATGAACAACCAAATTTGACACCAAAAAGAAAAGTATTCAATGAAAAATTCGGAGAGTATTCAGATAGTGAAATTTTAAAGGAATTATTATTTACCCAAAGAATAACAGTCGAGAGATTAGAAAATATCAGGAAAAACACATCAAATCTTGTTTGGTTTCTTAGTGTAATTCCTATAATCATTGGAGTCATTTTAGCGATGTCTTAATTTTTACGTGTCAACAAGAAAAAGGAGGCAAGAAAAAAATAAAAGGTTTATTAGCTGGATTATTCTATTTAGTATCATCTGGCTAATATTTTTGATTAACAAGAGGATAAACACAACAATCCACCAAGACAAACCAATTTTTAACTATATCAAATCGGCTTAGAGGCTGGTTTTAGCGTATTATAATTGAAAAGTAAAAATTTCGAATTAACGCCATTTTATTATAGGTAGTCTTTTAATTAAAACAGTATTTATCCTTTCATTATTCTTTATTCATTTTAGCTTTTAATTTCTGTATTAAAATAACCGCAATAACACCTCCAAAAAAAGCGACTATTAAATTTAGGATAAGTAATTTAAAATTTATGTTGCCTGATTGTAAGATGGATAAAGGGTCGAAACCCAATCGCCCAAAAGATTTAATAAAAAAGATGCTTCCAAATACACCTGCAATAGTATTTCCAACAATGCCGAAAGTATATTTTTTAAAAATAATGCCAGTTGTATTTGCTCCAATTATTCCTGTTAAGATACTGATTAGGGAAATTAAAGTTGCAGTCATATCATTTACTTAATGTCCGTAATCCATTTCATCAATTTTTCCTTTTAGAAGTCTTTTTTGAACAATAAAATAAATCAAAAGTAAAATAAGACCAATAATTCCCCAATTAAAAGCAACAGACAATCCGTAGTCATGCGCTGCTGTATTGTAAATTGTTAGCGATTCATTTACGGCATTGGTTGAAGGCAATATTACAGGAAATAATGATGCCAGAGAAGATGTGATACCACCAATTATCAGTAATGTTGAAAGTGTAAAACCATAGCTGTCTTTTTTAATTTTCTTAATAAAAAACAACCCGAATAATCCGGTAAAATAAATAATTGGAAAAATTATTAAATAGGGTCTTTCTACAAAATTATTTAATGAATCTGGATTTACAGTCTGCCAAACTACTAGTGAAAATATTGTTAGTATAAATAACACAATATTTAAGTTAAAAATAACATTTTTTAGTTTTTCATTGATGGATGAATTTGTTTTTAATCGTATCCAAGTTGCGCCATGAATGGCTAAAGTTACTACGGCAATAATACCAATAATAATTGTAAACCAGTCGATTACGCCTGGGTGCTCCGTTAACGGACTAAAACTACTATCCCATAAAGGTAGAAAAAAGTAATGCCCTTCATAAAGCGATATTCCATTTTCAACACCACCTAAATTTACACCTCTAACAATATTTCCTAAAGCAATTCCAAAAAATAGGGCTAATAGCAAACTGGAAACACCAAAAGAGGTATCCCAAATTGCAGACCACATTTTATTTTTAAATTGACTTCTAAATTCTAAACCAATGGCTCTAAATACAATGAGCCATAATACAATAATTAATGGAAGGTAAAAACCGCTAAAAACTGAGGCATAAAATGTGGGAAATGCCATAAATAGCATCCCTCCACCAGCTACTAGCCAAACTTCATTAGAATCCCAAAATAAACCAGCGGCTTTTGCAATCACTTGCTTGTCTTTTTCATCTTTCGCAAAAAACAAATGAATGATACCTGTACCAAAATCATAACCATCTAACACAAAGAAAATGGCTAAAATAAGTGCGATAATAATAAACCAAAATAGT
The DNA here is from genome assembly GCA_027449025.1 of Lutibacter sp. Taxonomy (GTDB): domain Bacteria; phylum Bacteroidota; class Bacteroidia; order Flavobacteriales; family Flavobacteriaceae; genus Lutibacter. Next base: position 3,858 of record DAIDMK010000074.1, on the reverse strand, counting down.
TCCATAATTTAATGTTTTACAGGCTTAGGACCTTGATGAATAGTTTTACCAACCAATACTAAAAATAACAGCCCAAGCAACATATATAAGCCAACAAAACCTAAGAGTGTGAATAAAGTATTTCCTGACGAAACAGTCGGTGAAATTCCGTCACTCGTTTTTAATAATCCATAAACTAAATAAGGCTGTCTGCCTAATTCTGCAACATACCAACCAGTAATATTGGCTATATATGGAAATGGTACTAAAAACATAATTGCCCAAAGGAGCGGCTTAATTGTGTGCAATTTTTTTCTCCACAAAAAGAAGATTGCCAATGTCATTATTCCAATAAATATCGTGCCCAAACCAACCATAATGTGGTAGGAATAATACAAAGCAGGAATATTACTTGGTAATTCTTCTTTTGTAAATTGATCCATTCCTGGAATTTGTTTGTTCCAATCTTGATAGGTTAAAAAACTCAAAATATTTGGGACAGCAATTTTATTATCTAATTTTTTTTCAACCATATTTGGCTGCCCAATCAGCACAATTTCTGCACCAGCGTCTTCAGTTTTAAAAATACCTTCCATGGCCGCAAAACCTGCAGGCTGATAGGTGGCTACATTTTTAGCATTCCAATCTCCAGTAGGGAATGCAACTAACAGACTAGCTATAAATCCAAAAACCACACCTGTTTTTAAAAATAGTTTCCCGTGTTCTAAATTTTTATTTCTTAAAATGTAAAATGCACCTATACTGGCTACAACAAAAGAAGAGGTAACAACAGAGGCAAGTTGATTGTGTAAAAATGCAGGTAAAAGCCAAGGATTGCTAAAAAGTGCAGAAAAATTATTGAGTACAAATTTGCCGTTTTCTAGAATCTCATACCCAACCGGATGTTGCATCCAGGCGTTTGTGGCTAAAATAAACCATCCACTTGCCCATGAACCTAAAAAGACTAAAAAGCTGGTTAAAAAATGTAGTTTTTGCCCCATTAATTTTTCGCCAAAAATAAAAAGCACTAAGAATGAAGATTCTAGAAAGAAGGAAAATAGTCCTTCCATAGCTAAAGTTTGCCCAATTATTCCACCCGTTAGCTCCGAGAATTTTGCCCAATTTGTACCAAATTGAAACTCCATCGGAATTCCTGTTACAACGCCCATTGTAAAATTAACAGCAAATATTTTCATAAAAAATATTGCCGCATCGTTGTATTTTTGAATTTTTGTTCTTAAAAATTTCCATTTAAAAAAAACGATCATTAAAGAAAGTCCCATGGTTAATTGTGGAAATATATAGTGGAAAGTGATAGTAAATGCAAACTGCAATCTATCGTAGAAAATCATATCTTCCATTTTGTGAATTTTTTGCTAAAACTAGTATCAAAAATACAAATAAAAAACCAACTTTATATAAGTAAAACTAGATTAAGCGACCTAAAATATCAAGTTACTTCTGCCTAAAATACACCACCACAGGAACACCGGTAAAGTTGAAAATCTCACGCATTTTATTTTCAACAAAACGCTTATAAGGTTCTTTTACATATTGCGGTAAATTCGCAAAAAACACAAACTGTGGCGTTGGTGTTGGCAACTGTGTACAAAATTTAACTTTAATGTATTTTCCTTTAATTGCAGGTGGGGGACTCGATTTTAGAATATCCAACATCACCTCGTTTAATTTGCTGGTAGGAATGCGTTTTTTTCTGTTTTCAAAAACTTCAACAGCAGTTTCAATGGCTTTAAAAACCCGTTGTTTCGTCAAAGCACTTATAAAAATAATCGGCACATCGGTAAATGGCGCAATTTCTTGTCTAATTTTGGCTTCATAATCTTTCGTGGTATTGGTTTCTTTTTCAATAAGATCCCATTTGTTTACCAAGATTACAATGCCTTTTCTGTTTTTTTCTGCCAGCCAAAAGATATTTTCATCCTGACCTTCAAACTCGCGGGTGGCATCAACCACCAAAATAGCAACATCACATTCTTCAATTGCTTTTACAGCACGCATCACCGAATAAAACTCTAAATCTTCCTTAACTTTCGATTTTTTTCTGATTCCGGCAGTATCCACCAAATTAAATTCAAATCCAAAACGATTGTATTTTGTATCAACAGTATCGCGCGTAGTTCCTGCAATATCGGTTACAATATTTCTTTCTTCACCAATCAATGCGTTGATAAATGATGATTTTCCTGCATTTGGTCTTCCAACTACGGCAAATCGAGGCAATTCATGTTCGTCTTCTACATCTTCCTCCATATCGGCAACCACAGCATCCAAAAGTTCACCAGTTCCGCTTCCATTAATTGAGGAAAGCGTGTAATATTCACCCAATCCAAGGTTGTAGAATTCTACCGCATCCGCATCGCGCATGGAATTGTCAACCTTGTTAACAGCCATAAAAATAGGCTTTTTAATTTTGCGCAACATATTGGCAACGGCAACATCCATCGGTGTAATTCCCTCTTCAACATCAACAACAAATATGATATGATCAGCCTCATCAATCGCAAGCTGAACCTGTTTTCTTATTTCCTCTTCAAAAATATCGCCAGATCCTATGGCATATCCGCCCGTATCAATTACCGAAAATTCCTTACCATTCCAATCACTTTTTCCGTAATGTCTGTCACGCGTAACACCACTTACCGAATCAACAATGGCGTCTCTTCGTTTTACCAAACGATTAAACAATGTCGATTTTCCAACATTAGGCCTTCCTACAATGGCTACAATATTACTCATGTGTTTTTAATTTTTTGGCAAAATTACGCTTTTTTATTTTGAAAATTTAGGTGTGAGCAATTCTAAATTAGCCATATAGTAAAAAGCTGCATCACAAATCAGTACTTAAGGTGTCTAAAGTTTAAAATACCCTAAGTTTAAATAAAAATGGAAATGACTAAATTACATGATTGAACGCAATTTAATGCTAAAAATATTTTGGGCGTTCCCTTTCAGGTCGGGCTATCGCTACTCGCTTTTTTTAGTTGTAAAAATCAACTAAAAAAGAGCTCAAACATGCCGCTCAATCCCTAACGCAGCTTGACAGAATAACTAAAAATAAATCATTTAACTTTTTATTTTTCAACCTTAAACAGAGAAAACTTAAGACACTCATTAGAAATAAATATAGTATATTTCAATCCTAAAAAAATGACTTTACAATGATTGAAGAAAGAAATAGCGAACTCCATTTACGTCCACGATTTAAATTGAATATCGATGAAAGTCAGCAAAAACTAATCACAAAATTTCAAAATAATGTAAAAAATACAAATTGCAACTATTGCGTTAAAGTTATAGACGGACATATTGTTATTGATATTCCTGCGAATGAAAATCATTTTTGGTCACCGCAACTAAACATTGAAATAGAAAAGGCTGAAGAAAATAAAAGCATCGTTAAAGGATTATTTGGTCCAAAACCGCAAGTTTGGACGTTATTTATGTTTATTCATTTTGTCATGGCCATCGCTTTTATTGGATTTTCTATTATGGCTTATGTAAAATGGACCTTAAAAAGCGATTATAAAATGGCTTTAATCATCACTTTAGCCTTACCAATGCTATGGATTGTGATGTATTTTTTGGGAAGTTTAGGTAAAAAAAGAGGTCACAAACAAATGGACGAACTTCATGGGTTTATGATAGAAACGCTTGGAAGCTGAAAGTTGAAAGCTCAAAGGTGAAAGCTCAAAGTTGGAAGCTCAAAGGTGAAAGCTGAAAGGTGGAAGCTCAAAGTTGGAAGCTGAAAGGTGAAAGTTGAAAGTTGAAAGCTCAAAGGTGGAAGCTCAAAGTTGGAAGCTCAAAGGTGAAAGCTGAAAGGTGGAAGCTCAAAGTTGGAAGCTGAAAGGTGAAAGTTGA
>DAIDMK010000073.1 GCA_027449025.1 Lutibacter sp. | reverse complement strand
TGAATAGAAATAAAAAACCGCCTCAAATTTTAATAGTGAGACGGCTTCTTTTTTTTAGACATTAATTTTTTTAAAGTGAAAAAATTGGAATTTATTGTTAGTTCTTAAACTTTTTTGATAATTGTGGGTCTAAGATTTAGTGAATAAATCAGTAACTTTAAATAAGAACAAATGAAAAATATCTATTTGATACTAACAATCCTTTTCCTTTTTTTCATCAGCTGTAATGAGAAAAAGCAAGGGTCTTCAGATAAAACTATGGCAGTAACAGATATCTCTAAAACTCAATCGGAAGGTTATACACTTCTTAAAAATAATTGTTATGCCTGTCATAGTGTTACCAGCAAATCTCATAATGAAATAATTGCCCCCCCAATGGTTGTAATTCAAAGAAGATATAAAATGAGCTATAAGTCAAAAGAAGAATTTGTTGAAGCCGTAACTGATTGGGCATTAAATCCTACAAAAGAAAATTCATTGATGAGAGGGGCAGTAATGCAGTTTAATGTGATGCCTAAACAAGCTTTTCAAAAAGAGGATGTGACGAAAATTGCTGAATATATTTATGTTAATGAATTGGAAAGACCAGAATGGTTTGAAAAACAATTTTACAATGAACAATCTAACGGTATGGGAAAAGGAATGAATAGAAAAAATTAAATATTTTTCAATTTGTAAATATTTTAAATCAGATGGCCTAGCTTTCATAAAGCTAGGCCATTTGTTAGTTTCAATCTGCAATTAAAAATTAACAATTTTATTTAATGACTATGATGGTTGTGTTGGGTGTTAGAATTGCAATTATGTCCTGATTTGTTATGTGAAACAGGTGATACGGTTTCCAGTGTGCCACTGATGAGTTTGTTGATGGCGGTATCTGGATCAGTTTCTTTAATTATATAACAGGCCACATTTTGCTTGGCTAATTTTTGAATGGCACCTTCCCCAATGCCTTTAGTCAATAAAATATCAATATCAAAAAGTGAACTTGCAGTACTGTTATTGTCCTTTTCTTGATGAAAGAAATGATGTAATGTTTCTTCTTTAGAAAGTTCCAATAACTTTTTAGTTGCGATCACATTATTTTTAATGGTATAAATCAAAAAATTTCTGCATTTTCCGGCATGCTCAAATATTGTTTTTCTATTTTGTGCTGTTACAGCAACGATTGTTTTCATAAGATTTTATATTTTACATAAAATTATGGTCATTCATCCAATAAATTTGCAACTTTAGTTACCGCTCTATAGAAGGGGTAAGGCTAATTTTTAATGCTTTACGTAAAATAACAGCCATACTTATCAACAATTTTAAAAATCTACAATAAAAATAACTAATTATTTTCTTCTTAAAAAATAGATCTCCCAATAATTAACAACAGCTATAAGTTGTAGGCAAGTTAACTTGAATATCCTATAAATAAAGAGGTTTTGATTAAATATAAATTCAATTAATTAGCATTAAACCAAACGAATACATATAAATATTTTGATATTTTATAAGGATTTATGAAATTAAATTGAAAGTTTTTAACAAAAATATTTGGTGGGTTAAATATTTGTACATACATTTGATGTATATACAATAGTAGTATAGATAATTGTTGTCCCCTCGAAGTTGAATAAAAATGATAAAAAGGATGCATTAAGCCTACCTGATTATACAATTGAGAATATATTGCATACAGGTAATTGGATGAATGAAAAGTTTTCAGATCATTTAAAACAATATGCTTTATCCATTCAACAATATCAAGTTTTACGTTCTTTAAGAGAATTGAAAGGAGAACCAGCAAATCTTTTGACTTTGCAAGGCGAAATGGTGAGTAAAAATAGCAATACAACACGTTTGGTTGAAAAATTGCGATTAAAAGGCTTGATTAGCAGAATTCAAAGCGAAGAGAATAGGAGGATGGTAGAAATTCGGATTACGGAGAGTGGTTTAAGTTTGTTGGAAGAAATTGATGACGTTCATTCAGAATTTAAGAATGACATTGTTGCAAGCTTAACAGAAGATGAAATTATGACGCTAAACAAATTATTAGAAAAGATTAGGAATAAATAAATCAACCCCAAATAAAAAAAGGTTAATTAAAATAATGAGTTGTTAACCCCCAACAAGTTAAATTTAAAGAACCTGAAATAAACAATAAGAATTAATAGTAAGAAATTAATTTATTAGTAGAAAAAAAGTAAGAACCTTTAAAACCTTTAAGAATTTATGAAAAAGTAAACAACCCTTTGAGGTAGTATCACTGTAGTCACATACTTAAAAAAGCAATCCGAAAATGCTTTATACAAAGTTAGATGGTTAGTAAGAACCTTGATGCTACCTCTTTTTATATTAAATATTCGCAAGGAATACATAAATCAACCCCAAGCCCAAAACCCCAAAAACATGAGTGCACTATTATTAATCATATTAATAATAATTTCTCTTATTGTTACATCCTGTAACAGTTTGTTTCAAAGCAGAATTAATATTTCAAAGGCTTTGGAATCTTTATACAATAAGAATTTATCTGATTTTAAACAATTTGATTTGCTGAAATCAGATAAATCTTTATGTAAAATTAAAAGCAGCCGCAACATTTTTATCCTTAAGCAGCCTTTCCCACAACGGTAACTGGAAGATAAATTCTGCGGCTGTATTTTAAAAAATAACAAATCCTAATAGAATGAAAAAGAAGGCAGTTGTTTTGAAAAATTGAAGTTAGGTATTTCTTAATTGATTTATAGTTCTGATAAAAGAATACTAAATTTTTTGAATTATGATATTAACAAAAAAAAATATTGTCAAAAGAAAATGTAATAAATTAAATCGTATCTATATAAATACATTAATTCCATATTTCAAATTTAGAAATAACAATGGAAGTTTAATTACACCAAAAAAGTGCTGTATTACATTATAAAGAGAGAAAAGCTTTTGTCCACACAAATAAAAAAAACAGTTGTAACTATCTTTTAATTGTCGTCCCCACAACGGTAGTATAAAAAGATATAGATGTTACAACTGATTTTTAAAAACTTTATTTCTAAAAACAGCCGCGAAATTCTTGAAAAAAAATTGTCGTCCCCACGAAATTTTTTTTACCGCAAGTATCACGACTGTAAATCTTTTAATTCTAATTTAAAATAGCATTAAAGGACTAAAAATTACGCCATAATTTTTAAAGATGTAAATGTAAAATATATCATTTATAATTCCAATTATTTTTAACTTTAATTTTAAGATAGAATTATCCTTAATATTGCTAAATATATTTTAATTCTAATACCTTTTAAAAATAATATAATGAAAAATATTAGCTACTCATATACTTTAATTGTTTCTGAAAATGACATTGATACGTTAAATCATGTAAACAATGTAACTTACTTGAATTGGGTACAAAATGCCGCTCAAAAACATTGGGAAATACTGAGTAATCCAGCCATAAACAATAAATATGTTTGGGTTGTTATAAGACATGAAATTGACTATCTCTTGCCCGCAATTTTGAATGATGTAATTACGGTAACCACTTATATTGGTGATTTTTATGGAGTAAAATCAGAACGGTTTGTTGAAATTAAAAGAGCAGGTAAAATATTGGCAAAAGCAAAAACAATTTGGTGTTTGTTGGATAAAGTATCGATGAAACCCATTAAGTTTCCTGCCGATATATTAGATATTCTTCAGTCTAATAAAGCGTAAATTATTTCTTACAAGCTACTATGGTTTGTTTTTTGCTTCAATCCATTTCGACATATATTTAGTGCTTTGAAGACTAGAATGCAATAATATGGATCCAATAAAGTTTTTTGTTCGATGTTTCACAATATTTTTTTGAATGAATTCAATTTTATTTTTTAGTTTTTTTTCAAATGTTTCTTTTGAATAGCAGGTATTAATAATCACAATTCCGTTTTGTTGTGCATTTTTCCATAGATTTTTATCAGTATATAATTCAACCGATCTTAAAGCAAATTTTATTGGGTCATCCTCAATAAAACCATTCCAAGGCAATTTATCCTGCATCGCTTCAGCCCCAATGTTTGTGGTAATGCTTGGAGTTCCATATTTCATGGCGTCTATGAGTTTTCCTTTTAAACCTGCACCAAATTGAATGGGTGCCAAACAAACTCTTGCTTTTGCAAAAACATCTTCAACACTTTCAGCCCATCCTTTTATGATAAATCCTTCCTTTTTATTATCTAATTGTAATACTTTTTCTGTAGGGTACGCTCCATAAATATGCAATTGCGCCTCAGGTAATTTTTCCCTTATAAAGGGCCATATAACTGTTTTTAAATATTGAACGGAATTCCAATTGGGTTCGTGCTTAAAATTTCCGATAGAAATAAAATGATTTCGATCTTGAAAGGAAGGATAAGAGTGAATGACTTTTAAATTTATGTTATTCAATAAAAATGGCACATAATGCAACAATGATTTGTCGATTTTGAATGTCTTTTTTAATAATTCTATTTCATATTTAGAAATAATAAGTGTTAAATCACAGCGATAAATACTTGCAATTTCACGTTTTGCCAAATCACTTGTCAAATGTTTTAACTTAAGTTCTGACTTATTTTGATAGGCAATTTGCCGTGCTTGCCTCAAAAAATGTAAATCTTCAGTATCTAAAATTCTGATGGCATTCGGACAGTTCTCTGCAATTCGCCAACCAAATTGTTCTTCTGTCAGAAATCGGTCAAACAAAACAAAACCCGGATTTATTTCTTTAACAAGTGTATCAAAACTAGAATTATTTAATTGAGTATCAAATGTTTGAATATTTAAAGTTTTTAAATCAAAAGAATTTTTTGTTTTTGAAGCAGCACAAATAAAAGTAATTGTAAAATTATTTTTTTGAAACAACTCAATCAATTGAAGCATTCTACTTCCAGCTGCTGTTGAATTGGGTTCAGGCCAAACAAATCCGATAATTAATAGGTTTTTCATTTCATTTCAAAAATAACTATTTGTAGTACGGCTTACAATAAATTGCATATAAAAAAACCTGAATGTTATTTTCAGGCTTTTAAGTTTTTGGAATTTCTTTTTTAAGAAATCCAGCCTTTTTTCTCCGATTTTATTGAAAACCAGGCTAAGAAAATGGCAATGATAATAATAGCAATAGGTAAAATTATTTTATTTCCAGACATTTCCACAAAAGTTTGCATAAAGAAGTTGTAAATAAATTGGGCAATAACAGCAACTAGTGATATTATAAAAAGTATGGTTGCCCATTTTTTCTTCATCAAAAGTCCCACGCAGGCAGATATGCCTGCAAATACTGCTATGGCGAAGGCAGCAGTAACCCAGACGGGAACATTATTATAATAGGTTTGTTCCGCTTCTGGTAGCGCCGCTAAAACATCATCAGTCATATAAGCCTGTGCTAAATAAGACATAACGCCTGAAATATTCCATAGAAATGCCGCAAAGCTAATTATCCAAAAAGCGTTTGTAGGTTTGTTGGTTGAATTACTCATAATTAAAAGTATTGGTTAGTTTTGAATAGCCTCCATAGTAATATCTTAAAATTAAGTAATTTATTGAATATAAGCAAATTGTTAGCGATTATGGTTTTCAAACTTTTACAAGTGAAAAATAAAATTAAAAGAATGAAGGTGCAATTGAAATTCAAATTAATAAGAACTAGCAAAAAAATAATTGGTGGAGGAGCTCTTTCTGATTGATACTATTTTACAACAAAATATTGTACATTTCTAGATATTTTTTTATAATTGTATTACAAAAAACATCATTTAACTTTGTAAGCCATGCTAATTCATTGAAACTCAAAATTAAATTTTTTAAAAGTTTCATTAAAATTAAAATGGAAAGGCTATATTTGCAAAAGTTTCATTAAAATTGAATAGCTATATTTAATTTATAGGAGATGAGTCATTGCAATAACTGAATAAATCATTGTGTAAATCAATCTTAAAAATTGTCAATTTACAATCTTTCATTTCATATTTAGATGACAACCTTTACTGTTTGGGGTAAAACAGGTTTAACAATAAACTATAACATCAATAAAATTAATGGCTGGATCGCAAGAAACCTTTGGTAAAAAAGAAAGAGAAAAAAAACGTTTAAAAAAGAAACAAGATAAACTTCTAAAAAAAGAAGAACGCAAAGCTGGTGGGCAAGAGAGCGAGTTTATTTATGTGGATGAGTTTGGACAGCTTACAGATACACCAATGGACCCATCTAGAAAAATAAAGGTAGATGCTTCAACTATTGAAATAGGGATTCCTAAAAAAGAAGACAGAGAAGAAGAAGAAGTTGCCGAAAAACAAGGAAAAGTTTCCTTTTTTGATTCCTCCAAAGGATTTGGTTTTATTATAGAAAGCCTATCTCAGGAAAAGTATTTTGTACATGTAAGCGGAGTTTTAGAGGAAATAAAAGAAAATGATAAAGTTATTTTTGAACTTGAACGAGGATTAAAAGGAATGAATGCCGTACGCGTAAAAAAGATTTAAAAAATTATAATTTGAATTAAAAGCCGCTTATTAAGCGGTTTTTTTTATGGCTTTTTTTAAGTAATGGTTTGTTTGAATTGTATTTAAAATCAATCTTTGTAAGTTTAAAATAATCCTAAGTTCATTTTTTGTAAAAATAATAAATACTTAAAGCCTTATAAATAAGCGTATATTTGCACCTTTCAAAAAATAAAATTATGTCAACATTTTTAACATTGGGAATTCGCAAAGAATATATAGAAGCATTAAAAGAGCTTGGAATAAAAATTCCAACAGAAATTCAAGAAAAAACGATTCCTGTATTATTGAATTCTAAAACTGATTTTATTGGCTTGGCACAAACAGGAACAGGTAAAACCGCCGCATTCGGATTGCCAATTTTGCACAATATCAATAGTACTTTGCCTTATACCCAAGCGTTAATTTTGGCGCCAACACGTGAATTGGTGCAACAAATAAAAAAACAACTGTTTAAATTTACCAAATACACCAACGATAAAATTTTTGTGGAAGGTGTTTATGGCGGTGAAAAAATTGATATTCAAATGAAATCGCTGAAAAGAACCACGCATATTATTGTGGCTACACCTGGGAGATTAATAGATTTAATTGAAAGAGGAGAAGTTGATTTAAAGAAAATATCGACCTTGGTTTTAGATGAGGCCGATGAAATGTTGAGTATGGGTTTTAAACAGGATTTAAACAGAATTTTAAAATTCACGAGCGGTTCGCGAAATACATGGTTATTTTCAGCTACCATGCCCGATGAAATTCTAAAAATTATAAAGACCTATATGGCTGCAAATACGCCTAAAGTTGCTGTAAACAAAAAGGATTTGGTGAATGTAAACATTACCCACCAATACATTAAAACGGAGATAAAAGACAAAGTTAACTTGTTAATTAAAATTCTGGAACGAAGGAGTACTGACCGAGGAATTATTTTTTGCAGAACAAAAGCAGGCGTACAAAATTTAACAGCACAATTGAAAGAAGAAGGATTTTCTGTGGAAGCTTTGGAAGGCGATATGCAACAAAAAGAACGCGATAAAGTGATGCGCGCCTTTAAAAATGGCAGTTTGCAGGTTTTAATATCAACAGATGTTTCTGCACGTGGTATTGATGTAAACAATTTGGCTTTCATTATTCATCACCAATTGCCTGAGCAATTAGAATATTATACACACAGAAGCGGCAGAACAGCCAGAGCTGGTAAAACCGGATTTTCTATCGCCTTAATTATTCCTAATGAAGTGCAGAGAATCCACGAAATTCAGAAAGAATTGGGTATTAAATTTATTGAAATTTCAATTTAAATAAAAAAATTTGGGAATTTATAATTTTATAAATGAAAAGCAAAAAACACTGTAATATTCCTATATTTATTCCACAATTGGCCTGTCCGCACCAATGTGTATTTTGTAATCAAGAAAAAATAAGTGCTACTTTTTCGGTACCAAAACCGAATGAAATAGCTGCTATTATTGATACCTATCTAGAAACAATACCCAATAGTACGGAAGTAAATATTGCCTTTTTCGGTGGTAGCTTTACAGGAATTCCCAGAGTTGATATGATAGCCTATTTAGAAGCAGCTTATACCTATATAAAAGCAGGCAAAGTTCAAGGCATCCGTTTATCTACAAAACCGGATTATATTACTGATGATATATTGGATATTCTTGAAAAATATGGAGTAACTTCCATAGAGTTAGGAGCACAATCAACAAATAACAAAGTATTGTTAAAATCGGGGAGAGGTCATAAGTTTGATGCTATTGAAAATGCAGTTAGTCTAATTCGTAAAAGGAACTTTAAACTTGGATTACAGATGATGCTTGGACTGCCCTATGATACTTTAGAACTTTCAATCCAAACTGCCAAGGACATCGTTAGGCTGGGCGCAGATACAACACGTATTTACCCAACAGTTGTCGTAAAAGATACAGTATTGGAAAAAATGTATGAAAGAGGGGATTACAAAGTGCTTTCACTAGATGAAGCCATCCACTGGAGTAAAGAGGTTCTGAAAATATTTAATGCCTCATCAGTTAAAGTGCTTCGAGTTGGGTTGCATCCTTCAGAAGAACTTGAGCTTGGAAAGTCGCTTGTAGCTGGCCCAATTCATCCATCTTTTAAAGAAATGGTGTTAACGGATTTATGGAGTGATATTCTATGTGAAAAGCTTGATAAAAAAGGACAATCAATTATTCGTGTTTCCAACAAACAATTAAATTATGCCATCGGCTACAAAGGAAAAAATAGAAATGATTTAAAAATAAAAGGTTACAATGTCAATTTTGTTGTTGATCCCTTACTTAAAGATTTTGAATTAAATGTATGCTATAGTTGACCAACGCTGCCCCGAAGTGGTGAAAAAAAATTTGGGCAGATATGTTGATGATATATTTGAGTTTTCCAGTGAAAAAATCACTTACAATTCCATTTCTTGTCACCCCGATATTTTTATGTATCAGGATTTAAAAAAACTAATTATAGCACCGAATTCTCCTAAAAATCTAATAGATTTCTTAGATAAAAAGAAAATAAGTTATGATTTAGGAATAAAAAACGTTGGTGAATCATTAGAAGAAAGCGCCAGATATAATTGTTACAGTACCAAAGACTATTTTTTCTGCAACAGAGGGAAACCAGATAAATCAATACAAATTCACTGTTTAAAAAAGCAATTAATTCATGTCCCTCAATCTTATGTGAGATGTAGTATGTTTAGTCTTAATAACCAAAAAATGATTACTTCTGATTTTGGGATTGCTAAAGCGCTGGAAAACAACAAAATAGATTATTTTTATTTTGATCCGACTGAAATTGAAATTATAGATCACAAATATGGATTTATTGGCGGAACAATGGGGGAATTAAATGAGCAAGTCTATTTTTTAGGAAATGTCCTAAAACATAAAGAAGGAAAGGAATTACATCGCTTTATTACTTCAAACCAAAAGGAGGTTATTTGTTTGGGAAATGATTATTTGTATGATGGCGGCGGATTGTTTTTTGTGGAATAAAATAAACTAATTCAATTACTTGTTGTTTATAGAAATCTTTGCCATAAATGACATTTTTTTAATTTTAATACTTTTCCACTAATTGCACTAAATTTCCAGCTATAAAGTCAGCTTGTTTTTGCCTTACTTCATTATTATAATGCACATGGTCTATATATCCATCTGGAATAAATTTTAAGGTAAATGTATAGATATCTATTACTGGAATCTTCATTTCTGCCATTATTTCATTCGAAATATGATTATATTTTATCAGGTCTTCCGAATATCTTTTGAAGTTGACTTTTGAATTATGAACCGAGTCAACAACAGGTGTGCTATTTATCCAAATTAATTTAACATTAAGTTCTTTGCTGATTGAAACAATTTCATAAAGATTTTTTGAATACTGTTCCAAACTAACCTGTGGATTGGAATTTTCAGAGCTTCTTTTAATATCATGTAACCCACAATTAACTAGCAAATAATCCATTTTGAAATTTTGATTTTCTTTCAATTCTTTTAAATAAGACACAACCATATTAGAATCTCCTCCATTTGCACCATTAGGGTTGTCTAAACTATTTTCACTTCCCTTTTTTCTATCGTATGTAAAAAAACCTATAAGTGATTTTTCAAGATAAGGGCCATAATGCATAGAAATACTGTCTCCTACAACAAATACCTTTGGAAGACTTTTTTTAAAACCTAAAAGAACAGTAGCTGCAATTGTGATGGCAATAGCTATAAATCCTAGTTTTTTTAATTTTATCATTGCACTATTTATAAGTATTATTTAAACACTATTTCAAAATCTTCATTCTCAAAAATTGAAA
>DAIDMK010000072.1 GCA_027449025.1 Lutibacter sp. | reverse complement strand
TTCCTCTTCAGATTAATGAGCATATAATACAAATTATTTTTGTGAAATCCACCAACTATTTTTCAGTACATTACCTTTTCTTAAAATATTACCGTCCATTTAATAACTTAAGGCATTTTAGGCACTTCAAACTTTAGGCACTAATTAGTTTTAAACTTCTCGCTTCTTATCATAAGGAATACTGCTTAAAATATGGTTAATTGCCACTACTCGGGCGTAGGTTTTTCTATTTGCTTTAATTATTTTCCAGTTAACAACACCTTCTTTTGTTTTTTCAAACATTTTATTTTTATAATAGGTATAAACATCCCATAATTCTTGGGCTCTTTCATCTACAGGAGTCATTTTCCATTGTTTCAACGGGTCACTTTTTAATTCCTCAAAACGTTTTTCTTGTTCTTTCTTGGAAATGGACATATAAATTTTTACCAAATGAATGCCTGATTCTGTAATCATTCGCTCAAATTCATTTACCTGATTCATGAAAATTTCATATTCTTGTTGTGTGCAAAATCCGTTTACTGGAGCAACTACTGCCCTATTATACCAGCTTCTGTCGAAAAAAATGATTTCTCCCGCCTTTGGAAATTGATTTACATAACGCTGAAAATACCATTGGCTTCTTTCATCTTCCGTAGGTTTTGGCAATGCCACAATGCGATAATGACGTGGATTCATCCTTTCAGTTGCTCTCCTAATTGCGCCTCCTTTTCCCGCTACATCCCTGCCTTCAAAAATAATAATGATACGTTCATTTTCTTCAATTGCCCAGGTCTGCAATCGAATAAGTTCAACCTGTAATTTCTTTAATTTATTCTCATATTTAACATAGCGAACAGCTTTCTCTAAATTATAAGGATCTTTAGAAAACAAAGCTCGTAAGCCTTTATTTGTGTTAAGGATTTCTACGTCTTTTTCAGTTAATTTATATGGCTTCATAATTAATCAATTTGTTTGGCCGATCGGTAATAACGCATCACAATATTAGGATCTGGAAATAATATTGTTGATGCTTTTTCTTTTCCTTCATAATTAAATTGGGACAGCACATATCTAATACTCTCCAAACGTGCCAATTTTTTATTGTTTGCCTTCACGGTAATCCATGGGCTGTAACTTGTATGTGTTCGGCTATACATTTGCTCTTTATAATGCGTGTATTTATCCCAAAGTTCCTGACCTTTTCTATCAACCGGACTATATTTCCAACGTTTTAAAGGTGTTGCAATACGCGCATTAAAGCGAGCCAATTGCTCATCTTTTGAAATAGAAAACCAAAATTTTATTAAAACAAGTCCGTCTTCATACATCATATGCTCAAATTCAGAAACCTGTACCATAAAGTTTTGATATTGGGTTTCCGTACAAAACCCCATAACTGGCTCAACAACAGCTCTGTTATACCAACTTCTATCGAAAAATACAATTTCTCCGGTGTTTGGCATTTCTTTAATATAGCGTCTAAAATACCATTGACCGCGCTCAATTTCCGTCGGTTTGGTTAAAGCAACCACATTCATGGCGCGCGGATTTAAATGTTCTGTAAACCGGCGAATATTCCCTCCTTTTCCTGCAGCATCGCGTCCTTCAAAAATGATGGCCACACGCATTTTATTTTTTGCAATCCACTGTTGAAGTTTTACCAATTCAATTTGTAAATTGCGCAGCTCTTCTTCATAAAACAATCGTCGTGCAACTTTATCAAAAGGAATGTTTTTTTCCTTAATAAGTTTTAAAAGCTCTTGATTTGAAGATACTTTTTCAAAATCTTCTATTGTCAATTTAGGAGATTCTTCCATTATGGTCTATTTTTTCAAATATTAAACAAATTTCCGGGTCATTTAAGGGCTGTAATTTTGCATCAGAAGGTGAAAAATATGGGATTCCCAATCCCAGTCCACGCAAAATAAATAATAATCCGATGATAATCACAAAAACAGGAATTATTTTTTGGAATTTCGCACGTAAGGAAACGCTCACAAAATTTCCCAACAACACAGCTGCGGTCATCATTGGAATTGTTCCTACGCCAAATAATGTCATATACATAGCGCCTTGTAACGGATTTCCAGTTGAAATTGAACCAATTAAAGCGATATAAACCAATCCGCAAGGCAATAAACCGTTAAAAAAACCAATAGAAAATAGTGCCTTGTTTGATTTTTTATTCAGATAAATTCCCAAATTATATTTAACCTTGGCAATAATTTTATAAAGTGGTTTTGAGAAATTGTATTTATTAAAGATTGAAACTGGTGTAATTATGGTTATAATCATTATGACACCCATTAAAATTGACAATCGCTGCTGAAAACCTGCCAAATACAATCCTTTCCCTATAAAACCAAATAGCAATCCTATTAATGAATAGCTCAATAATCTGCCGAAATGGTATAAAAATGTTTGAAAAATTAACGACGTAGCTGAGGACCTATTAACTGGAATTATAAACGCGATTGGTCCGCACATTCCAATACAGTGAAAGCCACCAGCCAAACCTAAAATAAGTGCAGTCCAAAGCATATTAGTACATTAGTTTCTCCTTAAATAAATAAGTGGTGCCCTTATTGGTCCATTCAATTTTAACATTCCACCTACCTTCCACCAAGTTTTCTTTTGAAATTAAATAGTCGGAAGTAATTAATTTTATGGGAAGGTTAAAATCAATTTTATCATTTGACGGCCTTTGAAATGAAATTGTTCCTGTTATTTTTTCAGCATCAAATTCAGCTGGAAACTTAATCAATAAGCCTTCTGCAACTTTCGTAATTGTAATATCTTCCTTTAAAACTGCAGCTTTGTTCAATTTATCAATTTCCTGTTGATAATTCATTTCATCTTTATAATAATCATCAGAAACTAAATGATGGTCATATTCCGGTATAAAAGTTGCCTTAAATACGAAAGATAAAATGAATATGATAAATGCCAACAGCGAAAGTATAATACCTGTGGGCCAACTAATTTTAAATTTCATCTAATTAATTTTTATAGGTCCTGCAAAAGTAGTGGTAGTTGCTTCAATTAGTTTTCCTTCAGAATATACCCCAACTTTTAACTTTTCACTTGACGAATTTAGGTCTTTTTTATCAATTTCAATAAACAATGTGCCTTCCTTTAATCCCTGTTTTTCAACTTTGGAAAGACCACCAATCAAATCAACTTTTCCTTTATGTGAAATTAATTTAATATCAATATCTTTAATGTTTTTATTGGTTTTATTAATTAATTTAAATGTGTACACATTTTTTATAGTAGTTTCCGTAGTTTGAAATAATTGTCCGGGCAATCTTAAAATAGTAGCTTCAACATCATTTCGTAAAAATAGCATAGTTATAAGTACACCTACCAAAACAGTTAATAATGCAGAATAGGCAATCAATCGGGCATTGAATTTAAATTTTTCTTTTTTTTCGATATTGTCTTCGGAAGCATAACGAATCAAGCCTCTTTCAAAACCTACAGTATCCATGATTTCATCGCAAGCATCAATACAAGCTGTACAGTTAATACATTCTAATTGGGTGCCATTTCTGATGTCGATTCCGGTTGGACAAACCTGAACGCATTGCATGCATTCTATACAATCTCCATAACCAGATTCATCTCTATTTTCACCTTTGCGCATCGGTTTTCTACCATTTTCGCCATCTCCTCTTACAAAATCATAGCCTACATTAATGGACTTATTATCTAAAAGAACTCCTTGCAATCGGCCATAGGGACAAACAATGATACATACTTGCTCTCTAAACCAAGCAAATACAAAATAGAAGACAGCTGTAAAAACCAAAAGTTTAACCAAGGTTCCCAAATGGTTAAAAGGGCCATCGGTAATATGTTCTATTAAAACATCGCTGCCAACAATATAAGCGAAAAAAACATTGGCTATTATAAATGAAATTAAAAAGAAAGCAATCCATTTTGTAACGCGTTTTCTAATTTTCTCCCCATTCCAAGCTTGTTTCTCTAATTTAATTTGTTTGGTTCTGTCGCCATCAATTAAATATTCCACTTTTCTGAAAATCATTTCCATAAAAATAGTTTGGGGACAAATCCATCCACAAAAAATTCTTCCGAAAACAACGGTAAATAAAATAATAAATACAACGCTCACCAACATTGAAATGACCAGCAAATGAAAATCCTGTGGCCAAAAAGGGAATCCAAATATGTTGAATTTACGCTCTAGAACATTAAACAGCAAAAACTGATTTCCGTTTATTTTAATAAATGGCGCCGTAAACATAAATGCCAATAGCACCCAGCTTACAAATGTCCTATACTTATAAAATCTACCTTTTGGTTTCTTCGGAAAAATAAAATTTCGTTTTCCGCTTTCATCGATTGTTCCAATGGAGTCTCTAAATCTCTCTTTATTCTCTGTTTTCATGCTAAATTCAAAAGGCAATCCTTATTTTTTATCAATGTGTAAATTTAAGCTTAATTAATCAACTGCTCAGACACTAATGCGACAAAAAAGTAAAATATTGGCTGTTATTCACTATTAATATTTAAAGACAAAAGCCCTCAAAAGAGGGATTTTGTTTATGAAAAATAAATTCTCTTTACTATTCCACTGGCCAAATAATATTTCCTTGAGCCGGTTTTGGAACCGCAGGACTCGTCCCCTGCATTGAAATAACATAACTTGCCAATTGAATTCTTTCTTCTCTTGTAATTGTGCTTTCCCAGGCAATCATTCCTTTTCCTGGTCTTCCACCATTTGTTATGGTATTAAAAATGCTTTTGATACCACCACCTAGAATCCACTGATTGTCAGTTAAGTTTGGGCCAATACTTCCGCCTAAATCGGCTAAATGACAAACAACACAAGTTTTGGAAGTAAACAGCTCTTTTCCTTTTGCCAAATTTTCGGCATCAGAATAGGCAACTATATTTGCATCATCAAATAACTGTGGATTTGCGGCTTTATAAGCTTCAACTTCTGCTTTTGCCGCAGTTACATCCTCATTAAACTCATCGTATTGATTATACTTATTAAAACCAAATGACATGATTAAATAAAAAATACTCACCGCAATGGATATATAAAAACCTGCTAACCACCAAGGCGGCAAAACATTGTCAAGTTCCTTAATACCATCATAATCGTGATCTAGCATAATATCTTTTTCGGTTCCTAAATCGTGGGCTTTGGTCATAGATTTCATAAATCTTTTCCAGCCCGAAATCTTTTCTGAATTCTTATTCATGATTATTTTCTTTACTGTTAGTATCTTTATCTAAAGGCAATTGGCTTATTTCGTCGATTCTGTTTTTAGGCATTTTTATGACAATAATTAACATTGTGACAAAAACAATAAAAAACAGCAATAATGAAATGATTGGATATATTTCAACCCCATCCATTCCATCAAAATTATGAGATATAAATTTCAACATATTAATTGGTTTTTAGTGCTGTTTTAGCATTAGCTTTTATATCAGTACCTAAACGTTGTAAATAAGCTATAAGCGCAACAATTTCCTTATTCTGAATATTGCTTGAACTGTAATTTTTTACAAATTCCGGATCCTGTCTTAGATTGCTTTCTATTTGTTTTGCCTGATCCATTAATTTTTGTTTAGCTCCAGTAATTTCTTCAACAGAATAAGGCACCCCTAATGTTACCAATCCTTTCATTTTACTTTCCAAATTGGAGGCGTTTATATCATTTTTAATTAGCCAAGAATAGCGTGGCATAATGGAGCCCGGTGATGTTGATCTGGGATCCATCATATGGTTAAAGTGCCAGTTATCATTGTATTTTCCACCTACCCTATGTATATCAGGTCCTGTTCTGCGTGAGCCCCATAAAAATGGAAAATCGTAAATAAATTCCCCTGCTTTTGAATATTCACCATAGCGCTCAACTTCTGAACGGAATGGACGAATCATTTGGGAGTGACAATTGTTGCACCCTTCGCGAATATATATATCTCTACCTTCCAATTCCAGTGGAGAATATGGTTTTACACTAGCAATTGTTGGAACGTTTGATTTTACCAACATTAAAGGAACAAGCTCTACCAAACCGCCAATTAAAATGGCAACTGTGGTTAAGATGGTGAACAATACGGTTCTTCTTTCTAACCAAGTATGCCATCCTTCGCCTGCAATACGTTGTCCACTAATTTTTTTCAAAGGTGTAGCTTCAGCCAATTCATCTTCAACAGGCGAACCTGCTTTGGCCGTTTTAATCACATTAATAGCTAATAAAATAAAACCCGTTAAATATAAAGTGCCTCCAATTGCACGCATAGCATACATAGGAATAACTTGTGTAACTGTTTCTAAAAAGTTACCATAAACCAAAGTACCATCAGGATTAAAATCTTTCCACATCAATGCTTGCATAAATCCAGCGACATATAAAGGAATTGCATAGAACAGAATACCTATAGTTCCTATCCAAAAATGTGTATTGGCCAATTTTTTTGAATACAATGGAGTTTTCCAAAGTTTTTCTGCCAGCCAATAAATAATTCCTGCTATCATAAAACCATTCCAGCCTAATGCACCAATATGTACGTGACCAACAATCCAATCGGTATAATGTCCGATGGCGTTTACGTTTTTAAATGACAACATTGGTCCTTCAAAAGTTGCCATTCCATAAGCCGTAATTGCAACCACAAAGAATTTTAAAACCGGGTTTTCCCGAACTTTATCCCAAGCACCGCGCAATGTCAACAAACCATTAATCATACCTCCCCAAGATGGGAAAATCAACATTATGGAGAATACGGTACCCAAGTTTTGTGCCCATTCTGGTAAAGCTGTGTACAATAAATGGTGAGGACCGGCCCAGATATATAAAAATATCAAGGTCCAAAAATGGATAATTGACAATCGATAAGAATAAATTGGCCTGTTAGCAACTTTTGGAACAAAATAATACATTAATCCCAATATTGGTGTGGTAAGGAAAAACGCCACGGCATTATGTCCATACCACCATTGCACAAGGGCATCTTGAACACCTGAGTAAACCGAGTAGCTTTTAAACGCGGATACAGGCATTTCTAAATTGTTAAATATATAAAGAACTGCTATGGTTACTAAGGTAGCAATGTAGAACCAAATTGCGACATAAATGTGGCGTTGCCTTCTTTTTAAGATTGTTCCAATCAAATTGATACCAAATACCACCCAAACTACCACAACAGCAATGTCAATAGGCCATTCTAATTCAGCATATTCTTTTGATGAATTAAACCCTAATGGCAATGTAATTGAGGCTGCAAGAATAATTGCCTGCCAACCCCAAAAATTAATTCTGCTTAAAACATCGTTAAACATTCTCGCTTTAAGCAATCTTTGGGTAGAATAATAAACGCCTAAAAAGATTCCATTGCCCACAAAAGCAAAAATTACCGCATTGGTATGCAAAGGCCTTAATCGACCAAAACTTAACCAAGAAATAGCGTTACCTGATCCAGTAAATTCCAATAAGCCAGGATATATAAAAAGTAGCGCAACTGTCAGCCCTACCAACATCCCTACAATTCCCCAAAGAACTGTGGCCCAAAGAAACATTTTTACGATTTTATTGTCATAATAAAACTGCTCTTTTTCCATACTTGTTTGATATATTAGTTGTTAGTTATTTTTGATTGATTTTTGATTCTTTTTCATCTTTTTCATCTTTTTCATCTTTTTTCTTAACAATTACCAATTCATCATCAAACAACATCCTAACCGAAGGCGTATAAGTGTCCTCATACTGCCCTGACTTAACAGACTTTATAAATGCAGCAAAAAAAATTAAGGCAACAATAATGCTAACGCTTATTGTGATATAAAGTACTTCCATTTTTTATTAAAATTCAAGACATTGATTCAACAACAAATATAGATTTTCAAATGGAAAAAAACGAATATTTATCCCATAAACTTAAGGCTTTTTCTCTTTTAATTAAGTTAATTCAAATATCTTTTTGAAACTAGATTTGTCATAATTGTTACGAAAACAACAATGCTTATAGAACTTACAGGCATTAAAATGGCCGCAACAATCGGAGTTAAAGCGCCTGTTAATGCAAAATACATCCCTATAACATTATAACATAAGGCCAACATAAAGCTTGTTTTAATAATTTTAATTGTTTTATTGGAAATAATTAACAATTTTGGCAAATTGTTAAAAAACTGCGCATCAAGAATGCCATCACAAGCAGGAGAAAAAACATTTACATTTTCAGAGATTGCAATGCCTACATTGCTTTGTGCCAAGGCGCCTGCATCATTTAACCCATCCCCAACCATCATCACTTTTTCTCCATTTTGCTGAAGATTTTTAATATACTCCAATTTGCTTTCAGGTTTCTGATTAAATTGAAACAGGGTGTTTTTAGGCAGAAATTTTTCCAAATATCCTTTTTCCCCATCATTATCACCAGAAAGAATTACCAATTTGTATTTTTTTGAAAGTGCTTCAAAAACGTCTTTTGTTCCTTCTCGGTAACTGTTTTTAAAAATATAACTTCCTTTATATTGATCGTTTATTTTTATATGAATTGCCGTTTCATTTGTTTCAAAAGAATTTGCGCTAACAAAACTTGCCGAACCTAATTTTATAGCAACATTATTTATGATTGCTTTAATTCCTTCCCCAAGCTGTTCTTCAAAAAAAGTTGGCTTATCGGTTAAAGTTTCAACATGGAGATATTCATATAGCGATCTGCTTAAAGGGTGGTTTGACGCTCTTAATACACTTTTAATAGCCCTAAGTTCATCAACACTTAAGGTTTCTCCCCTAAAGATAATATGCGATTTATCGGTTGAAGTTATGGTACCGGTTTTGTCAAAAATAATAGTATCTATTTTTGACAAGTTTTCAACGGTTTCTGCATTTTTAAGATAAAACTTGTGATAGCCAAAAATTCGCAAGATGTTTCCAATGGCAAATGGTGCCGATAATGCCAAAGCACAAGGACACGCAATTATTAACACGGCAGTAACGACATTAAACACCATTGATTCATTGTAAAAATACCAGAAAATACCACCCAAAAGCGAAATGGTTAAAACATTGATGGTAAACAATTTACTAATTGTGTCGGTGACATTTTTTATGGTGTGATCTGTTGTTTTATTAAAAACATCGTTGCTCCACAATTGCGTTAAATAACTTTGTGAAATTGTATTGACAACTTCCATTTCTATGGCGCCCTCAGTTTGTTTTCCCCCAGCAAAAAGTTTATCGCCAGATTGTTTTGTTACCGGCAGCGATTCTCCAGTAACAAAGCTATAATCAATTGATGCATTACCGTTGATTAAAATGCCATCAACTGGAATTAACTCCTGATTCCTGATTAATAACCGATCACCTTTCTCAATGTCTTTTACGGGAATATTTTTTTCAATTCCATCAGCTAATTTTGTGACTGCAATTGGAAAATAAGATTTATAGTCGCGCTCAAAGGATAAAAAATTATACGTTTTTTGCTGAAAAAATTTCCCCAAGAGCAAAAAGAAAACCAATCCCGCCAAACTATCAAAAAAACCAGTACCGATATCAAAAGTAATTTCAATAGTGCTTCTTATGAATAGTACTGCAATTCCCAAGGCAATTGGAACATCAATATTTAAAATTTTATGAGAAAGACCTTTATAAGCAGAAATAAAATAATTTTTTGCCGAATAAAAAACTACAGGAAGTGCCATGGCAAACATAAGCCATCTAAATAAATGCTTGTATTTTTCCAGCCAAAACTCATCAGCCGCAAAATATTCAGGAAATGACAAAAGCATAATATTTCCAAAACAAAAAGCAGCAATTGAAACCTGATAAATAAGCGTTTTATCAACCTTATTTTTTTTTGTATCTGCATCATCCAAACTTATATAGGGCTCGTAGCCAATAGAAGTCATTAATTCTGCCAATTGTTTTAAGTTGGTTATTGAATTTTTAAAAGTAATCCGTACCGTTTTATTGGGAAAATTAACCATCGAAGTAGTTACACCATTGTTCAATTTGGTTAAATTTTCAAGAATCCAAATACAGGAACTACAATGTATGCTCGGAATAAAAAATTTAACTACTGAGATTTCTGTATCATTAAACTCAAGGAGTTTTTCAATAATATCATCATTTTCGAGATAATTGAACTTGCCTTTGATATCTGATGGAATTGTTCCCGGTGTCGATTGCAAATCGTAATAGCAACCTAACTCGTTGTTTCTTAATATCTCATAAACGGTTTTACAGCCATTGCAGCAAAATTGCTTCTCATCAAAGATTTTTGGGCTATCTCCACATGGTGCGCCACAATGATAACAATTATTTAAATCCATTCTAAATTCAATTTCAGCACAAAAATATTGATTAATTATCTCCTAGTTATGATAATTATCATTTATTTTTGTACCTTTACAGGTGTTACTACATAACTAAATTCTTTTTTAATATGTCAAATTGTTCACATTGTATTATGAAGCGT
>DAIDMK010000071.1 GCA_027449025.1 Lutibacter sp. | reverse complement strand
CTGTGTCAACCATATCATCCACAATAATCACATGGCGGTCTTTAACTTCGCCAATTAATTCCATGGAATCAATTTCAATCAAAGGATCTAAAAGAGAAAGCGTAGGCAAAGTAGCTACTAAAGCCTTACGTAATGCTGGAAAGGTTCCTTGCGTATTATACGGAGGAGACAAAGCATTACACTTTTCAGCAGATGAAACAGCATTCAAAAACTTAGTGTATACTCCAAAAGTTTATACCGCTAAGATTGAATTTGACGGAAACAAATACAATGCAATTTTGCAAGACATTCAGTTTCATCCGGTATCTGACAAAATTTTACACATCGATTTTTATCAGTTATTTGATGATAAAATGGTAACATTGGCAATTCCTGTACAGTTAGTAGGTACAGCACCAGGTATTATTAAAGGTGGTTCATTGCGTTTTGCTCAACGAAAATTAAACGTAAGAGCTTTACCAAAAGATCTGCCAGACTTTATTGATGCCAACATCTCAAAATTAGACATCGGAGATAAATTATACGTTACAGAATTGTCTAATAAAAATTACAGTATATTACACCCTGAAAATACCGTAGTTGCACAAGTTAGAACTTCGCGTAATGTTGCTAAAGTTGCTACTGCAGAAGAAGCTGCTAAAGTTAAAAAATAAACTTTTTATTAAGTGGAAAAGCGTTGCAATAGCAGCGCTTTTTTCATTTAAATTAACCGCATTCTTTTTATTACTTTTGTAGGATGCCTTTAAAAAGATTCATAAAATTATTGTTTGGTACAAAAAAGGAAGCCACAGCACAACATCCTATGAAAAAATATTTAATTGTTGGTTTGGGAAATATTGGAGAAAAATATGCGGCTACCCGTCATAATATTGGTTTCAAAATTTTAGATGAAATTGCATCAAAAGAAGCTGTTTCTTTTGAAAGTGAAAAACTGGGTGCCATAGCCACCTTTAAATTTAAAGGAAGAACTTTTATCCTGCTAAAACCATCAACTTATATGAATTTAAGCGGCAAATCCATTAAATATTGGCTCGCCAAAGAAAACATTGCCATAGAAAATTTATTGGTTATCTGCGACGATTTAAACCTGGATTTTGGCGTTATTCGCTTAAAAGCAAAGGGAAGCGACGGTGGGCATAATGGTTTAAAAGACATTACTGCCCTTTTGCAAACCCAGGAATATGCGCGATTTAGGTTTGGTGTTGGTTCCGAATTCTCAAAAGGACATCAGGTAGATTTTGTATTGGGCGAATGGGATAAAAATGAGTTGAAATCCCTCCCAGAACGTTTGGATAAAGCCGCAGAGCTTATTAAATCCTTCGGAACTGCAGGATTAAACAACACCATGAACACCTTTAACGGCACCTAAAAACAATTCAATTTTATTTTGAGTCTTCTCCCACCTTTTTGTTGGGCGTTTCCCCCCGCCGAAAAGGCGGGGGGTCAGGCTTTCCACTACAATCCGTCATTGCGAGCGGAGCGTGGCAATCTGTTGAATATATTTCTTCACAAACTCGCAACGCAGGGATTTTCGCTGCAATCCTTAACGCAACGAGAATTAATAATGAATCCTGCATGTGCGGGATGATCATTGAAAATTGATCAACCCACCAATTCAAAATTTACAACTTATTTTAGCGAACTTTGCATATTTTATTTACGGAATTTACGGTTAAAAATCTTTGTGTATGTGTTGTTTTTAGAACTTAACCAGAAATGTCATAAAAATCATTTTAAAAAGTCTTCTCTTCAGGGAGATTTAGATGGGATTTTGGTCCGAAGCGTACCACTCAGCATGTGAAGATCCTGTTTCTTGCAATTTTAAGGAATGCAATTTGATGTTTTTTGGCAACCTGTTTTTAATTCTTTCAGCAAAATCCACCAACATCATTTCACTGGTTGGCTGGTAATCGACCAAAATAACGCTGTGGTCTCTTTTTTCCAATTCCCTAGCCAGCTCAATATGCGGTGTATTCTTGTTAAAAACAGTAGCATGGTCAAATTTATTTACTATTTCCGACGATACAATTTTTTTTAAATCCCCAAAATCAATGACCATTCCGCATTTTACATTTCTGATATCCTCAATTGGAGTTCCAATTACAGTTACCGAAAGTTTATAACTGTGGCCATGTACATTTTTACATTTCCCATCATAGCCATATAGGGCATGTCCGGTTTCAAAATTGAATTGCTTTGTGATTCTGATTGTACTCGTTTTCATAATAAATATTAATATTTAATCTTCTAGGTCTTTTCTGTTTTTGGCTTTATAATACATAAAATAAGCCAGTGCGACCAATATTACAAAAGGCAAATAGGTCCCAATAACTACACCAATTTCATAATTTTTGTCTGGTGCGTTTTTAATTTTCTCTTCAACGTTAATTTGTTGAAGAATTCCGATGAAATTCATCAACATTTTATTGCTTTTTAAATTTTTGTAAAGCGCTTTTTGTAGTTTCAGACAGTACCAATTTACCGCTGATTTTAGCCCTTTCTTCCAATATTATATCCCAATTTTCAGTACCTTCCCACAAAACTTTTTTCATCTCATTTAGCGCTTCAGGGTTGTATTGCGATAGCTTGAAAGTTAAATTATCTATTCCTTTATCCATTTCAATAACAGATTCAAAAACTTTGGCAAACAGTCCCTTTTCTTTTGCCCAATAAGCATTTTGCCAATTGGTTGCATCCAAAGTCAGTTCACTTAAAGCCGCCAATCCCATTTTTCGGGAAACCGCAGGCGCAATTACAAACGGACCAATACCAATAGTAAATTCCGATAGTTTTATGGAAGCCTGTTCCGTGGCAAAGCAATAATCACAAGCCGCTGCCAAACCTACACCACCACCCACAGCTTTTCCTTGAACGCGACCAATAATTAATTTAGAGCATTTACGCATCGCATTAATTACATTGGCAAAGCCTAAAAAAAATTGTCGCCCTTCTTCAATTGTTGAAATTGCCATCAATTCATCAAAAGAAGCGCCTGCACAAAAAGTGTTTTTTCCTTCACTTTTTAATAGGATAACATTCACCTCTTTATTAGTGCTTAGTTCATTTAAAGATGTTGTAAGCCTGTTTAACAACTCGCTTGGAAACGAATTGCTTGCCGGATGCCCAAATTCTATGGTGGCAATATTATTTTGAATATGTGTATATAAACTTCCGTTGCTCATAATGTTCAAAGTTACGCGTTTTTATATAAATATTTTCGCCTAAATTTAAACACCAAAATTCCGGCTCTCATAATCATCCAGACGGTAAATGCCATCCATATTGCATAAAGTTTTAAATTGAAATAATCCCCAATTAATAGCACAGGAATAAATCCTAAAAATGTGGCAAACAATAATAAATTTCTTAGCGTTGCTGCTTCTCCCAGTCCTTTAAATATGCCATCAAAAACAAAAGCTATCGCGTTAATTGGCTGCATAATAAGCACCATCCAAAAAATGCTGTAAAAAGATTGTAATACGAGCGGGTCTTTTGAAAAAAGCCGACCTACTGGGAAATAAAAAACAGCACATAACAAGGCAAGCATCATAGAAACCACAATAGAATACCTGCTCAATTTAATGCTGAGTCGCCACAATTTCTTATAATTTTTTTCACCCAATAATTTGCCAGAAACAATATCGCCCACGCTAGAGTAGCCATCAATAAAAAAGGCAAAAAATAACCAAATTTGAAAAGCGATGGTTTGCGCTGCTATATAATTATTTCCATATTTTGTGGCATACGCATTTGCAAGATATAAGGCAATGTTTAATGCCAATGCCCTTCCCATTAAATTTAAACTTAGTCCCAATAAATTTTTAATTTCTTTATTTAAGGTAAAAGACAGTTTTAAACTAAATGGTGTTTTTTTCAATAATAAAATCAAGGATAAAATTGCCATTACAACCTGTGCAATCACACTTGCCCAGGCGGCACCTTTTACATTCATTGGCGCAATTAAACCATCAATCCCAAAAACCAGAACAAAGTCAAGCCCAATATTTAACACCGCACCAATAATACTGATTACCATCGGCCAATAGGTATTTTGCAAGCCTCTGAAAACGCCAAATATCGAAAACACAAAAAGGGTTAGGGGAAAACCGATAGCACGGATTTTATAATAATCTATAGAATACCTTAAAATAAGTCCGTCGGCATTGTAAAGTCGGAAAATTTCATCCACAAAAAATAAGGTAATGAAGCAAATAACAAGACTCAAAATAAAATTAATTGCAATAATTTGCGCTGGCAATGAAGCTATCTCCTCAAGTTTTTTAGCACCCAAATATTTTGAAATGGTGGCGGAAATGGCCGAACGCGTTTGGGCCAAAATCCAAATCATCGCCGAGATAAAGGATCCGGCAATTCCAACTGCAGCAAGTGCTTCTGTTGGATTTTCTGTTAAATTCCCAACAATAGCAGTATCCGTAATTGACAGCAACGGCTCAGCGATACCCGCAATAATAGCGGGAATTGCCAATTTATTGATTCCTTTAAACGTGATGTTAGATCTTTTATACATTTAGTGCCTTTTCATCAGTCATTTTATTATTTTTCATTGGCCAGATGTAATGCCTAATCGATTATTTCTTGAAATATCGATATTATTTATAAGCATTTCATAACAGTAAAACGGAAACTCGCTTTGATTGGGAAAATAGATACTTTCCAATTTTACATAATTGCGCTGTTCATAAAAATGCTGGTTTCTTTTATTTTGACTAAAAGTATCTAGCCTGATGGAGCTGTACCCGTTTTCCTTGGCATATTTCTCGGCAAAATCCATGAGTTTTTGCGCATATCCCTTTCCCTGAAATTTAGGAGCAACCGCCAAACGATGAATGTAAATATTTCTGTCACTTTCAGTAAGCCATTTAACTTGCCGGTATGCTGATTCTTCAAATTCCGTGAGGACAATTAAACCAACAATGGTATTTCCGGTTTCCAATTTCCACAGTTGTTGAAGTTTAATATCTTCGAGCAAAATTTCTTTAGAAGGATATTCCTCATTCCATTGAAAAATACCTTGCTCAATCAAGTGAATCCCGCAGCTTTTTACAACAGAAAACAATTGTTCTATGTCAGGATTTGCTGCTTTTTTAATAACCATCTTTATTATAAATCTATGATTAAGCGCTTATTTATTAAGTGCAAAATTGATACTTTTATTCACTACTTCCTCTAGGTGAAAAGGCATCATCGGACTTCCCCATGGTTGTGTACATCCCAATGAATGGTTCATCTTCTCAATAATAACAAGCTTGCTATTTGGATTCCACAAATGTAAGTTTTTGGCTTCTTCTAGAGGTACTGTTTCATCATTTTCGCCATGAATAATTAAATGTGGAATCTTCAATATTTCAACTGCATTTTTGATGGTCAATCGCGCTTCATTTTCTTTAAAATTTTGA
Organism: Lutibacter sp.; assembly: GCA_027449025.1. GTDB lineage: Bacteria > Bacteroidota > Bacteroidia > Flavobacteriales > Flavobacteriaceae > Lutibacter. The sequence continues at coordinate 5,443 of DAIDMK010000071.1, read as the reverse complement.
TAAAACTCATACAAATGTGGCATTTTTTGATGGGTTCGGGAGTTTAAAACATGGGAAACGCCCAACTTTTTCCATCTTTGTAACTGTTCCCCTTCAGGAAAACGTGCTCCAAAATCGGAAACGCCTGCCCAAGTAATCAATTTGGTTATTTTTTTGTTTTCTGAAGCCTTTATCGAAACAATTCCACTGCCTCTTGAATGCCCTATTAATGTGATGTTTTCAACATCAATTTCATTTTTAAACTCTGGATTGGCAATTACCCAATCTATAATGTTTTCTAAATCGTCTAATTCTTTTATAAAATTATTGTTTCCAAAAGCCTCTAAGTCGGGAAAATCTATTGGATTTTCTAATGTCCCGCCGTTGTGTGAAAAATTGAATTTCACAAAAAACAGATCACTATTGGCAAATGTTTCTGCCACCAAATTCCATGCGCCCCAATCTTTATATCCTTTGTAGCCGTGACAAAAAATCACTATAGGTTTTTTGATGTTGTTTTTTAGGTAAATAACATCTGTTACAATGGGTTTGTTGTGTTGCGAACTTTTTACGGGTACATTAAGTATTTTTTGCATCGATAATTTTTTTAAAAAGGTAAATTTTGATTTTGAATAAATGGGATTTCCGGATTTAAAATTTCAGCAATAATTCTTTTTAATTCCATTAAAAAAGGATCCATGTTTTCTTGGGTAATAAGACTTTCGTTTGCGCCTCTTTTTTCTGAAAAATTCATTTTCAGAAAACCGCTGTTTAAATTTTTAAATGAAATGATTCCGGCCTCAACAGGTTTTGAAAAATTACCGCCATTTTCTTCTGAAAATAAAAAACTATAAAGCATCACCTGCAACGGTTTTGTATATTTATAATCGCTGCCCAAAACACTAAAATCGGTTATTTTAAGGTCTTTGGCTTCCACTTTCCCAGTTTTATAATCAATGATTCTGGTAACGCCGTCCAACTCATCAATTCTGTCAACAATTCCTTTTAATTTTATGGGAAAATTGATGCCTTCAATGTTTATTTCGGTGGATAAGCCCTTTTCTAAAGCAATAATTTTAAGTTGTTTATTTTGGTTTAGCAGTTGTAATTCTTGGTTCAAAAATCGCTTGATATGATTTTTGCACACTTCAAAAATGAGTTTGTTTTTACCTGTTTCTATATTCCCTTTTTCGTAATATTTCTCAAAATATTTCACAAGCAAATCGTGCTTGTTTTTTTGCATTTCGGCAATATTTTCCTTGCTTAAATATTTTTCTATAAATGGTTTATACAAATCCTCAAGCACTTCATGAATTACAGAACCCATCGTATTGGCAGCTATTGTCTCTTCTACTTCGTCTTCTTCATAAATTTCCAATATGCGTTGCTCATAAAATTTCACCGGATCGTAAATATAGCTTGCCAGTGCCGACGGCGAAATGCCTTTGGTAAACACCGTCTGCAGTTTTTGCATTATTTCGGGCGTTTTTTCAATTTGCAGTATTGGAAAAGTTGTATGTTGCACTTTTGGGCTGATAATTGTTTTTGTAATTTCGGGATTATTTATTTCAAGCTGCGTTAAAAAACGACTTTTTTCACCCGAACCATAACCATCAGATTCCGTATTGTATATTAAATAAATATTTTTTGCCCTATAAAGCAAACGCTGAAAATGATAAGAAAAAATCGCATCCTTTTCCTGATAAGTAGGCAATCTAAAATATTTTTTTACATCATAAGGAATAAAGGAAAAATCATTTTTACCGCCAGGTAAAACCCCTTCATTTACGGAAGTAATTATCACGGTTTCAAAATCCAAAGCCCTAGTCTCCAGCATCCCCATCAATTGTAAACCCTGCAATGGCTCGCCTTGAAACGATAATTTTTCAGTTCTCAAAATTTGTGTGTAAAACAAGTTCAACGATTTTAAATCGGTGATGTGGTTATAGGTTAAATTTAAGGTTTGTAACTGCTGGAAAACCGTAAAAAATCGATACAAATATTCTGTTTCAACACCTTCCGTATAGTTTTTTAGAACATTTATTAAATCTATACATTGTTTTATGACTTCATTTACGGAGGTTGAAAAATTAAATAGTGAAAAAATGCTCGAAATTTGTGCTGCCTCTGTTGGTGAAACATACTTTTTTAGCATAGCAACCGATAAAAAAATACTGTTTTTACTTTTAATTTCGATAATTAACTTTTGAAGAATTTTCCCGTTTAATTTGTTTAAAAAAGAGTTGTTTAAAACATTTAAAACGTCTTTGTAGTAAAATAGATGTTCAGCCTCCTTATTAAATTTATACTGATTTAAATGCAGTTTAAACAGCGCATCAAACAAACTTGCCAAAGGAATATCTTTTAACGGATAGCCCATGGTGATGTTGATGTTTTTCACATTGTTTGGCAATGAATTTAGCGTTAAAGTCAATAAATTTTCATCGGCCAGCACCAAAGCAGTTTTGCTGAAATTTTCGATATTTGATAAAAGTTCGCCTGCGTATTTTATTTGGGTGGTGTTTTTAGGAGCGCCAATTATATTGATGTTTTTATGAATTGGCAAAATATTATTTACCCATAAAAATGGATTTCTTTGATAATATGCCCATTCATTTTTATATTTTCTTAAAAAAATGCCGGCTTCATTTGAATTGTTGAAAAATGATTCATTTGCGTCCCAATAAACAGTTGCCAAATTGTTGTTCAACAATTCCTGAAATATCGTTTCTTCAGCTTTATTCAACGCATTAAATCCAACAAAAATAAAATGATTGTTTTTGTTGTTATCCAAGTAAAATTCCAAATTATTTATAGCTTCTTTGTAAATTAAACCTTGATAACCAAATTTATTGTTTTTCAATTTTTCATAAAGTGCCTCATACAAAACGGCCAAATATTCAAAAAACTGAAGATAGTTTACTGCCAATTGGCTCGGCTTTTTGTCGAGAAACCATTCATCTAGCTTTTTTATATCTTTCAAATTAGAAAAAAATTGTGTTGCATTCACCAAATAACTATCAATTTCATTAAAATCGTGTAAGGCGATGGTGGCCCATTGTGAAAAAGCATCAAAAGATTCCCTGTTTTCTTTGGGAATATTTTGCTGATAAATGGTATAAAATTCGAATAATAGTTGGGTAGCATCTATAAGGCTGATATCGGCCAATTCCTGTATGTAATTTTCAATGTTTGTTATTTTTGGAAGGAAACCGGAACCTGGTGTTTTTTCTATAATTTCTTCTTTTAAAAACACGCACGATCTTTGGCTAGGTAGTACAAATACTAAATTATTGAAACTTTGGTATTTGCTTAGCACATCTTCAATTACGCTTGAGATAAATGATTTCATCTGTTTATATTTTATTTTTTATTGGTACAGATGCTGTTCGCTATTAATCATTCTACTGTGTATCAAAATTTGTTGTGCTCGTTTCATATGTTTTCATAGGTGCTAGAATCAGGTTCAAAAATGGTCATTTTAGCCGATTTTTTATTTTCTATAAAAATATAAAAGCCATTTCAATTGAAATGGCTTTTACTTAACTATTTTAAAAATTTTAATTTTTCAATCTTTTGCTTTTGGGCTTGGGTAACTTGAGTAATTGGTATAATAATTATCAAAAAAACGCCTGAAATTATTTTCAGGCGTTTTTATTAATTAATTATAATCGCTTACTTTTTTAAAGTAACCTCAGTACGTCTGTTATTTTGACGTCCTGTAGCAGTATTATTAGTGTCAACTGGTTTGCTTTCTCCAAAACCTACAGTTGTCAATCTATCAGCATTGATACCATTTGAGATTAAATAATCTCTAACGGCAGTTGCTCTTTTTTCAGATAATAATTGGTTTGATTTGTCAGAACCAACGCTATCAGTATGACCAGCAATTACAAAATCAGCTTGTGGATATTCCTTAAAAATTGCTGTCATTGCTTTTAATACCTCCACAGCTTGTTTTTTGAAAGTTGATTTTCCTGTATCAAATAAAATAGTTTTTGCATATTCATTCAATGTTGCCATAACCTCAACAGTTGGTTCTACTGGACATCCATCATTTGAAGCTGGACCAGCAACAGTAGGACATTTGTCTACATTATCTGTAACACCATCTCCGTCAGTATCTGGCCAAGGGCAACCTTTATTTGCAGCTGGACCGGCTACAGTTGGACAAGCATCGTCTTTATCAACAACACCATCTCCATCAGTATCTGGACAACCTTTGTTTGCTTTGGTTCCTTTTTCATTTGGACAAGCATCATCTTTATCGGCAATTCCATCACCATCAGCATCTGGACAACCGTTTAAAGCAGCTAAACCTGCTACAGTAGGGCAATCATCTTTAGAATCAATAACACCATCACCATCAGTATCAGGACAACCTTTAAATACTTCTAATCCAAATACATCTGGACAAGCATCATCTTTGTCATAAACACCGTCACCATCTCTGTCAGTTCCTCCAAATTTGAAAATAAAACCTACAGAATGTTGAAAATGTTGAATAATGTTGCTTTCAAAAGTATGCTTGTATTTTGATTCGACATTCAAGCCAATATTATCACTAAACCAAATATTAAATCCTAAACCGCCATTAAAAGTTCCAGTACCGAAATCATCTAACCAAGTATAACCCCCACCTACTGAAGCGTAAGGATCAAACCAAGAAGATTCGCCAAATGCGTTGTTAAGATCATACTTTAAACCCCCATCTAAACCATAATACATTAAATCAGTAACGCGATTATCTCCAATTTTGGAGATTTGGTTCAAAGTACCAGCTGCTTCAATACTAAAACCATCGGCTAAATATTTACTGACCGTTATTTTTGATATTCCAGAAGGAATATTGTAGTGGTCACCAGCGTTAAAAAACTCATTAAACCAACTTCCTCCATTTCCAATAATACTATTGGAGTTTGTAGGGTAAAAATCTACCGCGTTTACACCTACACCAATAGCCCAAGGGTTATTTTTGTCTTGTGCGTTTAAATTACTTAAACCAGTAATCATAAATAAAGCCAGCATGGCAATTTTTAAATGTTTCATGTTTATAAAAATTAATTAATATTCCTTTTTTTACTTAATGACAAAGTTATGCTATTCTTAGCATTTATTCAAGCTTATAAATTTCAGCTTTTAAATTTGCGTGTTTCGCATTTAATTAAATTAACTAATCAGCCTATACTTCTAATTCAAATTTAACAACAATTACCGAGGTTTGCAATACTTTAGACCTTTTTTTATAGTCGTGTCTATAACAGAACGTAATTTGGGAAAGTACAGTTTATTAGCGTCTTTGAAACAAGTAGTATATTGATTAGTAGTGATTTAATGTCTATATTTTCAAGAGTAAGGATGGGGTTCTTAAAATTAGAGAACTTAATATTTAACGTGAGTTCGATATAAAAAAGCATAAAATATTTGGAAAAGAAGAGATAGTTTTTTATATTTAATGTGTTGA
>DAIDMK010000070.1 GCA_027449025.1 Lutibacter sp. | reverse complement strand
CAAAATTTGTTATGCTCGTTTTATTTGCTATTTTTTATTGTTTTTCATTTGTCAAATGGAACGCTTAGTATCTTTCTCTTTTCTGTTAGATTATTTTGTTATAGGCATTTCATTCTTTTAATTGTTACCAATTCTTATAATATCGGCAAATAAACCTGAAGCCGTAACATCGGCTCCCGCGCCAGCTCCTTTGATAATTAAAGGCTGTTCGCTGTATCTATTAGTGAAAAATAACACAATATTGTCTTTTCCAGCCAAATCATAAAATGGGTGTGTGGCCGGAATTTCCTTTAATCCAACTTTTGCCTTGCCGTTGTTAAATTCAGCAACATACTTAAGTCTGCAGTTTTTTGCTTCAGCATTTTTTCGCATCTGTGTAAAATGAGCTGATTCTTCTTTTAAGGTTCTTATAAAATCGGATACCGATTTGGCATTTAAACTGGATTTTGGCAAAAAGGAGTCGTTTTCAATATCGCTTAATTCTAGTTTTGCGCCGCTTTCACGGGCTAAAATTAAAATTTTACGGGCAACATCAACGCCGCTTAAATCAATTCTTGGGTCTGGCTCAGTATAACCTTCAACACCAGCCTGTTGCACTACGTCTTGGAATGAATTTTGTTCGTTAAAATTATTGAAAATGAAGTTTAAACTGCCAGAAAGCACCGCCTGTATTTGGGTGACTTTATCGCCTGATGCAATCAAGTTTTTAAGCGTATCAATGATTGGTAAGCCAGCGCCAACATTGGTTTCAAATAAAAATGGCGCACTGTATTTCCGACTTAGATTTTTTAAATTTAGATAATTTGAATAATTTGAAGAGCAAGCAATTTTGTTGCAGGTAACAACAGCCACACTTTCCTTTAAATAACCAGCATATAAATTGGCTATAGATTCTTCGGCCGTGTTATCCACAAATATACTGTTTCGGTAATTTAAATCGGTGATTTTATCGTGAAAAGCATCCATATTCAGCACTTCTGCCGTATCCAACTGCATTTTCCAAGAGTCCAAATCGATTCCGTCTTCATTAAATAACATTTTTTTTGAGTTCGCCATACCAATTACCCGAACCTGCAATTTCAACTGTTCCAATAAATAAGCTTGCTGATTTTTAATTTGTGCCAATAATTTCTGGCCAACATTTCCAACACCCAATACAAATAAATTGAGCTGTTTTGTCTGATCCTCAAAAAACTCGGCATGTAAAGTATTCAATGCCTTTTTAATGTCCTTATGCGTAATGACCGCTGAAATATTTTTTTCTGAAGCGCCTTGCGCAATGGCCCTAATATTTACGTTATTTCTTCCCAAAGCACTAAACATTTTGCCGCTGATGCCTTGGTGGCTCTTCATATTGTCGCCTACCAACGCAATAATTGCATTGTTTTTTTCAACGATAAGCGGATTCACTTTATCCTGAGAAATTTCAAAACTAAATGCTGCGTTAACTGCAATTTCAGCTTTCTTAGCATCTGAATTGTTAATTGCTATACAGATAGAATGTTCAGATGAAGCTTGCGTAATTAAGGAAACATTTATTTTTTGCTGAAACAAGGCTTCAAACAAGCGTTTGGAAAACCCAGGAATACCAACCATACCACTTCCTTCTAAAGTAATTAAAGTCATATTCTCAATATGACTGATTCCTTTAATCGGATTGGCATTTGAAGTTACTTTTGTGATTAAAGTGCCCTCAGCCTTCGCATCAAAAGTGTTTTTTATTTTTATGGGAATTTCCTTTGCTAATACGGGTTGGATAGTAGGCGGATACAATACCTTTGCGCCAAAATGCGACAATTCCATCGCCTCCTGATAAGAAATGTTTTTAATGGGAAAAGCCTGCTGCACAAACTTTGGGTTTGCGGTAAACATGCCGCTCACATCTGTCCAAATTTCCAACATGGAAGCGTTTGCTGCTGCGGCAACTATAGCTGCGGTATAATCGGATCCGCCACGACCTAAAGTGGTGGTTTCGCCATTTTCAGTTTTAGCCACAAATCCTGGTAATAAGATGATTTGATGCTTGTTATTATTAAAAAAGTCTTCAATATTATTATTAGTCAGTTCGAACTTTACAATGGCATTTGAAAAATTTTCGTCGGTAACAATCAGTTCCTGGGTGTTTTTTAATTCCACGTCCAGTCCACAGTTTTTCATTGCTTCAACAATAATAAAAGAGGATAACAATTCCCCGAAGCTCACAATTTTATCAGAGGTTTTAGCCGACAATTCATTGATTAAAAAAACGCCTTCCAAAGTGGCTTCCAATTTATTTAGCATTTTTTTTACGTGACCTAAAACACCGCTTTGGATGTTAACAGGAATCAATTCTCTAATAACTTTTATATGACGCTCTTCAATTAATTTAAACTGATTTTTATAATTTTCATCACCAGTACAGGCTAAATTTCCTGCTTCTAGCAGCACATCTGTTATGCCACCAAGCGCAGAAACCACCACAATTATTTGAGAATTATAGGCGCTGTCTTTAATAATTGTTATCGCCTTATTTATATTTTCTGAAGTGGCTATAGATGATCCGCCAAATTTTAAAACCTTCATGGTATTAATTTTTTATTCTGATTTTTATATTTTTTTGAAAGGATATTCTTTGTTTTCTTAATTTCAGAAAACGAATATTGATACGAGTAATATTAATAGACAAAACCCCTAAAGGGTAGTGCCGAATGTAGTTGTAGTGGCAACAACAAAATACAACGCGGCATTTGCGTTTAACAGAATGTTATGTGAAGTTGTTTTTTGCATAGGCCAAAAGTAATTATTTTTTTAATTACACAATCATTTTAGGCGATTTTTAAGAAAAATTTATTTTGGATCCCTAATTACTGTTCATTTTCAGTTAAAAGCTATTTTATTTTACAAATAAATGAAATAAAATTTTTTATTTTTTATTCTAAATCCACAATTACCTGATTTTTTATCAGATCTTCAAATGTTTCTTCCTTTCTTATTAAATAATCCTGACCTTTATAATACAAAACTTCAGCAGGTCTGTATCTGGAATTGTAATTTGAAGCCATAGAAAAACAATAAGCACCAGCATTGTTAAAGCATAACACATCGCCTTCAGTAATTTCACTAATTCTGCGGTTGGTGGCAAAAGTGTCTGTTTCGCAAATATAACCGACTACAGAATAGTAGCGTTCTCTTCCTTGCGGATTTGATACATTGTGAATGTGTTGATAAGAATCATAAAACATAGGGCGTATTAAGTGATTAAAACCAGAATCTATACTCGCAAAAACGGTTGATGTGGTGTGTTTTACCACATTTACCTGTGCCAAGAAATTACCGGCTTCACTCACCAAGAATTTCCCTGGCTCAAACATAAGTGTTAAATTTTTACCGTAAGATTTACAAAAACTATTGAATCTCTTGGATAATTTTTCCCCCAATTCTTCAATATTTGTTGAAATATCACCTTCTTTATAGGGAACTTTGAATCCGCTTCCAAAGTCTATAAATTCCAAATTTTCAAACGCTTTGGCAGTTTTAAATAAAATTTCAGTGGCCGCCAAAAACACCTCAATATCTAAAATATCTGAACCTGTATGCATGTGAACACCATTGATGTGCATTCCTGTATTTGAGATAACCCTTTTGATATGAGGTAGTTGATGAATCGAAATTCCAAATTTGGAATCGATATGTCCAACAGAAATTTTAGAATTTCCGCCAGCCATAATATGTGGATTAATGCGCACACAAACAGGCGTGTTAGGGTAGCGATGACCAAATTGTTCCAAAATAGACAAGTTGTCAATATTGATTTGAACACCCAATGCTGCTGCATCTTCAATCTCTTTTAATGAAACTCCGTTTGGTGTGAATATAATATTTTTTGGCGCAAATCCCGCTTCCAGCCCCAAAAGCACTTCTTGGATGGAAACCGTATCAATTCCCGAATTTAGCTTTTTGAAAAATTTCAAAATACTGATGTTCGAATTTGCTTTTACAGCGTAATTTAATTTCAGATTTTTAACGGAAGAAAAGGCTGCTGTAATACGGTTGTATTGTGACTCCATTTTTTCCGCATTGTAAACATATAACGGACTTCCATATTTTTCAGCAAGGGAAACTAACAATTGACTCTCCATGAATTTAATTTTTAAAAGTTTTCAAAAGTAAACATCTCCTTGTTGTTTTAAAAGATAGTTACAATAAAATAGCGAAATTTAACATATTATTAAAAAAGTCCCAGACTTTTTACAGAATGGGACTCTATTTCACATTTATTCAATTTTTATTTTGCTTTTTCAGCAGTTAATTTTGCAATGTTTACCACAACGTCTGTTGCCAACTGAATGGCTTCTGCAGAAACAAATTCGTAACGTCCATGAAAATTATGTCCGCCCGCAAAAATATTTGGGCAAGGCAAACCTTTATAAGACAATTGTGAACCGTCTGTTCCTCCTCTAATCGCTTTTATTAATGGTTTAATATCCAATTGTTTCATCGCTTCTTCCGCAATATCAACAATGTGCATTACGGGTTCTATTTGTTTGCGCATATTGTAATATTGGTCTTTCATTTCAACTTCAACCAAATTACTACCCAATTTTTTGTTTAAATCGTCGGCAACCTTTTGAAAGGTGGCTTTTCGTTGTTCAAACAATTTCATGTCATGGTCTCTAATAATATACTCGAGTTCCGTTTTTTCAACTTCTCCTTGCACACTACTTAAATGATAAAATCCTTCATAACCTTCAGTTTCCTGCGGAATTTCATTTATTGGCAATCCTGCAATAAACTCGCTGGCTATTAACATAGAATTAATCATTTTTCCCTTTGCGTAACCAGGATGCACAATTTTACCATTAATGATCACTTTTGCCCCGGCGGCGTTAAAATTTTCATATTCCAATTCGCCAACGCGACTTCCATCCATCGTATATGCCCACTCGGCACCAAATTTTTCCACATCAAATAGATGTGCTCCTTTTCCAACTTCTTCATCGGGCGTAAAGCCAATTCTTATTTTACCGTGTTTAATTTCAGGATGGTTAATTAAATATTCCATCGCCGAAACGATTTCTGTAATACCTGCTTTGTCATCGGCACCCAAAAGGGTAGTGCCATCGGTTGTAATTAAAGTTTGCCCTTTATAAAGCAACAAATCCTCAAAATAACTTGGTGACAAAACAATATTTTCTGCTTTGTTCAGCAAAATATCTCCTCCATCATAATTTTTATGGATTTGTGGTTTAACATTGGCGCCTGAATAATCCGGGCTCGTATCAATATGAGCAATAAAACCAATGGTTGGGACTTTAAAATTCACGTTTGAAGGAAGCGTGGCCATGATATAGCAATTTTCATCTAAAGTGACATCTTGCATGCCAATTTCTTTTAATTCATCAACCAAAATATGCGCCAAAACCCATTGTTTTTCAGTACTTGGAAATGCGGGATTGTTTGCGTCAGATTGCGTGTCAACTTGAACATATTTTACAAATCGGTCTATTATTTTTTGCATATTATTAAATTTTTATCAAAAGTAAGGATTCATTAAAGTTTTCACAATGTAATTGTCATAAATTATTCCAAAAACTGAATACTTTCCAGCAATGAAATTGATTCACAGATACGTTGGTCTATATTTGTATTCCCATAGATTTCAGTATAGGCAGAAAAATAGGTATTTTCCGAAAGTTTTGTCATCACCGTAAAACGATGGTAATCAAAATTGCTTTTTGTTCCTTTTGAAATATACCAAAAGCTGGGTTTCGACTGAAAAGATTGGTTTCCGGAATCAATTATTGTTAGGTTATTTGCATTCAAAACAGAATCTTTTCTGTGGTGAAAATCTTTGTCGAAATTTAAGGCGCCAAAATTAAATGAGGCGGCTAAAATATAGGTTTCAGATAGTTGTTTTAGGGTATCTGCAGTGAAGATTTCAGATTGATAATTATCAAAGTATAATTTTGTTTTCCAGCTACTTGGGATATTCAATGTAAAGTTTTTGTTAAAATCTGTAATTTGTTCGGTGTTTTTATAAGTTGTTACGTCGCAATTCATTTTTTTACCAATTTCAGATTGTTTTGAACAGGCCAAAATCAGAAAAAAAATTAAGCAGTAAAATGCGATATATTTTAATTTATAAAACCTGTATATTTTCATTGACTTAATTGGTATTAAAAATTGATAATCATATGATTGGTGGCTTTTTCAAAAACTTCGGTCTTCCGTCTTCGGACCTTACCTTTTTTTAAATCTATTTAATTGTCATTTTAGCAATGATTTCATTTCCTGAAACCCATGCGGTATTCTCGTTTACGAAACGAATGGCATGGAAACCTTCATCACTCACTTTTTCCCAAGTTTTTCCTGCGCTTTTTGAATAAAAAACTCCGTTGTCGGAAACTGCAAACACTTCTTTGCCTTGTGTATTTGGCACATATTGCACGCAACTCACATACTTTGGCTCGGTATTTTCTGACACAACTTCCCAAGTTTTGCCTCCGTTTTTGGTAATAGCCTTATTGGCATAATTGCCGTGCATATCGGTATAATCCCCACCGCAAATAATTCCTTGTCTTTCATTGTAAAAATCGACCGTATAAATTCCTGTGCTGTTTTTTCCTTGAATGATTGGCGTATCATATACTTTCCATGTCAAACCCATATCAGTTGTGTGAAAAACACGCGCTTTTAATCCGCCCGTTACAATCCAGGCATTTTCGCCAACAATGGCAATATTGGTATTGCTGGCGGCAAAAGCAGCTTCTCCATCTTCAATTTTTGGCAAATTTTTGCAATCCATTTTTCCCCAGGATTTTCCGCCATCGCGGGTAATTAAAACGGACAAGCACTCATCTGTTGGATCGCCGATGGCAATTCCGTTTAATTCATCAAAAAATTTCATGGAATCATAAAAAACGTTATTGTGTACTTCTTTGTAAACCAATTCAATTTCGTTGTTTTTATAGCGATATAAAAATGCAGGGTTTCCAATACTCAAAGCATAAACAGCTTCTTTGGTATAGGAAATTGCCCTGAAATGCGGAATAATGGTATCAGTTATAATTTTTTTGGTTCCCACAAATTTTCCGTTTCCAGTTAAAATACCAATAGTACCATTTGAGCTTGCGTAAACAACAGAAGAATCGTTTACAATTTCAATGGCGCGAATGCTTGCGCTGTCTATTTTAAACTTTTCAATGGAAATTTTTACAGTTTCACGTACTTGGTAATTTTTATTACAGGCTATATAGAAGGGGAGTAGTAATAAAATTATTAAATTATTTTTCATTTGATTTTGTAACAGTTTGAAACAAATTTAGGTAAAATAAATCGGATTTTTAAACAACAAAAAAGGCAAGTAAAAAACCTGCCTTTTTGTTAATATAATTATGTAGTTACTACTGATTTAAAAATTCATCAGTAATATACATTTCCTTATCAAATCTTTTTTCAAGTTTGGAAACTTCAAATTCTTTAATTTCTGAAAACTTAAGCGATTTTGTTTGCTTGGCGGAAAGACCTCTAATATCATCAAGGGCTGCTTTTAAAACCACCTCATTTTCATCGCCAAAAGGTAATATTTCATTCCAGTATTGATATTCCTTTACTATAATATTCGGTACAAAACCTTGAGTATATTCACTTTGATCCAATTTGTTATAGATTTGAAACACGATAGGCTGCATTGCATATAAATGTGCTGAATTTGCCAAGGACTCACTTGTGTAATCTGATGAAGGAGAATCATATAAGGTGATTGACCCTACATTTTTTCCATAGGTGGTGGTTCCTATTACTTTAACCGATATAAAAGGTTTTAAGCCGTTGATAATCATCTCACTTGCAGAAGCTGTACTGCCAGAAGTTAATACATACAATAGATTGATATTTGTAAGTCTGTTGATGTTTTCTTCTCCTGTTTTTTTGCCTTTATCATCATAAATATTTAGGGTATTTCGAAAAGTATAAGAACCGCTCTCATTTGTATGTTTTGCATTAAAGTTTAATTTCGCAAAGGTTTCTGTACCTGCACTGGCATCAATCATACTCGCCAAATAGGCAGATGTTTCAACAGAACCACCGCCGTTTAGCCTTAAATCTAGCACCAACTCTTGAATTCCTTCGTTTTTAAAATAGGCAAAAGCGGCATTTAATTCATCATTATAAGAAGATCTAAATGCATTATAAACCAAATAGCCTACTTTTTTCCCATTAATAGCTGGAAACACTTTTTTGAAATAAACTGGGTCTTCTGATATTTCCACCGCCGTTATTGTTTTTTCGGAGGTAGGTGTAAAAACGCCGTCATTTTCAGAGACGAATGATAAAGCAACAGTTTCATTCGACAATTTACTTATAGTTGCATCATAATTACTTTCGGTTAAAACAACGCCATCCAAAGCATTAATAATATCTCCCCTTAGAATACCTGCATCGCTTGCGGGTGAATTTGGCGCCACATACCTTACATATAAAATAATTAAGTCATTCGAATCACTAATATCCACTGCCTGTAAACGAAATCCAAATGATTTTGAAATTCCCTGAAAAGAGGCATTTAAAGCAACATAGTCATCAACAATCCAAGAGAACCTATCGATGGTTCCTTTTTGATAAAGCAAACTATAAAAGATATCATCTGGTGTTGAATATCCATTTAAATAGTTATTATATTCATTTTGGTCATCATCTTTGGAATCAGATAAGTTTGGGACACTTGTTTGCCAATTGTACCAAGAATTCATGCCTTTCCATACAAAATCGTTAATATTCCTGGGCGTTATTTCATTATCATTATCATTATTGTCGCAGCTGTAAAAGGCAATACTTAGCATTAAAAATGCCGTAAATAAATAGCTAATTTTTTTCATATTTATATTTTAGGTTATTTTGTCGCAAGTTATAAATTTTAATTACAAAGTTAATAAAGCTGTTACAAAAACGTAACTTGCTCGTCATAATTGTAATAACATCAAAAAAAAGTTTTAACAACCAAACTTAAAATGAATCAGTCAGAGTTTTTACAAAAGGTAATGCCTTTTAAAGATAAAGTATTTCGATTGGCGAAAAGACTGCTAGTTTCAACAGAAGAGGCAGAAGATGCTACGCAAGAGCTTTATTTTAAGTTATGGAAAAACAAATCGAAGTTAAACGACTACAATAGTATTGAAGCTTTTGCGATGACGATGACTAAGAATTATTGTTTTGACAGATTAAAATCGAAGCAGGCAAGTAATTTATCGCTGGTTCACAGTAACTATAAGGATGGTGGAACGTCTTTACAGAAAAGAGTAGAACTTAATGACAGTGTAAGTTTGGTTCATAAATTGATTGAGAACTTACCAGAGCAACAAAAAATAATTATACAGCTTAGAGATATTGAACAATATGAATTTGATGAAATAGCGGAAATGCTGAACATGCAGCCAACCGCAATAAGGGTTTCACTGTCCAGAGCAAGAAAAACAATAAAAGAACAATTAATAAGACAGCACAATTATGGAATTAGCTAACATTGAAAAGTTGTTAGAAAAATATATGGAAGCTGAAACTTCCATTGCCGAAGAAAATGAATTAAAAACTTATTTTTCAGGAGATACTGTTGCACCACATTTAGAAGAATACCGAGAGATGTTTGGCTATTTTTCAGCCAGTAAAAAAGAGAAATTTACAAAAACCATTCAATTAAAAAGTCAAAAACTGAATTGGAAATGGTTAACTGTAGCGGCCTCGGTAGTTTTATTGGTAAGTGTATATACAGGATATCAAAAAAACCAACAAGCAAAAGCCGAAAAGTATTATGAAGAAACACAATATGCCTTCACCTTGCTTTCGGCCAATTTAAACAAAGGAACTGCAGCAATTTATGAATTGCAAGAGTTTGAAACAACAACAAATAAAATATTTAAACAACCTAAATAACAAAGAAATGAAAAAAATAATTTTTATAATCGCTCTAGCCTTTATACCATTCACAAACTATGCGCAAATTTCAATTTTCGATAAGTTTGAAGCTATGGATGATGTAACCTCAGTTATTGTAAATAAGGAGGCTTTTAAAATGATGAGTAAATTTAAAGGCAACAGTCCAGAATCTAAGGCCTATGGTGAAATGGTACAAAACCTTGAATCTTTAAAAGTTTTTACCACGGAAAATAGTGTAATTGCCAATCAAATGGAAGAAGTTGTTTCAAAATATTTGAAAACTTCAAAACTTGTTGAATTGATGCGTGTAAAAGATAAAGACGCCAACGTTAAAATTTACATTCGTCCGGGAAAAGATGACAGTCATGTAAGTGAATTGTTAATGTTTGTGAATGATATGACAAATAAAGCCAATAAACAAGCTGTTGTGTTATCATTAACAGGTGAGATTGACTTAAATAAAGTTTCTGATATTACAGAAGCCCATATTCCTAATAGCAGTAAACAACTAAAAAATAAATAAGTAGCGTAATGAAAACACTCTTAAAAGCTTCAATGGTTGTTTTTGTCTCAGCAATTATAACAGTTGCCTGCGAAACAAAGCCATCTTTACAGAAATATTATGTCGATAGCAAAGAAAACAATGCATTTATTTCTATTGATTTGCCAGCAAATATAATTGAGCTGAAAGACGAAAATGTTTCTGAGGAAGTTAAAAACACCCTAAAAACCATCAAAAAGGTCAATTTTTTAGCCTTACAAATTGATGAAGACAATAAGGAATTGTTTGCTGCTGAAAAGGAAAAAGTTGCAGAAATTCTAAAAAATCCAGATTACAAGGAATTGATGCGCATGAAAACTCCAGGTGGTAATGTTACTGTAACTTATTTGGGTGATGAAGATGCCATTGATGAAGTGATTGTTTTCGGATTCGACAGCAAAAGAGGATTTGCCTTGGTAAGAGTTCTTGGAGAAAATATGAATCCTAGCGAAATTTTAAGTCTGGCCCAAGAAATTAAATTAGATGGAAATTCTGAACAGCTTAAACAATTGGGTGGTTTGCTAAGCAACATTAAATAACTTTGTATCAAAAGGAATTAGGAAAGTATAAATAAATTGTCCGAAAACCGAAATTCACAATGATACGATTCAACAGTTAAACAAATAAACAAAAACTAAAAGTCATACCTTATAAAGTATGGCTTTTTAACTATCTATTAACGACTTAAATTAACGTGAGTTCGATTTAAGCCATAATGCCATTATCTATTATTTCTATATTTAATGAAGGTTTTTTAGGGAA
>DAIDMK010000069.1 GCA_027449025.1 Lutibacter sp. | reverse complement strand
ATGCTTACTTTTAAGCTAAATAACGAACTAACAAACATTCAACTAACGATTTGCTACCACCGAAAAATCTCCGATTTTCCAGTCGCACAAATCTTATAAAAGCCCGTTGTGCCCAATTAAAAAGAATGACAGAAATTAGTATTCTGAGATAAATGATAGTATCTTTGATAGTATCAAATGATAGTATCAAGATGAAACCACCTTACGACATTAATTCAAATATCCTAAAGTTAATAACTTCCATTTCAGAAAAAATAGGAGAAGTTAATGCCAGTTTCTTAAACAAACCATCACCAAAATTAAGGAAACAGAATAAAATTAAAACTATTCATTCTTCATTGAAAATTGAAGGAAATACATTAACTGAAGAACAAATTACTGCTATTTTAGAAAATAAAAGAGTAATTGGACCACAAAAAGATATTAAAGAAGTTTTAAATGCTATCGAAATTTATGAGAATTTAGAACAATTTAGTCCGTATAATGAGAAATCGTTTTTAAAAGCTCATCAGACTTTAATGAGCAATCTCATTGAAAAAGCTGGTAAGTATAGAAATCAAGGAGTTGGAATTATGAAAGGATCAAAAGTTGAGCATTTAGCGCCTCCTTTTGAAAATGTTCCGTTTTTAATGAAAGACCTTTTTGATTATTTGAAAAATTCAGAGGAAATTGAATTAATTAAAAGTTGTGTGTTTCATTACGAAATGGAATTTATTCATCCATTTTTAGATGGAAACGGTAGAATGGGACGATTATGGCAAACTTTGATTTTAATGGAAAAATATCCTGTGTTCGAATATTTGCCTTTTGAGACACTTATCAGCAAAGACCAAGAGAAATATTATAGCGCTTTATCAGAAAGTGACAAATCTGGAAAATCAACAAAATTCATAGAATATATGTTAAACGTTATTGATATTTCATTAAGTGAATTATTAAAATTTAATAACCGAACTCTTATTGAAAAAGACAGACTTGAATATTTCGTTTCTCTTAATAAAATTGAATTTACGAGAAAGGATTATATGGATGTTTTCAAAGATATTTCTTCTGCGACAGCTAGTAGAGATTTGAAAAATGGAGTGAAAATAAATCTATTTGTAAAGATAGGGGAAAAGAACAAAACAAAATATAGATTAGTAACTGGGCACAACAATGGCTAAAAAAATTGCTCAATCGAACTAAATAGAATGATTCTAAAATTTAATTATATTACATTTAAACATCGGAAAATTTCGGTTTCAAACCCGCAACTTGCCATATTCAAACCCGTTATACAGCATTAAAAACCGAGGAAATATGAATAATATAGTTCTAATTCTACTATCCCTATCGTTTATCACCTCTTGTGGACAAAAGAAAGTGCAAGAAGACCAACATATTGTTTTTGAAAATTATATTCAATTAAAGGGAAATCAAGTATTAAGTGAAATTGACAGTATTGAAATTCCATATTCAAAACAAGGATACACCTTGCATCTTCCAGACTCAAAACCTATAGCAACGATAATTTTTTTAAGTGGTTCTGCTTTGGATACAACTAAAAAAATTGCTGAGTATGCAATTATAAAACCATCTCTTAAAAAAAATATAGCTGTGCTTTTTGTTAGCACAGGTAAAGAAATAGAATTTCTATTTAAAGATACAGAAATTGATACAATTGATGAGCTAATTGGAAGTGCTTTAGACAAATATAAACTTTCTGACAAACCTAAATTCTTGGCTGGGATGTCTCTCGGTGGAACAATGGCTTTAAGATATAGCGAATATTGTTTTTTGAATAAATCAAAAACCGGTTTTCGACCTAACGCAATAGCTCTTTGTGATGCACCATTAGACATGGTAAGAATGTGGCATGAAGAACAGCAGGCAATAACGAATAATTACAACCCCAATGCGGTTGGTGAAGCACGTTGGGTTTTATATTATCTTGAAAAGAATTTAGGTGGTTCTCCTAACGAATCAATGGAAAGCTATCTTAAATATTCACCGTTTGTATATAGAGATAAAAATAGAAGTAAGATTGAACTATTTAAACATGTTCCAATCAGAATGTATCATGAACCTGATATAAAGTGGTGGGTTGAAAATAGGGGAAAAGATTATAATACCATAAATAGCATAGATCTTGCAGGTTTTTATAATTATCTGAGACAAGCTGGAAACATGGAAGTAGAATTAATTACTTCTTACAATAAAAGGAAAGACTATGAGAAAGGTTCGTCTCCGCATACCTGGACAATTGTTGACAATGAAGAATTGGTTGACTGGTTTTTAAAGAAAATTTAATGTAATAATAACGCTGTATAACACGCGGTCATAAAACATTGCGCGGATAGTACTAAATTTGAGCAGAGTAACATTTAATAAACGGTATAGTAGGTTGATAAGTTTGTGCTCCGAAATGCGCAACGTTTCATACCGCCAACCGTTGGCAACAATAAAGACAATTGAATTAGTAACCTTAATTATTAATAAAAAAAGGTCAACGTATTTTAGGATAAGACAAGAGCAATAAAACAGATAATTATTCTTTAAAATAAACATTTAGTTTGGCTGAATAACCTCAGATTAATTTTCTCAAAATTATGCAGATTGAAAATTAAAACCGAAAGATTTGAGCACAATTACGAAATTGAGCAATGATTCTTTATAAAGTTAAAAATGACAAATTTAGTTAAACTGAAAAAAACCTAGTTAATCAATGAAACACTTATGATTTGAACGTCTTTCTCTTTTTTTTCATAACTTTAATCAAACTTTATTGAAAAATAGTAACCTGAAATGTATCCTTATCATAATAAAATAAAACAACGAATTAATAATAACGAATTAGTGAAATTTGAATATGTAGAAAAATATAAAAACATTTCACCCTGTTTATTACTTTACTTTTCAACTGAACCAAAAATAAGACCAATTAGAGAACATAGATTCGATGAATATGAAAAAATTCTTAATAAACTTTGAATTGAAAATAATCAACATAAGAATTAACCGATTTTATCCTAATCAATAAAAAACGAAATAGCAACACCTCATGAAATTTATGCTTACATTTGAACTAAAACAAACGACAAACATTCAACAAACCGATTTGCAACCACCGAAAAATATCCGATTTCTCAGTCGCACAAATCTTATAAAAAACTCGTTATCAACAAGTTAACAGAAAATAACTGAATAATAATGGCAGGAGAAACAAATATATCTGAATTAATAAAAGGAATGACCCCGAAGTTAAACAAAGGAGAATATGTATTTTCTACTGTAAAGGATTTAAGTAAGATTAACCGTAAAGATACAGTTTTTGAATTCAAAGAAACGGAAGGAACGACTATTGTGATTGAAAAAAGAAAAGCAGATGAATTAAATTTAAGTTATGAATATATTGCTTCTTGGATTACCTTAATGATTCACTCAGCTCTTGATGCTGTGGGTTTGACTGCAATATTTTCAACCGAATTAGCAAAAAATGATATCAGTTGCAATGTTGTTGCTGGATATTATCACGACCATATTTTCGTTGACAAAAAAAAATCAGATAAAGCAATTCGAGTTTTAACGATGTTGTCAGAAAATTATAAATAAAACCCGTTGCCCACAAGCTGAAAAAACAGCCCATGAAAAGAACAATTTTAATTTTATTCGTGTTAATTTCAAATTTTATTCATTCACAAAATGGAATTGAGGATTGGGATAAAAATTACAGATATGTAAGTGCTGAAAAAATAATTCAAGATGAAATTGATTATTCGAAAGAAGTAGAAAAAGATACAACTGAAGGACATTATTATGTTGCAATGGAAAAATTCAGATTTATAGCAGAATTTACCGGAAACGAAAGGCAAATTGATTCAAAAGTTCTAAGCTCAATGAAAAGAGTGCTTAAAATTAAAACGGGAAGTGCTGAAGTTTTGAATGGTTTAGTCTCAAAAGAATTTGAATTTGTTATCGGAAAATCCAAAATTTGGATGCCAATACAAAATCAACTAATTGACGACTTTATAAATGAATTGACAAAAGGGAAAAAGGTTCTTCTTTATACTTTATTTACAAATGAACACGAATATACTGGAGGAATTATTAACACTTTTATGATTTCAGAATTTACTATTGAATGGAATTAATAAAAACCGTTTTACAACACCTCATAAAATTTATGCTTAAATTTGAACTAGTACAAACCAACAAAAATTCAACAATAGATTTGCTACGTCCGAAAAATATCCGATTGCTACGTTGCACAATTCTTATAAAGAAACTCGTTACCCACATGCTGAAACGCAAGGCTAAAAAAGAACTACTTGGTTTTAATAACCCGAATAGAGGCTTGAAAATTTTAGCTGACAGAATATTTGAATAAATTAAAACTTATAGTAAGAAAAAAGTAGTTTTTTTTTAAAAGAAAATGCTTCAATTAGACTAATTAAGAATTGTAATAGGTTGACAATTAACTTATAATGAGAAAATTTAGCAAATAATAAACATCATAAATAAGAATATGAAGACAATTTATAACAAAATAGTTTCTCTATTTTATTCAAGAACTAAGTTATTACAAGGTATTGCAATATTCATGATTTTTTTGGCAATTGGTTTTTGGGGCAATAAATCAAAAACACATTGGTTTTGGTCAGATTATCCATTTATTGCAATATTGTTAGTAGGTATCTCAATTTATGCAATAAGTATTTGGATAAAAATTGAAAAAAATATAATTGAAAATAAAATAAATGAAATTAAGAAAAAGTATGATTTAGAAAATAATGAAAAGGAACTAAAATTAGACATGCTTTCTTTGCGACAGCATGAGGTCTTTCAATTAATCGTTATGGGAAAATCAAACAAAGAAATTATGGAAGAACTCTTTGTTGAACACAGCACTTTAAAAACCCATATTAACAAAATATATAAAATATTGGAAATTAAAAACAGGAAAGAATTGCGAGTAAAATATAAAAAAACAGACCAAAACTAATATTTCAACCCTTTATCAACCTCATTTTTTTTGTGACTCAAAGCAATATACAATAATTTTGAAATGATACTTTAATGTATAATTCAAATTTTAAAGAAATGAGAATAATTAAAAAAATGCTAGTTCTAACGATTATTGCCAACCTTATGGTTGTTGGCAATAATATAAGTGCACAAGAGATAACTACTTTTAACACAAAGTGGATTTCCGCCCGCCCAGAAGTTTTAACATATAAAGTTATAAATAAGAAATGGAGCGAAGGGATTTACCAAGTATCTCTTTTTAAATCAGACGAAACTATTGAAGTCTTTACAAATATCATGCTTCCTAACTTCATGAAATTAGTCTGGGGGCAGATGTCCACCGATATGGTTGCAATGCAATCCATCTCAAAAATCATTATTGAAAATCAAATAATTCTGGATACAAAATGTATTTATTCGGATAGTACCCTTATAATAACAACCCAAATGGGACCATATAATAATATGAAGGAGGACGAACTTTCATTTGAGAATCATATTATTGATTTTTCTCAGATTGCTATTTTACTTAGAACTCTCTCTCTTAAAGTTGGAGATCAATACTCATTAAATTCTGTTAACCCTCAAAAAAACAACTTGAACCCCTTAACAATTACTGTTTTGGGAAAAGAAACTGTTCAAGACATTAACTGTTTCAAAGTAGAATTAAACACCTTTTAAGGGCAAGCATTCTATTGGATAGAAAAGGAATCTAAATATCAAGTTATCCGTGTCGATCAACCCAAAGATGACCAAATTACCGAACTTATTTTAAATGATTAAAAAAATAATTTGCAAATAAAACTTGACTGATGGAAATAATAAAAAAACACCAAAAATTTGTACTTGCAAGTACAATATTTTTTGGACTTGCCGCAATTTCCTTTTCGACTAACGGGAACGAAATTAATTTTTTACCTTCTAAATATCCAATTGCTTCATTTATTTTTGTAAGTATTTCTTATATTTTAGCTATTATGCTAAGTAAATATAGTAGCAAAAATATTATAATTAGTTTGACAATATTTGTAATGCTATTGCCATTTTCGTTTGTTTCATTTAACGGGATTAAGTGGCTATATATAAGTTTTCTTCCGTTGTTTGCAATTGGATTTTTTATAATTGGTTTAGTTAATTTGAACCGGTTGCTATTACATAAAATTAAATAGAATCAGTTTCTGGCGTAAGTTAATCTCGTATGCAAGGCAAGAAAGACTGCTTAATTCAAACAAAAACATTTGATACTTGAAAATAAAATGAATAATGTATCAGTCCAAATTGATAAAGAATTAATATTGAATATAGCCCAGCATACAACACGCATCATTGTAGGCAAAATAATTCAACACCTAAATGTAACTATTCAGAAATAAGATCGTCATACTTAGTGACTTCCAATAAAAACGATATGAATTCAAAAAAAGCAGAGGGAATTGAAATCGCAACCAATGTTATCGACCATTCGCAGCGCAAAGCTGCAAAAGTTGCGGGATTAACTTTAATATTCGCGATCGCTATTGTAGTTATTTCAAATTACAGCGTCACATTTCACTATATTATTCCGGGCAATGTTGCGGAAACTGCACGAAACATCATTGCTAACCAAACATTGTTCCGCATAATTATAGTCTGTAATCTTATCTACCTTGTAACCTTGATTGTAATGTTCACTTCGCTTTACGTGATGCTCAAGCCAGTGAACAAGAATCTTGCTCTGGCTGCAGTATTCTTTAGGCTTATATATGCTTTAATGTGGGGATTTATGACACTCAACACATTAGCTGCGTTACGCCTTCTTGGTGATGCCTCTTTCCTGTCAGCATTTGAGGTAGATCAATTGCAAACCTGGTCGAGGCTGTATCTTAGTAGCAGTTGGGACTCATACTATATAGGTTTGCCATTTTGGGGTTTGGCATCCACGGTTTGCAGCTACCTATTATTTAAGTCAAGGTATATACCGAGAGCTTTGGCTATCTTTGGGATTATCTCATCTGTATGGTGTGTAATATGTGCTTTCATTTTCATCATCTTCCCTAACTTTCAGGAGGCAGTTAGCTTATCATTATTCGATATGCCTTTGGCAATCTTCGAAATAACATTGGGTTTTTGGCTTCTGTTCAAAGGATTAAGACCAAGAAAAGTTTAGTCTAATCTAATAATCTAACAGATTAAAAATTTGTAAAATCTACCAATAATAAAATTCTAATTATGGAAAACAAGAAGGGTTCATTAAAAAAGACCGCAAGGCTTGCCGGATTATTGTATTTTATTCTGGTAATAACAGGCATCTATGGTATTTTTTTTATTTCATCTCAAACCATTGTACAGGGTGATGCCAGTGGTACTGCCAAAAATATCCTCGCCAATGAATTTTTATTTCGGTCAGGTTTAATTAATGATATAATCAGCAACATCGTTTTTATGCTTTTGGTATTGGTTCTTTACCGGATGTTCAAATAGGTAAACGAGTATCAGGCTAAATTAATGGTTGCATTGGTGCTTGTTCAAATACCTGCCGTTTTTATTATGGAGGCATTAAATATTACTTCCCTTATGATTTTTAAAGGTGAAATATTGCAAACGTTTGAACTTAATCAGAGACAGGATTTGGCAATGCTATTTCTTAAAATTAACGACTACGGCACATTAACATTAGAAATGTTTTGGGGGCTTTGGCTTTTGCCATTTGGTCTATTGGTTTATAAGTCAGGGTTTATTCCCCGTATTTTTGGGATATTGCTCATCATTGCGGGTATAGCTTATGTGACTGGTAGTTTTGTAGCGCTACTTTTTCCAAGTTACAGCACATTTGTGAACCAACCTACACTTTTATTAGTGGCAATTGGAGAAATTTCAATAACTCTGTGGCTTATGATTAAAGGTGTAAAAAATAATATCTCAACAATTGAAAAACAATATAGACAATAGATATTTTCTTATTTTGACAGTTGACAACAAAAATGGAAAAACAACGAACCTCTAATACTGCATTTAGCAAATTGCTTAATTCTTGTATATAAAAAATTTTAGTACTTTTAAAACAAAAATAATAAGCGTTGGAAAATTTCAGTTTCAAACCCGCAACTTGCCATATCCAAACTCGTCGTTGTGCGCATGCAGACAAAAAACCAACATTATGAAAATAGCAATTTATCTTTCAGGAATAGCAGGTTCTCTTCTTTTACTGATTAGAAATACTGGAATAATATTGGAGTTTCCTTTGAATAAGTTATTTCTGATACTTGGTTTAATTTTACTAGTACTAGTTTATCTTCCCTTGATAATTATTGATGAATATCTTCACAATAAAAAGATTAATAGAATTATTGATTCATACAAAGAGATGGATAATAATACTATTCAAAAAGAAAAAGGGGATTCAAAAAATAAGGGCTGGGGAATGAATAATTCTCCGTTCAGAGAACGGAAGTCTGGGTTGACTTGGGGTGGTGGAAATATTCATGGAGCCAATGCCTCAAGAGGCAATAGAAAATCATTTTTAAAATAAAATACTGACCATGAGAACGATAAAATTACTTATCCTATTTGTTTCTATTTCATCAAATTGCTTTAGTCAAAATAAATCTGAACTATTGGATAGCCTTTTTAGTACAATGAGCCAGAGAGGTCAATTCTATGGAAATGCCCTTATTGCTGAACACAATGAGGTTACATTCTCAAAAAGTTATGGTTATTCTGATAGAACTACAGAAGAGTTTTTAAATGAGGAGACACTATTTAATGTTGGTTCTGTAAGCAAGGCTTTTACGGCAATTGCAATTCTTCAACTTGCTGAAAAGGAGAAATTAAAATTATCAGATAAGGTTTCGAAATATTTACCAAGATTTCCATACGCTGAAATTACTATTCACCAACTTCTTATTCACGCAGGAGGGTTGACAAGTGATTACGACTTATTGAATAACAGCAACTGGGACAACTCTAAAATAGCCGTTAATAAAGATGTAATGTCAGCTTTATTTGAGCAAAAACCAGCATTGCAATTTACGGCTGGTGATAGGAGTGAGTATAGTAATTTGGGTTATATTATATTAGCAGAAATTGTGAAGCAAGTATCAGAATCTGATTTCAAAGAGTATTTACTTAGAAATATTTTCGAACCAGCAGGTATGACAAGAACCTATATCTATAATGCCGAAGAAATCAAACAAATTGAGAATGTTGCAAAGGGGTATGTATTATATCCTTTTACAGGTAAATATGAAGAGGCAATAAAAATTCCTGAATTTGTATCGAATTATGTAACAAGTGGGTTTCAAGGAGATGGTAATGTTTACTCAACAACAATTGACTTATTTAATTTCTTCAAAGCACTTTCAAATAATACGCTGATTAATGCGCATTCGCAAAATATTACTTTCCAGAAACATATTCCTGCTAGAATGGAGGGTACACCGGATTTTGGAAATAGTTATGGTTATGGATGGACAATAATAAATGCACCAATGCAAGTCGTTCAAAGAGGCGGAGAATTAGCTGGATATATTTCAAATACTGTTTGGAATATAACAGAAGAGCGTCTAATAATTTATCTGAGCAATGATTATTTGTCTTTTACTTCCTATCAAAACCAGATACCTATGTCAATCGCTGGAATATTTTATCAAAACAAGGTACAAATACCTAAAATGACTGCAAGTGTTGAACTGACAAAAATGGTGATAAAAAGTTCCAAAGAAACTCTGACTGAAAAGATTAAAGAAATAAAAAACAATTCTGATTTGTATCAAATTGACTTACAAGGATTAAAATTTTTAGTGATGAAATTGGAACAAATGGGAAACAAAGAAAAAGCAGATTTGATTGTAAATAGCTTTAAACCAGAATAAAAACCGCGCACAATAAGCGGTATGTTTTATTGCCGAGAGAGTGCTGAAATCAAAGGTTTTGGCTCGATTGAAACTTTGTATCGGCTTAACAGTGAATCGCTCAGGAATCGGCAACAAAAACATACCGCCGACCGTTGGCAGAATTTTAAGAAATGCTCAATAGAAAAGAAATACAGCTAAATAACGAAGTAGCATTTTACTACTCAATTGAAAGTATTGGAGCTGATGCACACTTTTTCCCAGGAAATGGACTTCCAATTGGAGTTTATAAGCCATTGTTATATTTGTTATCTAAAAAATTCAATTTAACAAGTTTATCTTTCCGAGCTTCTTGGAAGAACTCTAAAAAACAGAAAAAACAAGTAAAATGGGAAGTTTACGCTAATGACTTGATAAATTTTATTGAGAAAAATTATCAAAGCCCCATTATTGGGATAGCACATTCACAAGGTGCGAATGCTACTATTATCGCTGCTTCAAAAAGACCTGATTTGTTCAAGGAATTATATTTAATTGACCCGGTTTGTGTTACAAAATTTGAACAAAAATGGATAAGTCTTGTTCCATATATTTTAAAGAAGAATATGGAGCCTTTTAAATCTTCTTTAAAGAAAAAATCCGTTTGGAATAATCCAGAGGAATATTTTTCCCACCTTCAAAAATCAAAAGGATATAAAAGAATAAGTAAGGAAAATCTCAAATTATTTGCTAGCGAAAGCTTGGCTCAAAATAATGAAAAAAAATACGAATTAATATTTCCAAAAGACTGGGAAACTGCAAACTACGCACTACCAATAAATTTTGACAATGAATTGAAAAGTTTGAAAATTCCCTATAAGCTAATTTTAGGTAAACCATCAGTTTTTGTGAATGAAAAAGTAAGGTCTAATTGGAATAAATTTGCAAAAGAGAATATAGTAGTTAATACGAATTTTGGTCATTTAATACCATTAGAAGCACCTGAATTTTGTTTTGAACAAATTGAAAAAAAATCCAACTCAATAACTTAACGCAACATATCTAAAACCCGAATTCAATAACAGAACCCGAAAAATTATTGGATATAAAACGCCTAAATAAATAATGAAATCTCAACTAAAATTTGTAGTTTAGACTCTCTAAAAAAATAGCAACGCTAGTTGCCTTACAAACTTGAATGTAGCACCATGAAGAATATATTTAAAATATTACTTATTACATTTTTAATTCAGTCTTGTAAAGACAGGGTTGAAGTAAGCTCGATTAATTCAGTAAATTGGGGAAAAAGAACAATCGAACATGAGTTAAAAGACTCATTGACTTATGGCACTACCTACCTCTCTATCTATTCCCAAATTTATAGCCAAACCGAGCATAGAACACACAACTTGACAGCAACCATAAGCATGAGAAATGCTAATAAATCAGACACAATTTACATAAACAAAGCTGAGTATTTCGACACCAAAGGGAATTCAATCAGGACTTATTTTGATAGACCAATATTCATTGCACCAATGGAAACAGTAGAAATAGTTATAGATGAAAAAGATCAAGAAGGTGGAACTGGTGCCAACTTCCTTTTTGACTGGGTTATAAAACAAAACACAAATGAGCCGTTTTTTGAAGGTATAATGATATCAACATCTGGTCAACAAGGACTTTCTTTTACAACTCAAGGAAAAAGGATAAACCAAGATGGCAACTAAAATTTTTCATAATATGAAAATTAAAAAAAACTCACACACAACACCTCATAAAATTTACATATAATCAAAATATTACCGACAAAAATTCTAACAAACCGATTTGATACAACCGAAAAATCTTCAACTTTCCCGTCGCACAAATCTTATAAGTATTCCAAGATAAAATCCTAATATATTTTCACTAATATTTTAAGCTGCATATTGTTGCAATTCCACATATGGTGTTCCTCTTTTAATTACGGCAAAAGCTCGTGCTAATATTTTATTTCTAACGTTGTTTAATGCAACCAGTTTTGGTTTTCCTTCTGCTATTTTTTTCTTATAATATAATTTTAATTC
>DAIDMK010000068.1 GCA_027449025.1 Lutibacter sp. | reverse complement strand
TACAAATTTTGATACCCAGCAGAATGGTTAATGGCGAACTGCATCTGTACCGATAAAAAATAATATTTAAACAGATGAACCGAGCCTTACAAATTTTGATACACAATTGTATGATTAATGGCGAACAGCAGCTGTTACAGCTAAAAAATAATATTTAAACAGATGAAAAAAATCACCCTATATATTGCAGTTGTATTTCTATTGATACAATGTAAAAAAACAACAACAGAAACTGATGAAACCTCTAAAAACATTGGATTTATAGCCGATAGTGCTATGGTGGTGAGCGCTCGTGAAGAAGCCTCAAAAATTGGCGTGGAAATTATGCAAAAAGGCGGAAATGCTTTTGATGCCATGATTGCAACAGAACTCGCCTTGGCAGTTGCCTATCCTTTTGCAGGAAATATTGGTGGTGGCGGATTTATGGTTTACAGAACCCACGATGGCAAAACCGGTGCGTTGGATTATCGGGAAAAAGCACCTCGTGCAGCTTCAAAAGATATGTATTTGGATGAAAACGGCAATATTATAGAAGGAAAAAGCACTTTAGGCGCCATGGCTATTGGCGTTCCGGGAACGGTTGACGGTTTGTTTAAAGTTTACGAAAAATTTGGAAGTCTTCCTTTTTCAGAATTAATTCAACCAGCCATAGATTTGGCCAATAAAGGCGTTGTGGTGACTAAGAAACAAGCTGTAAGATTGGCGAATTACAGACATTATTTTTCCGAAGTGAATGCTGCCAAAATTTTATTGGATGCAGACTGGAAAGCCGGAGACACCATAAAATATGTAAAATTGGCTAAAACGCTGGAAAGAATCAGGGATTTGGGAAGAGACGGATTTTATAAAGGAGAAACTGCCGAGATGTTGGTGAATTATGTTCAGAAATTGGGCGGAATTATCACCAAAACAGATTTGGAAAACTACGAAGCAAAATGGCGAAATGCCATTGAATTTAACTATAAAGATTTAAAAATTATTGCGATGTCACCCCCTTCAAGCGGCGGAATTTGCCTTGCGCAAATTTTTAAGGCAATTGAACCGTTTGATATTGCATCTTACGGACATAATTCCTTAAAATCCATCCAATTGCTTACGGAAGCGGAAAGAAGGGCTTATGCCGACAGGTCTTTTTATTTGGGCGATCCTGATTTTGTGCAAATTCCCATTGATACCTTAATTTCATCAAACTATGTAAAAAACAGGATGGCCGATTTTTCTTGGGACAGCGCAACGCCTTCTTCAACTTTAAAACACGGAAATATTAGCGGTTATGAAAGCGATGAAACAACGCATTATTCCATTGTGGACAAGTATGGAAATTCCATTTCTGCAACCACCACTTTAAATGGCGCGTACGGCTCAAAAGTATTTGTCTCTGAGGGCGGATTCTTTTTAAATAATGAAATGGACGATTTTAGTTCGAAACCCGGAACGCCAAATATGTTTGGATTAATTGGTGCTGAGGCAAATTCCATTGCGCCGGGAAAACGCATGTTAAGCTCTATGACGCCAACAATTGTTGAAAAAAACAACCAATTATATATGTCGGTTGGCTCTCCTGGAGGATCAACTATCATAACTTCTGTTTTACAAACTATTTTAAATGTTTATGAATTTAAAATGGGCATGCAAGATGCCGTAAATGCACCAAGATTCCATCACCAATGGTTGCCGGATGTGATTACTATGGAGCCTGAAGGTTTTGACAGTTTGTTGGTAAATCAATTACAGGAAAAAGGATATCAAATTAAACAGGAAAATACCGTAATTTTGGGTAAAGTTGATGCTATTTTGCGTTTGCCAAACGGTAAACTGGAAGGTGGTGCTGATTATAGGGGTGATGATAAAGCAGCGGGATTTTGAGTTTTGAGTTGTTAGTTTTAAGTTGTTAGTTGTTTAGTTTCAAGTTTCAAGCAAAATTAAATAATTCAACAAATAAACAATTACACAGTTAAACGACTAAACAGTTAAACAGATAAAAAAATGAATTCCAATACCATAACCAACGGAATTATAAAAGCAATCGCCATTATTACAGGCGTTTTATTGCTACTGTACTTTTTATATAAAATACAATCTGTTATCGCTTATGTCGCAATTTCAATTGTTATTGCATTAATTGGGGGGCCAATCATTCGATTTTTAAAACGAAAACTAAAATTCCCCAATGCCTTGGCTGTTATTACCACACTTTTATTATTTTTGGGGATTTTAGCAGGAATAATAAGTATGTTTATTCCACTCATCATTAAACAAGGCGAAAATTTATCATTGTTAAATATTGAGGCACTTCAAATAAATATTGAATACTTCTTAAATAAGATTAACGACTACTTTTTAACGCATAATATCGATATTTTAAACGAATTAAAAAACGCCAATTTGTTTAAAAATGTTAAAGCTATTCCTGATTTATTAAATGCAGTAATAGGAACCATAGGCAACTTAAGCATTGGATTATTTTCTGTAATATTCATCACTTTCTTCTTAATGAAAGACACACAAATTATGGAAAACTCCTTATATGTTTTGGTTAATAACAAAAATGAGCAAAAACTAAAAAACTCTTTAACCTCAATCAACCATTTATTATCGAGATATTTTATTGGCTTGGTCCTTCAAATAACTATTATATTTATTATTTATACTACTTTTTTATTAATTTTTGGAATTGAAAACGCCATCGTAATTGCTTTTTTATGTGCATTACTAAATTTAATACCTTATGTTGGCCCAATAATTGGGGGAATTCTAATGTTGTTTTTAACGATGAGTAACAACTTGGCCAATGATTTTCAAACAGAAATATTGCCAACCACCATTTATGTAATGGTTGGATATATTTTCGCCCAACTAATTGATAATTTTTTTAGTCAACCCTTAATATTTTCAAATAGTGTAAAATCACATCCATTGGAAATATTTCTAATCATCGTAATTGGCGGCATCTTATTTGGAATTACAGGGATGATTATTGCCGTGCCAACTTACACCGCCATAAAGGTAATTTTAAAAGCATTTTTACCCGATAACAAAATTGTGAAATTAATGACCAAAGATTTATAAGTTTAACTAAATTCTTAAAACAAGAAGCTATAAAATTATATTTTGGGCTTACAAGTCTTTTGGTGGGCGTTCCCCCCCGCCGAAAAGGCGGGGGGTCGGGCTTTTCACTACAATCTTTTTAGCTATGAAGAATAGCTAAAAAGGATTTTCGTTTCAATCCCTTACGCCAATTGAATTACGATAGCTGATTTACGATTTTAGAAGAAGAAATCTTTAGATTCTGGATTTTGTTTTTAATATTATACTTGCTTTTTATCATAGAATACGCAAGTTAAATTACGTTTTACGAATTGCGAATTACGATTTTAAAAAATGCTGTTATGATAAATTTAAGCCTATATATATCAGCTTTAAATTTTTTGTTTTCAATATTAAAATCCTAGATTTACAATAAAAAAATTGTACTATGACAAATGAAATTATGATTCCAGATGAAACGAGCATAACAAATTTTGATAAACAAAGAAAAGAAAGAAAACCAAAAACCACGAATTAAAATAGGCTACAAAAAAACTTAGCTTTCAATAACTATGATAACTTATATTGCACTTTTGCGAGGAATAAACGTATCTGGTCATCATAAAATTAAAATGGCCGAATTAAAGCAGCTTTTTTTAGAGTTAGGTTACCATGATGTTTTTACTTATATACAAAGCGGAAATGTAATTTTTAAGTCTAATATTAAAGAGTCTATTCTTATTGAGGACACTATAATTTCAGCCATTTCAAAACATTTTGGACACGCTATTAAGGTTCTAGTTTTAAACAAAGAAGAATTAACAACTATTTTTAATTCTAATCCGTTTCTTGCCAAAGATCCAACTATGGATATTTCAAAACTACATGTTACAATATTAAATAAAAAGCCAGATATAGCCGGAATTCCACCTATTGAAATTCTTGTTGCAGCTAGTGATGATGAATTTATATTAGTTGAAAACACTATTTATTTGCATTGTCCAAATGGTTATGGAAACACTAAGTTGACTAACAATTTATTTGAAAAAAAGTTAAAAACATCTGCAACCACACGTAATTGGCAAACTATTACAAAATTATTAGAACTAAGTACTCAATAAATTGAATCAGGAAATTTTAAATAAAAACGTTCAGAATTTTATCAACATTAACTTAAAATCGGATATAACAAAACTGATTTTAAAAGGAAGTCCGTTTGAACAAGTTTCCATTCAGGAAATTGCAGCACAAATTCTGGCAAAAAACGCTTGCGAAAAAAAATTACCCACTTGGTATAATTCAGAAAACATTTACTATCCCAACAAACTGAATATTGAACAAACCTCTTCAGAAGTTGCATCCAACTATAAATCCGATTTGGTTTCAGGAGAAAATTTAATCGACATAACGGGCGGATTTGGAATTGACACCTATTTTTTTTCACAAAAAGTTAAATCGGTAACACATTGTGAAATAAATGAAGATCTGTCTGCCATTGTTTCTCATAATTTCAAACAGTTAAAAGTTAAAAATATAGAAACACACCCAAGTGACGGCATTGAATTTCTAAAAAATTCAAAAGGAAAATTCGATTGGATATACGTAGATCCTTCGCGCAGAAATGATGCCAAAGGAAAGGTGTTTTTATTGGAAGATTGCTTGCCGAACATGCCAAAAAATTTGAGTTTATTGTTTGAGAAAACAAATAATATTTTGCTCAAAGCTTCTCCTATTTTAGACATTTCAAGTGCCGTAAATGAGTTGGAATTTGTAAAAGAAATTCACGTGGTTGCCATTGAAAATGAAGTGAAAGAATTGTTATTTTTATTGAAGAAAAATTACGCAAAAAACATTGATATTAAAACCATTAACTTCAACAAAGAAGAAATTCAAAAATTCAATTTTAACTTAAATGAAGAAATTTCATCAACTTTTTCTGAGCCAAAAAAATATCTTTTTGAACCCAATGCCGCAATTTTAAAAGCAGGGGCTTTTCAACAGATTTCAGCGCAGTTAAAAATTGATAAACTACATCAACATTCGCATTTATACACTTCCAATAAATTAACTGATTTTCCTGGAAGGAAATTTGAAATAAAACAATGTATTTCTTATAATAAAAAGCAATTGTTAAAATTAATCCCTTCAAAAAAAGCGAATATTGCCATTCGAAATTTTCCGGAAACCGTTGCTCAAATTCGGAAAAAAACCGGATTAAAAGATGGCGGAAATCAATACCTATTTTTTACAACAGCTATAAACAACAAGCATTTGGTGCTTATTTGTGAGAAAGCATAAAACTAAAAGTTGTTTTAGCAAAAATCATTAAAATTTAGTAATTTTAGCCTTTTATACTCACTAAAATGGCAAATAAAAATATACGTTCGTTATCATTTAGAAAGGAATTAGATGATAATCTGTTCGAAAATATCACAGATTTATCGCATAAAAATGCTTCAAAATCAGAATTTCAGGAACTTGCAAAACGGTTTATGATCGACGATTCCGTGGTAGCTGCCACCGCATCTTTTTATGATTTCACCAGAGAAAGCAATCGGAACAAAAAGATTCATGTGTGCAGCGGAACGGCTTGTATGGTTGCAAATACCCAAAATAGTCTTTATAAAAATTTAGAAAATCATTTTGACCCTGAAGAAATTGGTCACGCTGCCTGTGTTGGTCGTTGCCATACCAACAATGCGTTTATGTATAATGACAATACCTATTCGGCGAACAATGAAAATGAATTAGGTTCAATTATCGACAATAAGAAATATCAAGAAAATAACTACAATATTGGCTGTAACACCACCCCTATTTTAACCGCTGAAATTGAAGATATTACCGCGTTTTACCAATTGGCTGAAGTCCATAAAAACAACCCAAAACAGGTAATTCAAGAAATAAAAACTTCCAATTTACGCGGTCGTGGTGGAGCCGGTTTCCCATTTTGGTTTAAACTTGATGCCGTTATTTCGGCTCCGCTCAATAACCTTTCCAAGGAATCGCAAAAATACATTGTTTGCAATGCCGATGAAGGCGATCCCGGGGCATATTCCGATATGTATTTAATGGAACACCAACCGCATAAAGTGCTTTTCGGAATGTATATGGCAGGACTGACTGTTGGCGCAAATACGGGTATTTTATATATCAGGGGAGAATATCCAGATTCCATTAGAATTGTTGGTGAAGCAATATCAGCATTAAAAGAAAAAAAACTGATTGGGGATTTTAAATTCAAAATTATTCGAGGGCAAGGTTCTTACGTTTGCGGCGAGGAAACTGCTTTATTGAGTTCTATCGAAGGTTTGCGTCCGGAAGTTCGCGTTCGCCCACCTTATCCAGCACAATATGGACTGTTTGGAAAACCAACTGTTTTGAGCAATGTGGAAACATTTGCGAACATTCATTGGATTCTACAAAATGGTGGTGAAGCATACGCAGCATTAGGAACAAAACAGTCAACAGGAACAAAGTTGGTTTCCTTAGACAGCTTTTTCAATAGTCCAGGAATCTATGAAATTGAAATGGGAACACCATTAAAAACCATATTTGATGAGTTTGGAAAGGGATTAAAATCGGACATAAAAGCATTTCAAATTGGCGGACCTTTGGGCGGCATTGTGCCTTCTGATAAAATTAAGGATTTAACATTGGATTTTGAATCGTTAAACAGTAACGGATTTTTATTGGGTCATGCAAGTGTTGTTTCCATTCCAAAAGATTTTCCTATGATTCAGTTTTTGGAACATTTATTGGAGTTTACTGCGGATGAATCCTGTGGAAAATGCTATCCGTGCAGAATTGGCTCTTTTAGAGGCATGGAAATGCTTCAAAAAGCCCAAAAGGAAGGTTATAAAATTGACCATCAGCTATTTGAAGATTTATTGGAAACTTTGGAAATAGGTTCACTTTGTGCATTGGGTGGTGGTATTCCGTTGCCAGTAAAAAATGCCTTGCAGTATTTTAAGGAAGAATTGAAACAGTATTTTACTTAAGCTTAACCGCAAATTTCGCAAAGTTTTACGCAAAGAACGCAAGAAATAAAATGAGTGAAAACGAAATTTCAAAAATAATTTTTAATTGTGCATTAAAAATTCATAAAAATTTGGGTCCCGGATTGTTGGAAAGTGCGAAGAAGAATGTTTATTTTATGAATTAAAAAAGTATGGATTAAACGTAGATAAGCAAAAAGCATTACCGCTTATTTATGAAGACGTAAATTTGGAAATAGGATACAGAATTGACATTATAGTTGAAAATAAAGTAATTATTGAAGTAAAATCCGTTGAAGCTTTAAATGATGTCCATTTAGCACAAATATTAACGTATTTAAAATTATCAGATTGTAAATTAGGGATGCTCATAAATTTTAATGTCACATTCCTTAAAAACGGAGTAAGAAGAGTTGTAAATAACCTTTAGCGAATCTTGCGTAATTCTTTGCGCCCTTCGCGGTTAAAACGAAAATCATGAAAGCATTTATAAACAACGTCGAGCACGAATTTTTGCAAGGGGAAACCATGTTGGAATTTGTCAGAAGAATAGAAAATGATAAAAATGCCATTCCAACGATGTGCCAGGATGACCGATTGGAAAATTTTGGTTCATGCAGGGTTTGTTCGGTAGAAGTGGCGCGTGAAAAAGACGGATTAACAAAAACGATGGCTTCGTGCCACACCCCTATTTCTGAAGGATTGCATATTTACCCGAACACAGAAAAAATAAAACGCCTTCGCAAAAATATTGTCGAATTGGTGTTAACCGATTATCCTGCAAATAAAATTTTTCCTTTAACAGATAAAAAAGCCACACCTTTTCAGGAAACCATCGCTCAAATCGGAATTCCAAATATCCGCTATCCGCAAGGAAAGAATCATTTAGATATTGAGCCAGACAGGGCACATCCTTATATAAAATCAGATTTATCCCAGTGTATCAACTGTTTTAGATGCGTGAGAGCTTGTGAAGAAATTCAGGGAGAAATGATTTTGGGAATGTCGGGTCGCGGATTCGCAACCAACATTATCAAAGGTTTCGACACTACTTTCAACGAATCAGCCTGCGTTTCTTGTGGCGCCTGCGTTCAAACTTGTCCGACCGAAGCTTTAACCGATAAATTCGAAACAAAAACCTTAATTCCAGATAAAACTGTACGAACCACCTGCACCTATTGCGGCGTTGGCTGTCAGTTAGACGTTTCGGTTATCGACGGAAAAATTAGGGGAATCCAAGCTCCGGAAACCGCCGAAGTAAATCAAGGGCATACCTGTTTAAAAGGTCGTTTTGCATTTCAGTTTTACAACCATCCCGACAGGTTGAGAGAACCAATGATTAAAAAGAACGGCAAATTTGAAGTGGTTACTTGGGACGAAGCCTATGATTTTATTGCGTCAAAATTAATTGAAATCAAAAATAAATACGGCTCAGATGCCATTGGCGGAATTTCTTCTTCAAGAGCTACCAATGAAGAGAATTATCTCATGCAAAAAATGATTCGTGTAGCCGTTGGAACCAATAATATTGACGGTTGCGCACGGGTTTGCCATGCACCTACCGCTTTCGGAATGCAAAAAGCTTTTGGAACAGGTGCTGCAACAAATTCCATAGAAGATTTAAAACAAACTGATGCCATTTTTCTTTTTGGGGCAAATCCTGTTAAAGGTCATCCCGTAACAGGTGCTAAAATTAAGCAGGCCTTTATGAAAGGCGTGACTTCCATTGTTGTTGATCCAATTAGAACGAGCCTAGCAGATTTGGCCACTTATTTTCTTCAAATTAGACCGGGAACCAATGTTGCTGTGCTTAATATGATGTCTTATTATATCATTAAAGAAGGTTTGGTGAATCAACATTTTATAGATTCATATACGGAGAAATATGACGAATTTAAAAACCACGTGGAGCATTTGGATATGGATCAATTGGAAATACTTACAGGCGTTTCTAAGGAATTGGTAAGAAATGCCGCTATTGCCTATGCTTCTGCAGAGAGCGCGATGGAATTCCATGGTTTGGGTGTTACAGAACATTTTCAAGGTAGCAAAACAGTCATGTTGTTGTCTAACTTAGCCATGATGACAGGAAATGTTGGCAGAAACGGTGTTGGTTTAAATCCGTTGCGCGGACAAAACAATGTTCAGGGTGCGGCAGATATGGGGGTGCAGCCACACCAAGGAGCTGGTTATATGGATATTAGCAAACCTGAAATTCAACATTATTTTGCTCAAAAATATGGTGTTGAAAAAATGCCAGAAAGTATAGGTTTGAAAATTCCTGAAATGCTGGATGCCGCCGTCAATGGAAAAATTAAAGCATTGTATATTGTGGGCGAAGACACCATTATGACAGATCCAAACTCCTATCATAGCATTAAAGCATTTGAAAAATTAGAATTAATTGTGGTGCAGGAATTATTTATGACAGCTACTTCTGAAATGGCTGATGTGGTGCTGCCTGCTTCTTCCTATTTTGAAAAAAACGGGACTTTCACCAATGGTGAGCGCCGTGTACAACGTGTAAATAAAGTGATTGATCCTATTGGAAACACTAAACCTGACGGGCAAATAATCATCGATATTATGGGCAGATTGGGATACAACCAGCCTACTGGTTTAACCTATGATGCCGCAAAAGTTATTGAAGAAATTGCGGATGTGATTCCTTTTATGAAAGGGTTGACATGGGACAGGCTAGGTGAAAACGGCTTACAATGGCCAATTAAAGAAGACGGAAGCGACACTAAAATGCTGCATCTCAACGGGAAGTTCAAAAAAGGAACAGGCACATTTCACCATTTCGATTTTGAAGAATCCCCTGAAATTGTCTCCCACGGAAAAATTTATCCTTTTATTCTAACAACTGGCCGCGAACTGGAACATTACAATTCGGGAACGATGACGCGTAGAACCGACAATCAAATCATCTTGGGAAAGGACATTTTGGAAGTACATCCAAAAGACGCCTTGGCCAAAGGAATTAAAGACCGTGAAATAGTTAGGTTGTTTTCAGATAGAGGGAGTGTTAACATCCCTATAAAATACGCTAAATCGGTTAAAAGAGGCATTTTAAGAACGACTTTCCATCAACCTGAAGTATTTATCAATTTAATTACAGGAAGCGTTGGAGACAAAGAAACAATGACACCAGAGTACAAAGTGGTTGCTGTTGATTTTGAAAAAATCTGAATTAATGGAACAAGGATTAGTCCGAAGTTAGAAGAAAATAGTTCAAAAAAGAATTTGGTATTATGTAAAAGGGATTTTGGATTTCGACTAAACAATTAAACAATTAAACAATTTTAAATTTTAGATTTTGGATTTCATTTCTTGATCCTTCGGTCTTCGGTCTTCCCGCTTCCGTCTTCCATCTTCCATCTTCTAACTTCTAACTTCTAACTTCTAACTTTACTACTAAAAAAGTATGCAAATATTAAACTACGAAGGTTTACAACTTACAAACGGAGTTCCCCAAAAGGTAACTGATGCTTTGGTGATTGAAGCCGCCTTACAAATAAACATAAATAAAGAACCATACACAGTTGTTATGCGAACACCAGGTGATGATATTGAGTTGATAAGAGGCCTGTTGTATGCAGAAGATATTTATAAAGGAAAAGAAAATTTAAGCATTGATGTGATTGAGAAACGCGATAATGGATTTTCAATATTAAATGCTTCAATTCCTAAAACACAACTCGGTAAAGGTTATTTAAACAAGCGCACCTTACTCTCTGTTTCTTCCTGTGGTATATGTGGAAAACAAAAGTTGGAAGACATTTCTTTTAGCGGAACAAAATTAACAAACAAGATTATTTTTGACATTTCTAAGTTGGAAGAAATGTTCGTTGAAATGAAATCAAAACAGGAAACATTTGAAATATCTGGAGGATCACACGCCGCGGCCATTTTTAATGAAAATTATGAAATTATTTCATTAAAAGAAGATATTGGACGACATAATGCGGTAGATAAGGTAGTTGGCAAATTATTAAATTTAGACCAATTAAAGGAATCTTACGTGATGCTTGTGAGCGGTAGGGTATCCTATGAAATAATTTCCAAAGCGTTTATCGCTAAAATTCCAATTGTGGTGGCAGTCTCTGCCTGCTCCTCTTTATCCGTAGATTTTGCTAAAGAGTTCGGTATTTGTTTGATTGGCTTTTCACGAGGTAACAAAGCTACAGTTTATGCTGAGTAAGCTGAAAGTTGGAAAGTTAAAAAGGCAAAGGACAAAAGTTCACAAGAAAGGCTAGCGCGAGCTTCAAGCTCGTGACTACGCAAATTTTACTTTAACAAAAGCACAAACATAACGTACGCATCAGAATGTACAAACCTAAGATCCCGCTGAAAAGTGCGGTTAGTCCAACATTTAATTTTTAGCGCGCTTACATACTTCTCAAACTATGTTTCACCAACAAACTACACGATTTTATAAATAAAATACATCTTTATTATAATATTTGGTAAAATAAGTTGTGCGTTTAAAAACTTTATTTTACATTTGCACCTAAGAGCGTCCCTAAGATTGCAAATTTTTACGGAGAGGATTTGTGATTAGTTGATTTTTACGATAAAAATACCCGTTTTTATCGCTCTAAAATCGATTTTAGCTTTTAAAATCTCCAAAATAGAAGTGTTATTTGGTAAAATATTGAAGTATTTGAACTATTTTATTTAAGGCTTAGGCCTTGTAAAATATGAGAAAATAGCTTCCTGAGCGACCTTTTTCTAAAATAATTTAGAATTTAGGCAGATTTTTATTGCCTTTAAGTAAGATTTATTATATATTTGATGTTCTTACTAATCATTTAATTCTTATTTATCATGAAAAAATTAAAATTAATTTTCGGATTGCTACTTGTAGCAGGGTTTATAGCTATAACAGTTTTAAGCTATTCTTCTAAAGATAGCCAAGCTATTTTAAAAGCGGACACTTATATTCCAAGAAACGGATAATAACTTCCTACAGCTTACATTTATTTTTTAATAATATAAAGAAGCCGTCTCACTATTAAAATTTGAGGCGGTTTTTTATTTCCATTCAATTTTGGGTATTACTTTTATTTTTAAA
>DAIDMK010000067.1 GCA_027449025.1 Lutibacter sp. | reverse complement strand
TTCATCAAACTTCTTGGAATCTCAATGGTAATAATGCCTAACAGACTATTTACCAACTATTTTTCAGTATTATGCCTATTAAATTAAAGAAAAATCTACTCCCTTCATGAAAATTCCTTACTGAATTAAAATAAAGAGATGATATTTTACACTCTATAGTTGTCCGCTTTCCAATTACTAACCGCCTTTCTTTTGAAAAACCTTCAACTTTATTGTTGGAGGTTTTTTTTTGAGAGAATTTTAAGAATTATTTACTTTAAATTATTTTTCTGTGTTTTTTAACCGTATTTTGTTCTTCTAAGTAATAATAAATTATACTTCATAAACAAACTTAATTTAATAGATTGAAAAATATTACCATAGCCATAGACGGATTTTCTTCAACAGGAAAAAGCACAATTGCCAAAGAGTTGGCAACCAAATTAAAATATGTTTATGTAGATTCTGGTGCCATGTACAGGGCTGTTACCTTATATGCTATGCAACAAAATTTGATTTCTGAAGATAAGATTTTTATCAAAGATCTGATTAAGGTGTTGAAAGATATTAAATTGGCATTTAAGTTTAATGTGATTTTGGGTTTTGCCGAGATCTATTTGAATGGCGTGAATGTTGAAACTGAAATTAGAAATATGAAAGTTTCAAGATTGGTAAGCAAAGTAGCTGAAATTCCAGAAGTTAGGAAAAAACTGGTTGAGCAGCAACAAGAAATGGGAATGAATAAGGGTGTTGTTATGGACGGTAGAGATATTGGCACAGTTGTTTTTCCAGATGCAGAATTAAAAATATTTATGACCGCTTCCGCAGAGAAACGTGCAAAAAGAAGATTTGATGAATTTATGGAGCGTGGTGAGCAAGTCACTTTTGCTGAAACCTTAAAAAATGTGGAATATCGCGATCATATCGATACTACTCGGAAAGATTCCCCATTGATAAAAGCAGAAGATGCCATAGAAATTGATAATTCTGCCTTGACGAGAAAAGAACAATTTGAAAAGGTTTATAAATTGGCAATAGAAATTATTGAAAGTGTCTAAATTAAGAGATTTTTCTTTAATTAATTAGAAAAAAAATACCAACCAATTTTAACTTCAAACGCAGCTGTTATTTTAACGTTTATTTAAAATTCAACTACGTTGATTCATTATTTTAGAACTCTCACAAATTTGTTTAATTTAAATGAATTTTATGTTGTTATTTTGTATGCTGTTTAATTTAAATTTCAGCTATGAGAAAGATTAAAATCACTTCGTTAATTGCAATAGTCTTAATTGTTTGGAGTTATTCATTAGTAATAATGGGTATTGCAATGTTTTCTTAAGAATATAAAATTGAAAATAAAAAAATTAATTTATTAATTATTCAATTTGGGCTAGAATAATTTTTAATTAAAAGCACCATTTTAGAAGATGGTGCTTTTTTGTTCAAATTATAAAGTATTACCCAAAAGGGGTAATCATAACATCAAAAGAATCCTTGCCATTTGACAAATTGAATAATTTTTCAGATAGTGGTGGCTCATTTTCCGCATAAGGGTAAGCGGTGATAGGTTCAATACATAGCATATTTGGCACTTCTGTCCACAACATAAAGTTGTTGAAACCTTTAGTTTTAATTGAAATATATTGCCCGTTTTCTCTAATTAAAATTATTTCATCTGTATTTAAAACAGGAAATGCTGTTGATCCACCATCCATTATTTTTTGAATTGTGACTTCCAGTGTTTTTGTTTTGCAGATTTCGGTTTTGTTTCCTGATAATTTAAATGCCGGATGATAACCCAACATAAAAGGCATCCCTTTTTCAGCCTCAATCTCAAAAGTAATTTTTAGGAAATCGTTTGACAGTTCATATATTTTTTTAAACTTGAAATCATAAGGCCAAGATAATTTTTCCTTTGGAGACTTTACTGGAAACTTTGAATTTTTGATGCTGGTATTGGCTGTGTATTCTTTTTGATAAACGGCTGAATTTTCATCACTTTTAATCAAA
The DNA here is from genome assembly GCA_027449025.1 of Lutibacter sp. GTDB lineage: Bacteria > Bacteroidota > Bacteroidia > Flavobacteriales > Flavobacteriaceae > Lutibacter. Next base: position 10,140 of record DAIDMK010000067.1, on the reverse strand, counting down.
TTGTATGTTAATTCTCGTAAAAGTCCGTGTTGATCCTGAATAGTATTTCCTTTAGGAGTTGAAACCGTAAAATCAATTGCTTCGGTTGGACCAATAATAGGAAACATTTCGGTATCTGAGTTTCGCCAGCCGGGCTGTCCTTTTTGGTGAATTAGTTCTTCCTTGTTTTTTAAAAAACTAACCAGCTCGCCTTGATCAATTTTAACGATAAAATTCCTGTTTGGGTTATTTAAAATTAGGGGTTGCATTTAAAATGGGCTTTTTGTTATTATTTCAGTTTTCCCAAACCTTCAACTTTTAAAAATTGGTTTCACTTTTTGGAGCTAGTGAACTTTTATTATTCTCAACAATATAATTCATCATTTTTTTTATCAGATGCGCTCTGTCAACGCCACCAACATTATGCTCGTGCATTGGATATGTGAAGAAATCAATTTGAACCTTTTGTTTTACGGCCTCTTGCAACAAGGTAATACTTTGCTGAGGAACCACAACCGGATCCACGCTGCCAATAATCAGCAATAATTTACCGTCTAAATTTTTAATATAATTATGAACTTTGGCTTTATCGTAACCATCCGGATTTTCCTGTGGCGTATCCATATAGCGTTCTCCGTACATCACTTCATAATATTTCCAGTCGGTTACTGGTCCTCCTGCTACAGCGGTGGTAAAAATGCCTGGATTGCGGAGCATTAAACTGGTTGTCATAAATCCGCCATAACTCCAGCCGTTGACCGCAATTCTTTTGCTGTCCACAAAATCTAGCGATTTCAAATAGTCAATTCCTGCTAGTTGGTCTTCAATTTCAACATTTCCCAAATTACGGTGAATACTGCTTTCAAATGCAAAACCTCTATTGTCAGACCCCCTGTTATCAAGCGTAAAAACGATATAATTTTCTAAGGAGGCAAATGCTGTCATCCACAAACTTGAACCTCCTAACCAAGAATTAGTAACCAGTTGCGCATGCGGACCGCCATACACATATACCAACACTGGATATTTTTTTGTAGCATCAAAATTGGCGGGTTTTGTGATTTTTGCATACAAATCGGTGCCGTTTTTTCCTTTTAGGTTTACAAATTCGGTAGTTCCCAAGTTGTAATCTTTTAACGGATTCTCAGCAGTGAATATGGAAGTTGATTTTATTTTATTTGTTGCAACAATAGCAATATCGGTTGGAATGGTTAAACTGCTGTAACTGTCAATTAAATAATCTCCATTGGAGCTTAATTGCGTTGAATGGGTGCCATTTACGGTTGTAAGTTTGGTGTATTTTCCAGTTTTTAAGTTTACTTTAAAGGTATGTGTTTCTCTTGGATCTATTCCGGTTCCTGTAATAATAACGTTTTCTCCTTTACGATCAAAACCTAAAATTCTTTGCACTACCCAGTTGAATTTTGTAACTTGTTTCACCAGTTTTCCCTCTGTGGTATAAAGGTATAAATTCATAAATCCGTCACGTTCGCTAAACCACAAGAAGTTGGTTTTGCTATTGGGTAAAAATACGGCATCGTGTTCTGGCTCAGTCCATTTATCATTGGTTTCTTCAAACAAAGTATTCACTTTTCTTCCTGTTGAAATCTCATAGCGATTGTACCAAACGTGATTTTGACCCCTGTTTATTTCAGCGACCAATACATATTTTTCATCAGGGGTCCACGATAAATTTGTTAAATAATGTTCATCAGAAGTATCGATGTCAAGGTAAACGGTTTGTTGCGTTTGCAAGTTATAAATGCCAATTTTGGCAATTTCGCTTCCTTGGCCTGCCATTGGATATTTTATGTTTTTAAGTGAAGCAGGGTAGGCGGTAATGTCAACCAAAGGATAATCGGTGACGTTGGTTTCGTCTTTTTGGTAAAATGCTAAATAATTTCCTCCAGGACTCCAAAATGTTCCTTTTACGATACCAAATTCGCTTCTGTGAATGGCTTGTCCGGAAACAATATTTTTATCTTCAATAGCGGTTACGGCAATTTTAGGGTTTGCTGTGGTAGCAATAAACAAATTGTTTTCCAATGTATAAGCGATTGCCTTGGATTTTGAGTTGTATTCCTTATTTTCTGCCGATTCATCAAAAGAAATGGAAGTGCTTTTTGATAAGGTGTTGTAATTGAAAGTTTCTATAAAATTTTTACTTGTAAACACAAATTCATTTACAGATATTTCCATTAATCTTGGAAATTTCGTTAATTCAATATAGCTTTTCTGAAGATCTTCCAAAGGGATTTTTTTAGTAACTGAGTTTGATGCAGCATCTGTAAAAATTAATGTATTTTCTTTTTGAAAAACGTAAGTATTGGAATTATTTACCCATTTTAGGTCGGTTAACGAAGCTGGATTTAATCCTTTTTGATAGCCTAAAACAGCATCTTCTAAGCTTAATGTTGCTTGTTGCGAAAAACCTGTTAGGAAAGTTCCTAAAAACAGTAATAAAAGTATTTTTTTCATAAGGAGAATTGGTTTTTTTATATGAATGCTAAAATATGGAAATATAATTTTTTTAGTATTGACACTTATCAGTTTGCCCTAAAATTTTAATCGAGCCATAATAGGAAAATGGTCCGAAAATTTCACCTCATACGTCTTAAAATTATTGACTTCTATGCGTTTATCAGTTAAAATATAGTCAATGCGAACCGGCAGTTTGTAGTCGTAAGTTTGTCCGAAACCTTTACCGGCAACTTCAAAAGCATCATTTTTATCTTTTCTTAATTGGTGGTAAATATAAGAAAAGGCAGTGTTGTTAAAATCTCCGCAAATAATGGATTTTAAATTCGTTTTTTCTATATGGTCGGCAATTAATTTGGCTTGATGGGTTTGGAGTTTAAATGCCTTTTCAACCCTTCTTTTAAATTTTTCTGAATTTTCTTGGGTGAAATAATCTTCCTTCGGACTTAAATTTAAACTTTCAAGATGTATGTTATAAACGCGAATAGTATCGTGATTTCTGATAATATCAGCAAAAATGGCATTGTTTCCGGATTTGGAAAAATTTAGGGAACCCGAATTTATGATTTTAAATTTTGAAAAGATGGCATGACCAAAATGGTTGTTCTGATTGCTTATTTTTATATATTCATACGGATAGTTTAGTCCCTTTTTTAAGGATGAATGAAATTCCTGAACACATAGAATATCCGGGTCCTTGGAATTGACGAAGTCATAAATTTTTTCATCCACATTTTTTTCGTCAATCCATTTGTAAAGGTTGAACATTCTCACATTATAACTCATAAGCTTAATGTCATTAGTCAACATTACTTTTTTTTCCTTAAAGGAATAAAATACTGTAAGATATTGATAACCAATTGCTAAAATGAATAGTGAAAGAAAAATTTGCTTTTTTAGCCGAATGAGCCAATAAATCATAAAAATGATGTTTATGACAATTAAAATAGGAATTATTAGGCTTATCAATGCAAAAAATGAAATGGTAACAGGGGAAATATAGTAATTTAAGTATGATAAAATAAGCAAAGTCGCAAAAAGCGAATTCAGGATAAATAGAAATTTATCGATAAGTGCTAAATTTTTCATAGTCTATTCTTTTCCTGATCTAAATAAAAAGTCTTTTTCTTCTTGAGATAGACTTTCATAACCCGATTTGCTAATCTTATCTAAGATATCATTTATTTTTCGTTGTTTTGTTTTTGAAACTTCTTCGGATGAACTTTTTTTACCCGACTTATAAACAGTTTTTAAGGGGCCTGATTTTTTTGTTCTGAAGGCATTTGTAAAAAAATTAAGCAGGCTTTCAAACCATTTCCCAAGATCATTTCCTTTTTCCAATTGTTTTGCATACATAAAACCAAAAAATGCCCCGCTTAAATGTGCAATGGCGCTTCCTTTTTCCGGACTTGCAATTTGTAATATGCTCAACACCACCCAAATCGCTGCCATCACCCATAATTCAACGCTGCCAATAAAGCGCAATTGAAGTGCATACCGTGGTATTTTGGTTGCAATAGCGATAAAAATTGCTGTTACGGCTGCAGAAGCACCTACCAAAGCCCCTGCTTCAGTTTTATCGATAAAATAATAATAGCTTAAGAAAATAATTCCGCCAAATATACCGCCGGAAAAATAACAATTCAGCAATTGTTTTTTAGTATAAAAATCCAGAAATAAGTTTCCTAGATAATATAAAACCAGTAAGTTAGATAAAACATGAAACAATCCTTGGTGTATAAATGCGTAAGTAATTAGTGTCCATGGTTTTTGTAAAAACTCGTCAAAACCAGCAGGCAAAGCAAACCAATTTATGACGAAATTTTGGAGAAGTGCTGTTATCAAAAATAAGAATACGTTGATATATATTATTTTTTCAACAATATTGGCTTTATAAAAAGCTTGTTTTATGTCGTTTATTATACCCAAATTAGTTCCACCGTTTAAATTGGTTTTGTTTCCAATACCAAGCGATTATAAATCCAATTAAAGCACCACCTACGTGGGCAAAATGTGCTACGTTTCCAACAGAATATTTTGTGATTCCGAAAAATAAATCTCCCAGAATGATTACTGGTATAAAATATTTTGCGGCGATGGGTACCGGAAAAAATATCAATGCCAATTTTGCATTTGGGAATGCCATACCAAATGCCACTAAAATTCCGTAAACGGCACCCGATGCGCCTACAGCTGGCGTATGGTAAGTGGCATAAAACTCTGAAAGTTTATCGCCTGAAATTGTTTCTAGTATTTGTGGATTGTAACTGCCGGTATTCAAAATACTTTGGATATCTGCACCCGTTAAACCTATGCTAACCAATTGGTCATATACCGAATTGAATTGGTAATAATTTACCAAAGTGTAAATGGCACCAGCACCCAAACCCGCAGAAAGATAGAAAAATATAAATTTGTTTCTTCCCCACATTTGCTCCAAAGGTGTTCCAAATGCCCACAATCCATACATATTAAACAGGATATGTGCAAATCCGCCATGCATAAACATATGTGTTAAAAATTGCCAAAACCCAAATTTTTCATTTTCAGGAAAATACAAGGCAAATAAATTTTGCAAATTTAGATTCGGCATTAATTGTGGCTGTGAGGCAATAAATAATATAACATTTAAAATTATTATATGCTTAACGGCTTCGGTCATTCTTCCCATAATTATCTCGTTAACAACGGTTAATTGTTAAATTTTTTATCAATTTCATCAATATTCACTGTTACAAACGTCCTTTTCCCGAAAGGGGAACTATCTGGTTGTTTGCACAAAAATAGTTTATTTACAATATCTTCTTGCTCTTTTAAGTCAAGTTTTGTACCTGTTTTAATTGCCAAACTTTTCGATAGGCTTTTAGCCATACTATCCACCTGACTAAAACTTGTGTTGGGGATATCATTTTTAATATCTTCCAGCAAGTTTTCAATAATAATAGTTATTTGGCTTTCTATAATATTCACTGGTATTCCCATAACCACAAGTGTATCTTTTGAAATTTCACCAAACAAAAACCCGATACTTTCCAATTCGTCTTTTATTTCTTTAATTAGGGTGATATCGAATGTGTTAAACGACAATTCCAATGGAAATAGCAACTGTTGGCTCATGGCATCTTTAACGGTGAGATTTCCTAAAAATTCTTCATATAAAATCCTTTGGTGTGCCAATTGTTGGTTGATGTAAACAATACCAGATTTAATGCTGCTGACGATATATTTTTTATGAACCTGATAGGTTTTGCTGTTCGTTTTTTCTTCAGAAAATAAACCCGTGTCAGCAGTTTCTGATTTAAAATCGATGCCCGTGCTGTCAAGTCCGTTATACAAACTCTCCCATTCCATATTTCTTTCTCTATGATAAGGAAATTGAATGGATTTCTGTTCTTCTGATTTAAACGGATTAAAATCAGGATTCACCGTTACCCTTGGATTTGGTGAATTTTTATCTTTTAAATTATATGGTATATCAAGTGTTGCATCACGGTCGAAATCGAGGATAGGACCAACATTGTATTGTCCTAAACTATGCTTAACTGCAGAACGCAAAATGGCATAAAGCGTTTTCTCGTCATCAAATTTAATTTCTGTTTTGGTCGGATGAATATTGATGTCAATACTGTTTGTTGGCACAGTTAAATATAAAAAATAAGTAGGATAATGGCCGCCTGACAGTAAATTTTCAAAAGCGCTTGAAACGGCGTGATTTAAATAGGCATTTTTTATAAAACGATCATTTACAAAAAAGAATTGCTCGTCTCTTTTTCTTTTGGCAAATTCAGGTTTGGTAACAAAACCTTTAATTTCAACCAAATCGGTAACTTCGTGAATTGGCACCAATTTTTCATTTGTTTTTTTTCCCAAAATAGCAACAATGCGCTGGCGTAAATTTCCGGTGCTCAAATTGTAAACATCATTTTCATTGTGATAAAATGAAAATGCAATATTAGGATGCGCCAAGGCCACGCGCTGAAATTCGTTCACAATATGACGCGTTTCAATGGTATTCGATTTTAAAAAATTTCTTCGGGCAGGAATGTTGTAAAACAAATTTTTAACGGCAACTGAAGTTCCTGTGGGCGTTGAAATATTTTCTTGTGAAATCAAAGCATTTCCTTCAATTTTTAAACAAGAACCCAACTGCTGTTCTTCTTGTTTTGTTTTCATTTCCACATGCGAAATGGCAGCAATGGAAGCCAAGGCTTCACCACGAAATCCTTTTGTGTGCAAATCGAATAAATCTTCAGCTTTTTTAATTTTTGAAGTTGCATGGCGTTCAAAACTTAGGCGCGCATCGGTTTGGCTCATTCCTTTTCCGTTATCAATTACTTGGATAAGCGTTTTTCCGGCTTCTTTTACAATTAGTTTTATACTAGTGGATCCTGCATCAATGGCATTTTCCATCAACTCTTTTACAACAGACGCGGGTCTTTGTACGACTTCACCGGCCGCAATTTGATTTGCAACGTGATCGGGTAATAACTGTATGATATCGGGCATTAAAATAAGGTATGTAATCCTAAAATATAGGCAGCAATGCCTACTAAAATAGCGATAATTATGGCCAATCTTAAATTTGTCGACCTGTCTGTTGCACTTCTTTTATTTTTTACCCAATCGGTTCTTAAATTATTTTTTGTAAGGCTAATTTTAGAAATTTCGGTATCGCTTCCATCAGGATTGTGATATTTCTTTTCTAAATTTCGCAAACGTTCCTTACGCTCATCATAATAACGAGGCTTATAATTAAAAACATAATGCGAACTGGGCTTAAATAATTTACCAAACATAAAATTGAATTAATCAGTAGAAACAAAATTACTGAATTAAAAAGTTGTGGTCAAATTTTGTGAATAATTAGCGTGTTAAAACGCTGTTAATGCGGCCATTTTTATCGCAGCAATGGCACATTCTACACCTTTGTTGCCATGTTTTCCGCCAGAGCGATCAATAGATTGCTGTTTGTTATTATCGGTTAGCACACAAAAAATAACTGGAACATTGTATTTAATATTCAGATCCTTAATGCCTTGTGTAACGCCTTCACAAACAAAATCAAAATGCTTTGTTTCTCCCTGAATTACGTTTCCAATGGCAATTACGGCATTTACTTCTTCGGTTTCCAGCATATATTTACAGCCAAAAATAAGTTCAAAACTTCCTGGAACATTATAACGGACAATGTTTTCAGCAAGCGTTCCATTTTCCAACAAGGCTTGTTCAGCGCCCAAATATAAATTTTCGGTAATGTCTGGATTCCATTCAGAAACAACAATCCCAAACCGAAAGTTCATCGCGTTTGGGATTGCTGTTTTATCGTAATCAGATAAATTAGTTGTGGCCATTTATCTTATTTTTTTGATGCAAAGGCTGCCTTATTGATATAAATGTCAATATTTTGTGCCTCAGTAGCATTTGGATAATCATTTTTAATTTTTTCAAATAATTCTTGGGCTTTCGAATAGTTTTCTAATTCCATCGCCGTATTTCCCGCTTTGAAAAGGAATAAGGGCGTAGAAAAATTATTATCTTTTAATTTCGCTGCTTTTATATAATAATCAAAAGCATCATTAGGCTGATTGATATCGGCAAAAGCATCACCAATAGCGCCTTTTGCAACTGGTCCTAACAATTCATCTTTTGAAGAAAAATTTTCTAAATAACCAATAGCTTCTTTATATTGTTTTAATTTTAAGTAAGAAATTCCTGCGTAATAGTTGGCTAAATTTCCTGCTTTAGTACCGCTATATTCATCTGCAATATCCACAAATCCATATTTTCCATCGGCTCCTTTTAGCGCCAGTGTAAATAATGAATCAGCTGCCACAGTATTGTTTATGGCATTTTCGAAATGAGCTTTAGGAAAAGCCAATTCATTGGCAGCTTCTTTTTCTTTAGGCGCTTTCACGTATTTTTGATAAGCCAAATAACCCAAGATACTTGCAACCAGGATTCCTAAAACAATAAAAATGATGTTTTGATTTTTTTGTACGAATTGCTCCGATTTTGAAGCAGTTTGATCTAAAGTATTGAAAACGCCAGCCGTAGTCGATTTGTCTTCAATATTTTTTTGAGCATCTTTAATTTTACTTCCTGTCTTTTTATATGTTGCCATTTCTTAGAAATTTGTAGGCGCAAAAATAGAATTTTTAATTGGAAAGTAAAAATGCAATTGTGCCTAAATTTTCATTTATTTTCAATAATTTTAAACTTTTAAAGAAAATAGATGCATTTACAAAAAATAACACTGGTAAATTTCAAAAATTTTGCGTCCCAAACGTTTGACTTTCAGAAGAAGATTAATTGTTTTGTGGGCAATAACGGTGTTGGAAAAACAACTGTTTTGGATGCAATTTATTACCTGTCTTTTGCGAAAAGTTACTTCAATCCGGCAGCGACGCAAAATATTAAGCATTCTGAAGATTTTTTTATGATTGAAGGAGCCTATCAGATTAACGATAAAAGCGAAAGTGTTGTTTGCAGTTTGAAACGCGGAAACAAAAAAGTGGTAAAACGAAATGGCAAGTCTTATGAAAAATTTTCAGAACATATTGGCTATTTGCCTTTGGTGATTATTTCTCCTGGCGACAGCGATTTAATTGTGGAAGGAAGCGATACACGTAGGAAATTTATGGACAATGTGATTTCACAATCGGATAAATTATATTTGCAGTCCCTTATTAAATATAATAAAGTGCTAACCCAACGAAACTCTTTACTGAAATATTTTGCCGCAAACCGTACTTTTGATGCACTAAATTTAAAAGTGTACAATGAGCAACTTGAATCGTACGGAAATATCATTTTTAAAAAGAGAACCGAATTTTTGGAAACATTTATACCAATTTTAAGGGAGCGTTATGCAGTAATTTCTTCAAGCAAAGAACAGGTGAATTTGATTTATAAAACACAGTTGGATGAAGGAAGTTTTATGGAATTGTTCGCTCAAAATGTGGAACGTGACAGGATACTTCAATATACAAGTGCCGGAATTCATAAAGATGATCTATCCTTTGAAATAGATGGCTATCCAATTAAAAAATTTGGATCTCAAGGTCAACAGAAATCCTATTTAATTGCTTTAAAACTGGCGCAGTTTGATTTTATAAAATCACAGTCTAACATAAAACCCATTTTATTGTTGGATGATATTTTTGATAAACTCGACGATTTACGGGTGGAGCAATTAATTAAACTGGTGAATAATGATGAGTTCGGGCAGCTATTTATAAGCGATACGCACAAACAGCGCACAGAAGACGTTGTAAAAAAAACAAACCAACCTTATAAAATATTTCAACTATAATGGCCAAACGTTTAAATGAATTTCTTTCAATGGAAGATTTGATGAAAGATGTGATTAAAGAAAATAAATTGACAAAAGGAATGAACCAGATTTCCGTAGAAGAAGCTTGGGCAAAACTTATGGGGAATGGCGTTGTTTCTTATACCAGCAAGGTGGAGCTAAACGGAAAAACATTGGTGGTGAAATTGAAATCTTCCGTATTGCGTGAAGAATTGAGCTACGGCAAAGAAAAAATCATTAAAATGATGAATGAGGATTTAGGAGAAAACCTGATTTCTAAAATCATTTTAAGCTAATAAAAAGAAGCCGTCTCACAACTAGAGACGGTTTTTTTTGTACATTTATTTGGAAGTTTTATTAGTTTTTTGTAT
>DAIDMK010000066.1 GCA_027449025.1 Lutibacter sp. | reverse complement strand
TTCATCAAACTTCTTGGAATCTCAATGGTAATAATGCCTAACAGACTATTTACCAACTATTTTTCAGTATTATGCCAACAATAATGGTAATTGGTTTGATGATGATACTGATGGAGACACAATACCAAATTTCTTGGACAAAGACAATTAAAAAATTTAATAACAGCAAAAGAAAAGCTTCCCAAGAAATTGAGAAGCTTTTTTTAGTTTAGGCAACCACTGCCTCTCCAAGCACCCTTTTTGCTATGTTTTCGCTCGCCGTTTATGCTTAAAACATTTATATGCACACTTAAAATGAGCTGATTAGGGTTGTATTCTAACAAATAGGCAACATTTGTTCCGTAATCATCATCAACGAAGTCTACGCGTTGCTCTTCAATTGGTTTAAGGCCATATTCATAACGTAGATCGATGCCAAACCTGCCAAAATCTGCCATAATCCCTGCACTAAGATTAATTGCCGATTTTTCAAATAAAATAGGATCTTCAGGAAATTGTAATTCCATATTAGAAATATTGCTAAAACTTGGTCCGGCGTAAAGCGAAACTGGATCATAAATTTTGTAACCGAGAAGTATAGGAACATCAATTTTTGTTAATTTCCAATTGGCTGTTTTAAATGCTAAGGGATAACTGCTTTTTAAAGAGGTGTAATTAACTTCAGGCCTGATAAAAAAATCACCAAAATTAACCATAGCAAAGGCACCAAAATGAGTTCCCATTTTTTTATCAGCAGAATAATTAGTATCCGTTTCTGGAATTGGATTTCCTCCTCCGCCAATTCCTAAATGATACAATTCGCCTATATTGTTATAATTAATTCCGCCCTTTACGCCAAAAGTATATTCTTGGGCGTTTGCAGATGAGAAAGTAATTAGCAAGATAACTATAATAAATAGGGGTTTTATTTGCATAGTTTTATAATTATAGGTTTAGATGATCTTTTTTGGATTATGATTTATGCGATGTAAAAATCGGAAATTTTTCTGCCGAAACAATATTTTTATTGACTGATTGTCGGTTTGTACTAAATCGGATTTGAGTATAAATAATATATGGTGTTGTAAGATGTTAACTATTGTATCGAAAAATCAAATATAGATTGATTGTTGTATCCTCCCATCGGAATTGTTCCTTGGTAGAAGAAGCAATATTCTCCTGATTCTAAAATTCTCGTTGGTGTAACTTTATAACGACCATTTCCTAAATCAACAATTGAAAATTCAATAGTATCGTCAGTGTCAACTCCCATTTGAATTGACGCTGTTATTCCCCTTACTTTTCCAGTAACCAATTCTCGACGATTATTTTTCTTTTGCAATTGGGTTAACGCAAACTCATTCGGAGAAGAAGCAGTTTTAAACCACCAATTTCCGTTACCTAAATCATTTTTGTTTTGCGTGTCAAATTGAAAAATGAAAGTTAAATCATTTGAATTTACTTTATTAGAAGACGTGTCATTGTTTACATATGATTTCATTTTTGCAGGTGCAATTCCATAAGAAAATGCTGCTCCAAGTGCATTTGTGCGAGTTCCTGAAAAAACAGAAGGTTGAATTTTAACTAAAATTTCATTTTGATAATAAAATACGCCATCTTCAACTTCAACTTTAGATTTATCTATCATTAAAGCCAATACGTCTGATGGAACTCCTTTTTCTTTTAAAGCTTTTAATGATACTATAGAAGTGTCAAATTCTCCATCTTCTGAATTAATCTTTGATTTGATTACTTCACTGTCAAATCCCAAATCTATTAAATCTAAAATTGATTGATTGTTTAATTTTTCCTGCGCATTACAAAATATACTTGTCAGTATAAATAGACTAAAAATAAGTGTTTTTCTCATAATAATTTTTCTCGATTTTATAAAATGTTAATAATAATTACTTACAGCGGTTTTGTTTTTATGATTTATACGACGTGAAATCAGTGGTTTTACGCCATAGAAATATTTTTATTGAATGTTTGTATTTAGTTTAAGCATAATTTATATCGTTATTGTTTGTAGGTTTTTTTCATTTTTATCCAATATTGTTCGACTTTTGACGATTACATTGTTCGCACAAAATCTGTAAATTTCTGTATGTATTTGAACCACCTTTTGAAAAAGGAATTATATGGTCAAACTCTATTTTTTCTTGACTACCACATTTAACGCATCTTCCACCATCTCTATTCCAAATTCTATCGAGAACTTCTTGAGGTATTAGTTCACGTTTTAAATCGGCTTCAGTTAGATTTAACAAAAGGCCTTCCTCTATAAGTTCTTTTCTAACTTGACTTTCAAGTTGACGTCTTTTTTCCTTCTCTATTTTCTCATTTTCTTTATCCAAAATTTTCTGTTTCAGACTTTCTTTCAATCCATTCTTTTTGGCAATTTCTTGTGCTTTAATGAGTTCTTTTACTTTGGAAGATATAAGTTCTTCGTGCAGCGGTAAAATATTTTTTTTGAAATGGTTAAATCTCTCGTTTTCTATTTTATCGAATTGAAAAAAAAGTTCAAGTTGATGAATGTTTGGAATATTTACAGTCCTTGCTCTTTGTCCATCGAAAGGACCAACAATTCCAGTTAATTCAAGGTCATCTATTAATTTTCCAGCTCTATTATATCCTAATTTCAGTTTTCTTTGAAGCAAAGAAGCTGAACCTTGTTGGTGTTGGACAATGATTATTGCAGCTTCTTGAAATAAAGGGTCAAAATCAGATGAATTGAATTCAGACTCGGGTTCATTCGATATTCTCTCATTGATTTCTTGATGAATATATTTTTGAATATCATCTTCTGTTAGAATTATTTTTTTATTTTCATCAAGTACATCAGTTATTTTATTATCCAAAAACTCCTTCTTTATGTAGTTATTAGATATTTGAGAAACATCAATATTTTCATTTCCAATTTTTTCCGATTTTGGTTTATTATTACCTATTATAAAATCAAATATTCCCATTTTCTTTTTATACAGATTTTTTATTTAGCTTACACACAACATCTGATAAATATATAAATTAAAAATTAGAATCAAATATTTTTTATTAATCAAAAATATGCATCAAAAAAAAAGCCCGCAAGTTGCGGGCTTTTAGGTGTATTATTATTTATCTCTGTTAATTTTTTAACGTTGAAAAATTATTTTTTACCTCCAGACAATCTATAAGATAAACTAAAAATAATTTGTTCAGGTCTAGAATCCAATTTAAAAGTAGTATTGGTATTATTGTCAATAAAAGTGGCTTCATTCTCATTAAAGCCTCTTTCATACCTAACATCCAATCCCAATCTTCCAAGTTCAACGGCTGCTCCAAAATTAAAACCTACGGTAAATTCGTTTTCAATATCCGCGTATTCTATATCATTAAAATCGTTCTCTAAGGTATATTGAAATGCTGGTCCTGCGAATACACTTAATGGGCCAATTAATTTTAAACCAACCAAAACGGGCATATCCAATCTGGCGATTTTATAATCTTCCGTTCCTCCGGTATTAAGTTCATATTCACTGGTGGTTTTTGTATATACCAACTCTGGCCTTAAATAAAATAGGACCTAAGCCTATTTTCCCGTAAATACCAACATTATAACCTGATTTACCGCTTCCTTCATTTTCTATAAAGGTATTGGTGTCATCGCTTATTTTACCATTCGAGTTGTAACTCAATCCGCCTTTTATACCAAAACCGCTTTGTGCATTTGCATAAAATGCCGTTAACAGTAAAGCCATTGAAAATACTAAAATTCTTTTGTTCATAATTTTAAATTTAGGGTTTATAATTCATATGTATAATCTGGGACTTTTTTTGCCACTGATATTAATCCTGCAAAGGTGAACCATATAAATCATAAAAAACTATATAATTCCATATGTAAGTTGCAAAATTCACAGATTAATTTAATCGGCCATGAAAATTATGATGAATCACTGTTTATTTTATAAGTGGAATCAGTCACAAATTCTCTAACCGGCAACACAAAAAAGTGCATTGCTTGAATTACAAACGCAATAAGAGTGCCATTATTTTCTGGCGATGACTTTTTTAACGGCTACAACAATGTCTTTATCTGTCAACCCATATTTTTCCATCAGTTGGGCTGGAGTTCCAGATTCACCAAAACTGTCATTAACCGCAACAAATTCTTGAGGAACCGGATTGTTTTGAACCAAAATGCGAGCAACGCTTTCACCCAAACCTCCTAAAATATTATGTTCTTCGGCAGTTACAATACAACCAGTTTTAGCAACAGATTTTAAAATAGCTTCGTCGTCTAAAGGTTTTATGGTATGAATGTTTATAACTTCGGCGCTAATTCCCATCGCTTCCAGTTTTTCTGAAGCCTGCAATGCCTCCCAAACCAAATGTCCGGTAGCAACAATGGTCACATCAGTTCCTTCGGTTAACATGATGGCTTTTCCGATGATGAATTCTTCATCTGCGGGCATAAATACTGGTACAACCGGACGACCAAAACGTAAGTAAACCGGACCAACATGCGCTGCAATGGCAATAGTTGCCGCTTTTGTTTGGTTGTAATCGCAGGTATTGATTACCGTCATATTCGGCAACATTTTCATAAGTCCAATATCCTCCAAAATTTGGTGCGTCGCACCGTCTTCACCTAACGTCAGACCGGCGTGTGAAGCACCTATTTTTACATTTTTTTCAGAATAAGCAATAGATTGTCTAATTTGATCGTAAACCCTTCCTGTAGAAAAATTTGCAAAAGTGCCTGTAAACGGAATTTTACCACCAATGGTTAATCCTGCTGCAATTCCCATCATGTTTGCTTCTGCAATTCCTATTTGAAAAAATCGTTCAGGATGATTTTCAATAAATTTTTCCATTTTTAACGAGCCCACTAAATCTGCGCATAGCGCTACTACATTTTCATTAGTATCTCCCAATTCAGCCAATCCTGCACCAAATCCCGATCTTGTGTCTTTTTTTTCTGTAAACGTATATTTCTTCATCTGTGTATTTATTAAAAATCGTTCAAAAATAATGATATTAAACGATACGATATTATAATTTCATTAATTCTTCATATAATTTATGAACAGGCATTCCCATCACATTAAAATAACTGCCTTCAATCTTAGTAACGCCTATAAATCCTATCCATTCTTGGATTCCATAAGCTCCGGCTTTATCAAAAGGTTTATAATTTTCAACATAATGATTGATTTCTTCCATAGATAATGGCTTAAAACAAACCTTAGTTACGTCGTGAAAAACTTTATTTGAAGTGAATGTTTTAATGCAAATTGAAGTAATCACTTCATGGCATTTACCAGAAAGTTCCTGCAACATCTCTATGGCATGCTGTTTGTTGGTTGGTTTTTCAATGGCCTTGTTGTCCAACCAAACAATTGTGTCCGATGTTATAACAATATCATTTTTAGCCAACTCCGTAAAGGCAGCAGCTTTTAGCTCAGCCAAATAATCGGTGATTTCTGCGGCATTTAATGTTGTAGGATAAATTTCATCAATCGCTTTTACCTGAATAGAAAAATCAAGTTCCAACGCTTTAAACAATTCCTGGCGACGTGGAGATCCCGATGCCAAAATGATATTCTTATTTTTTAATTTTTCTGAAAGCATTAGTGTTTGTTTAATGAGAATAGGATTAACGCATTAATCCCGAAAAACATAATAATTTTCAGAATTAAACTTAATTTTTTAAAATCTTTTTTTGCTTTGGTTGAAAGTAATTTTAGTCCAACATAAATCAATGGAAGAGTGGTAAATATTATTAAATACAATGCTGTAAATTTATATTCCGACACAAATTTTATTATAAGAAACAATAACAAGCCTAAAGGTAAAAGACAAAGGAACGAAGCGATTTTTTTTGCTCTATAAACACCGATTAAAATAGGTAATGTATTCATTTTTAAGCTATAATCACCATTTACATCTTCAATGTCTTTAATAATTTCACGCACAAGGTTTATTAAAAAAGCAAAACATGCCAACAATAAAGTTACATAAATGACCAATTGCTGATTGTTATTTTTAATTTCAAAATTTATATCGAATATTAACAATACAATAATACTCATAGCCACTAAAAAAGAGACGGTGATATTGCCAATTAGTGGTTTCGACTTTAATTTTGTGGAATAAAAATAGAGTAGTAGTGCGGTGCCAATAAAAATAAAAGAAAAGGTAGGTTTTTGGAGAGATAATGATAATCCAATTCCAAAAACAATTCCCAAAGTGTTGGTTATTAAGTATAATCTTTGTGCGCTTTCTACTGTAATGAAATTGGCAACGATAACTTTATGTTTCTTATTAATTAAATCGGTTTTTAAATCAATGATGTCATTCAATATATAACCGGCAGAAGTCACCAAAAGAATGGCAAAAACCAATATAAAAAACTGAATTATTGTAAGATTTGTTATGGCGTCAAAAGCGTTAAAAAAAAGAAATTTAAGCAGTAATTGAACGTAGAGCAATAGCAGTAAATTTTTCCATCTTATTAAACTTAAAAAAGCCGCTAAATTCATCTGTTTAGATTTTTATTATTTAGCGGTAACAGATGCTGCTTGTCTACCGATAGGCAGGTAAATTCACCTCTAATCATTTCCTTGTTTATCAAAATTTATGATGCCCGTTTCATCTTGCTAATTGAAATTCTTTTTAATTCGGTCTAAATGAATTTTGCTGTCTCTTGTTTTAATGGTTTCTCGCTTGTCATAGTTTTTCTTTCCTCTGGCAAGTGCAATTTCTAGCTTTGCCCAGCCTTTATCAGTTAAAAATAAGCGCAAGGGAACAATGGTTAAACCCGCATTTTGAACTTCTTTAAGCAATTTTTTCAATTCGCGTTTGTTTAAAAGCAGTTTTCGTTCACTTTTCGGGTTGTGGTTAAATGCGTGGCCATAAATATATTCTTCAATAAACATATTGATGGCGAATAGTTCACCCTTTTCATTAAACTCGCAAAAACTTTCGGTAATTCGGGCTTTGCTTTCACGAATCGATTTAATTTCTGTGCCCGTAAGTTGAATTCCGGCAATATATTTATCCAGAATCTCATATTCAAAGCGCGCTTTCTTGTTTTTTATGTTGATGTTTTTCTGCATAACTTGGGCAAAGGTAATTAAAACACTTCAAAAATTGATTTAATACAAATTAAAAATCGCAGTATAACAGGAGGTCGGTAACCTGATTTCCCTTAATTGTGACAATGTACAAATGAGAAAATTCAGCATCATCCATTTCTAAGTATTTTTGTTGATGAATTAGTCCGTTCACAAACTGGGGAATGGTATTGCTGTGACCAACAATTAACACATTTTTACCCTCATTTTCAAGTTGGAAAAGATCAATATCAACTTTTTGGGGATTATAAATAATGGGTGCTAAATTCAACTTTTTTACAATTGGTTCAGCGGTATTAAGCGTTCTTTTATAATCGGTTGAATAGATGGCATCAAACGGAACATGTTGTAAAACTTTTTCCCAATTTTCGGCTCTTAGATAGCCCCTTTCATTTAAATCGGGATTTTCATCAGCAGAATTTTCTCTCACTTTTTCTGCATGTCTGATCAAAAAATAGGTTGTGGTTTTTTCAACAGACTCTTGTGCTTGCAAAGTTGCCAGAGTTATGAATAAAAGTCCGAATAATATAATTTTCCTCATGTATAAATTTTTTATAAAGAAACAAATAAAACTGGTTTAACCGCAATTTCCGCAAAGAAAGCGCAATGTTCGCAAAGTTAAAGTGTTTAAAAGTTTCCATTTGCGTGTCTTGCGAAAAACCTTGCGTTCCTTGCGGTTAGAAATGAGTGCCTTTAAAACTGTCTTTTATTTATTATTATTTGTTTCTGAAAACAATTTTATCATCAAAAGCATCTAGTAAGATATGACTTTCTGAGGTTATTTTACCTGATAAAATTTCCTTTGACAATTCATTTAGCACTTCTTTTTGAATCACTCTTTTTACGGGTCTCGCTCCAAATTGAGGATCATAACCTTTTTTTGCCAATGCTTGAATAACCTCATCAGTAAAATCAATATGAATATCTTTTGTCAACAACATTTTTGCCAATGCATCCAATTGAATTTTAACAATTTGTTTAATTTCAGTTTCATTTAAAGGCGTAAACATGATAATCTCATCAATTCTGTTTAAAAATTCAGGTCTGATGGTTTCTCTTAGCAAAACCAAAACTTCTGCTTTTGTGGCTTCAGTAATTAAGTCGCGCTTATTCATATCCATTTTTTCAAACCGCTCCTGAATAATATGTGCGCCCATATTTGAAGTCATAATAATAATGGTGTTTTTGAAATCGGCAACGCGGCCTTTATTGTCTGTTAATCTTCCTTCATCCAACACCTGTAGTAAAATATTAAAAGTATCTGGATGTGCTTTTTCAATTTCATCCAATAAAATAACAGAGTAAGGTTTTCTTCTAACGGCTTCTGTCAATTGTCCACCTTCTTCATAACCAACATATCCCGGAGGCGCTCCCACAAGTCTGCTTACCGCATGGCGTTCCTGATATTCACTCATATCAATGCGGGTTAATGAATTTTCACTGTCAAATAAGTATTCAGCAAGTGCTTTTGCAAGTTCTGTTTTCCCTACGCCAGTAGTTCCTAAAAATAAAAAGGTTCCCAACGGTTTTTTTACGTCTTGCAACCCGGCTCTAGATCTTCTTACAGCATCTGCTACTGCAGTAATGGCTTCTTCTTGTCCAACAACCCTATTGTGCAGTTCATCTTCTAAATTTAGCAATTTTTCACGATCACTCTGCAGCATTTTAGTAACCGGAATTCCTGTCCATTTAGCCACAACTTCAGCAATATCATCACGCGTAACTTCTTCTTTGATTAAAGCAGAATCCTGATTTTCAGCCAATTCTTTTTGAAGTTTCTCCAATCTGTCCTGCTCATCTTTAATTTTTCCGTACCTTATTTCAGCTACTTTTCCATAGTCACCATCACGTTCAGCGCGTTCGGCTTCCAATTTGTAATTTTCAATAGCTTCTTTACTTGCCTGTGCTTTTTCAACCAATTCTTTTTCACTAACCCATTTCGCATTTATTTCATTGCGCTTTTCTTTTAAATTGGCAACCTCTTCTTTTAAGCTGGCTAATTTTTTTTCATCTTTTTCACGTTTAATGGCTTCGATTTCAATTTCAATCTGCATAATTTTTCGATCCAAAACATCCAATTCCAAAGGTTTTGAATTTATTTCCATCCGTAATTTTGCGGCTGCTTCATCCATTAAATCAATCGCTTTATCTGGTAAAAACCGATTGGAAATATAGCGTTGTGAAAGTTCTACAGCGGCAATGATGGCATCATCTTTAATTTGCACTTTATGATGGTTCTCATATTTTTCCTTGATTCCACGTAAAATGGAGATTGCGCTTTCTGTATCGGGCTCATCCACAGTTACTTTTTGAAACCTACGTTCCAGCGCTTTGTCTTTTTCAAAATATTTTTGGTATTCATCTAGTGTAGTTGCGCCAATTGCTCTCAATTCGCCTCTGGCTAAAGCGGGTTTTAATATATTAGCGGCATCCATAGCACCTTGTCCGCCACCAGCGCCAACCAATGTATGAATTTCGTCAATAAATAATACAATTTCTCCATTGGAGGAAATCACTTCTTTTATAACGGATTTTAAACGCTCTTCAAACTCTCCTTTATATTTTGCACCGGCAATAAGCGCACCCATATCCAAGGAGTAAACTTGTTTCCCCTTTAAATTTTCAGGAATGTCACCTTTTACAATTCTATGCGCAAGCCCTTCTGCAATGGCGGTTTTTCCTGTTCCTGGCTCCCCAACAAGGATTGGATTGTTCTTGGTTCTTCGTGATAAAATTTGAAGGATTCTTCTGATTTCTTCATCACGACCAATTACAGGATCTAGTTTTCCGTCATTTGCCAATTGGTTTAAGTTGCGCGCATATTTATTTAGCGCATTATAAGTTTCTTCAGCACTTTGGGAGGTTACAGTACTTCCCTTGCGCAATTCTTGAATAGCGGCTTTTAAGTTCTTATCAGTAACTCCCTGATCTTTTAAAATTTGGGAAGTGGTATCTTTTGTGTTTAAAATGGCCAACAACAAATGCTCTACGGAAACATATTCATCCTTCATGTTTTTCGCTTCAATAGCTGCCGTATTCAACATTTTAGAAGCATTTCCAGATAGTGAAATTTCACCACCTGTAACTTTAGAATAACTCTCCAAAGTTTTGTCGATTAAACTTTTAAGTAAATCAATGTTTAATCCTATCTTTT
Source organism: Lutibacter sp. (assembly GCA_027449025.1). Lineage (GTDB taxonomy): Bacteria > Bacteroidota > Bacteroidia > Flavobacteriales > Flavobacteriaceae > Lutibacter. The sequence continues at coordinate 2,365 of DAIDMK010000066.1, read as the reverse complement.
TAAAGATGAAAGGAACCACATTTTCGTCCACTTCAAAAATGGCTTTTAAAATATGAGAATTTTCTATTTGTTGGTGTCCGTAACTTTGTGCAATTTGTTGTGCTTGTTGCACAGCTTCCTGCGATTTTATTGTAAATTTATTAAAGTCCATAACATTTAATTTAATTGTCTTTAATTCTAATTCTCAAAGAATATTCCACATAGATAATTGCCTTAAAATAAGCCATTTTGTCTTATATAATCAATATTGTAACGTCATTTTGTCTTTTTTAAGTAAGTTATTATTAAATTTGCCGTCTTAAAGATAAAACAATTAAAATGGGATTATTTGATAATTTATTTAAAAGTACAGATAAATCAGAAAACACTTTAAAAATAAATTGGCTGGCTTTAACTGATAGCGAACAATTGGAAGAAATCATAAAAATTTCAATTGCCAAGCCTGTTTTAATTTTTAAACACAGCACAAGATGCGGCACTAGCAGAATGGCGCTTAAAAATTTTGAAAGCGACTATGACATTCCAGCAACTGAAATTGATATGTATTTCTTAGATTTATTGAATTATAGGGCATTGTCTAATGATATTTCGGAAAAGTTTAAAGTAGCGCACCAATCTCCGCAAGTTTTGGTGATAAAAAATGGCAAAACAGTATATAATGATTCCCATTATTCCATTTCTTTTGAAGCCATAAAAGAAGTTGTTGCCCAATAAAAAAGTAATTTTACCTAAACTGATTGTTTGTTATGATGTATTTAATCTTCTGTTTTAAATCTTCACCACTGTCATAAATCATCTGTTCATTGCTTGGAAATGGAAGAGATTTATACTTTAACAAATCCAAGTAATTCTGGTCTAAAGCATTTTTATCGCCACTGTAAGTAGCGTAATTGTGCTCAAATTTATATCCGCTTTCTATGGGGAAAGATTTAATTAATTGATTGGTTATTATATCAAAATAGGTTAGTTGTCCAATTATTTGAACGGATTTATATTGGGTGTTTTGGTATAAGGTGCTTCGGATTGTTTTAAACTTATCGACTTTAATATTATTGCCCAAACTGTCTTTTACAGCATTTCCCTTGCTGTCCTGTAAATATTTCCATCCATCTTTTACCTGTTTTTCCTGTACTATTTGCTTTTCGCGGATTTGCTCTGGAGAAATATTAATTTCCCTTAAATTTAACACTATTTCAAAATCATAATTTAGTTGCGGCTGTTTATTGTTGTGATAAACCGTCCAAAGATTATTTAACCGATAAGTGTCAAAATTCAACAAATCATCCTCCAACTGTATCGGAATTACTTTATCTGTTTGATTTTGAATAAAAACATAAACATAATCCGTTCCTTTTTGGTGTGCTTCTTTTAATAAGATCTGCAAATCTTTATAGTTCGGATTTATGTCATTAAGGAAACTTAAATCATCATAGATATTTCTGAAATCAACTTTATTAACAGCAGTAATCAACGACTTTTTTGCATTTTCGTATAAATAATTGGAAAGTCTATCTTTACTGTTCAAGATATCATTTGCATAATCATTAAATTGAAATTTGGCATTTCTGCCATTTTTATGAATTGGCAAAGGAAGTAATGGCTTAATAAGCTCCTGCCTGTTATTTAAGTTTAGGTAAATGGTATAAATACTTTCTAAATTGGCAGGATTTCCATCTTTTTTGAAGAACTTTATTTTTTCAAGGTCTCTCTCGGTTGCTTTTGCAAAAGCTTCTTCAAGCATAAACACGTATGGTTGATTGCTTTTTTTGGTTTTGTTGCTTCTTAAGTTTTTAATAGCCGTTTCCATGGCTTCATCATAATTGCCATAATTAATGGCTTCCTGAGTTTTTTTAACGCCTCCGCAACCAAAAAAAGTAATGCTTATTATTAAAAAGAGTAATTGTTTTTTCATTATAGTGATTTAAGTATTACATGACCAAAAATTCAAACCCAAAAATAACCAAAAAAGCCCTAGAAAATTTATTTCAGGGCTTTTTTTGACTATCAATTTATTCGATTTTTCTTATCTTTTTAATTTAACTGGCGGCATTATTTTGCCAGTGCATTTACCAAAGCCAATTCTCACCTTGTCATTTTTGCAATACCCTCTAATAATTACATGGTCGCCATCGTTAAAAAATGTGCGTGTAGAGCCATCTTTTAAAGTTATAGGATCTTTTCCTCCCCAAGTTAATTCCAACATAGAACCATAACTATTTTTTGTTGGTCCTGAGATAGTGCCGCTTCCCATTAAATCACCGGCTCTTACATTGCATCCATTGCTGGTATGGTGTGCCAATTGTTGTGCCATTGTCCAATACAAATATTTAAAATTTGTTTCCGTTAGCAGATTTAAATCTCCATT
>DAIDMK010000065.1 GCA_027449025.1 Lutibacter sp. | reverse complement strand
AACTAAAGATACAAAAAACTAATAAAACTTCCAAATAAATGTACAAAAAAAACCGTCTCTAGTTGTGAGACGGCTTCGATTTTTTTTTCAATTATAATCTCGAAAAAAGGAATTTCAACTAAAGTTCTACTTTGGTATAAATCACATTTCGATCCTTTAAATAATTAAGGAAATAATTAAAGCAATTTTCATTTTTACCCACCAGTTCTGGAGGGAAAACACCCTTTTCTGAAAACAAACCATCTAAAAATAAGTTTGCCGCAGCTGTGGCCGTATAACCAGTGGTTCTTGCCATAGAAGAAGTATTTGTTTTGGGGCAAAATTCATCATGCAAATTATAAACAATTGTTTTGTTTTCACCTTTTTTATTAGTTCCCGTTACTGTAATTCTCATCACCGTAATTTCTTCTTCTGTATCGCCTAATTTCCATTCATTAAACAATATTTTTGAGGAGAATTCTAAAGGAGAAATATCAATTCCATTAATATTTATTTTCTCTTCATTAAAAAATCCGCTTTTTTTCAACACATTAATGTATTCAATATGACCTGGATAACGCAAGGTTTTTTCTTTCATATTTGGAATATGTTTCATGGTGTAAATGATAGACCGCAATCCGTCTGAATTAAAAGACTCCAAGGTTCCAACGCCATTAAAGTCTACAAATTCAACATCTGATAAAGCGTCTTTTACAATGACATTTCCGTTTTCCACATAGCGAGCTGGACGCGTATATTCTTCAATAACATCAACAGGAGAAAAAGGTGCTTTATAATTAAAAGGCCATTTTTTTATTTTTGGCAATCCGCCCACCAAACATTCAAAATCACTAATGTTTAATCTCTCGTTGTAATAGCCTAAAATAATATTTCCCATTCCTGGAGCTACACCACAATCAACAATGGCTGTAACCTTTTTTTGTTTGGCAAGTTCAGATAAATCCAGAGAGTTTTCTGGAAAAAATGAAATATCTATCACATTTTTTTCAGCTTCAATAATAGCTTTTAGGGTTTCAAAACCTAAAAAACCAGGAACGGCACAAATCACCAAATCGAAAGGACTTATCGTTTTTTGAAGCGCAGCTTTATCTGTCACGTCCAGCACAATTGGCATTAATTTGTCGCACTTTTTAACGGCTTTATCCAAAGCGTTTTTATTTAAATCTGTTATGGAAACTGAATGATTTTTTGCCATATCAATGGCCATTGTGGAACCTACCATACCGGCACCTAATACAATAATATTGCTCATAATGTTTTAAATTTAAAATAATTGATAAATGAAATTTGAGAAGAATTAACCAATACTTTTAGGTAAATAATTGGTAATGAAGGTATTATAATCCCGGAATTAAAATCCAAGGCATTTCAGAGAGTTGTTTTGTGATAATAAATGTCATAGGCTAAACATACAATATATTTTGCAAGGAATTATGGTTCGCCCCAATTTTTTACAGTAAAACCTTGTTCAGGGTATTCAACTCAATATTTTTAGAAGGTAAGCCTTAGCGAGAGGTTAGGCGTAAACTCCAAAGATTTAATAGCTATTTTTGTTGCTTTTGACGAATCATTCTGATCCACAATATAATAAGAATCTAAAATTTGTTCTTCATTAAGCACATTTAGGATGCCAAATTTTATATTTGATTGAAAGGTTTGATTTTTTAAAAGCAGGTAATTTATGGAGAAATCAACCCTGCTATACGCTTTCAATCTTTCTGTATTTAAATCAGTATAATTAACAACGGTAAAATTTCCATTTTGAACTGTTTCTTGTTCGATGTTTATTGAAGTAATAGGTTTTCCAGATTTTACAATACCGCTTATTGAAGTGTTTAATCGCTCGTTAAAATGAAAATTAAATCCGATGCTTGATGAATGTCTGATATCATTGTTGCCAGGAAAATAGTTTTCATCAATCTGTTTAAACAGTAAATCACTGGTACTTAGGGTGTAGGATAACCAAAATTCGGCTTTTTTATTTCTTTGGTTCAATAAAACTTCAAGACCGGTAGATTTTTGTTCGCCATCCATTCTTTTATTTTGAATTTGATTTTGAAACCCTTGCCCCGAAATTAAAACGCCGGTTATATTTTTATGAAATAGACTTAAATCTACAAGAAAAGTATTCTTTTTAAAAGTGCTTCCTACTGAAAATTGTTGGCTTTTTATTAATGGTATATGCTCATCGGCCATAACCCATCTTCTGGTTTCAACACCTAAAAAATCATCCAAATAATCAATTACTTGAGAGGTATATTGTGATTTTGTTTCGAATTGTGCGTTAAAATTCAGGTTCTTATTAAAAGTATAGCTTACATTAATCCTAGGTTCTATGGTAGTTTGGTTAATTTTATCAAAATAGTTAAACCGTACACCAGCGCGTACAAACCATTGGTCATTCGTGAAATTTGTTTCTGTAAAGGCACTATGGTTAAGCATTACACTTCTTTGTACCCTATTGTACAAAGGGTTATTTACGTTTGTTCTGCTCAACACACCAGTTTCATTTAATTGATAGCCGGTTTCTAAATTTAGATAATCGTTAAAAGCGTAATTTAAAGTTGCTTTAACGGAGTTTTCAAGCACTTCATTTTCTTGAATCACCAATTGTTGTTGATTATTTTGATAGTTGTTGGATAGCAATGAATATTCAGAATAGTATCCGGAAACTTCAACCTTTGTTTTACTGTTAATTTTTGAATTGTAGGTAAGTCCAATGGCATCTGAATGCTGCTTTATTTTATCTGCCAAATTACTTCCAACAGCTTCATAATAGTTAAGATCATTGTTAATTTTAATGTAATTTACTTTAAGATGGTTGCTGGTATTTAGGTTGTACAGCAAACTTACGTTTACGTCGTAAAAGCTGAATTCGGAATTTGAAGTACTTGTGCCAACTGCGCTATTTTGAAATGTTTTGTTAAAGTAGGATTCATAAGTTGGGGTGTTGAACCAATTGTTGTTGGAGTTTCTAAAGGAGGTTTTGAGTTCCAGTTTATCATTAACGGGCACTGTTATAAATCCATCATAAGAAATAAAATTAGCGCCAATACCGCCACTTATTTTTTTTTGCAGGGCATTATCGGTTTCTAACAAAATAGTGCTTGAAACGCCATCATTATATTTTGCGCTGGTTCCGTTTTTTATAATTGTTATTTTTTTTGTTAAATTTGGATTTATTGCAGAAATAAGTCCGAAGAAATGTGTTGGATTATACATTTTTATGTTGTCCCAAAAAATAACATTTTGGTCGCTTACGCCATTTCTCACATTTATATTGGAAATAGATTCGTTCGGACTTTCAACTCCTGGAAGTATTTGTGAGGTTTGCAACAAATCTGGTTCGACTTGGCCAGATAAAATATTAAAATTTTTGGTATTTAATTGAATTGTTCCATCTTTTAATTTGGATAAACTATTGGTAATATAGTTTTTAATAAAAACTTCACTTAGTTCAATTTCTTCTTCAATCATTGTCAATTTTATGCAGTCGGATATTGGAGAAATCAACTCATTTACATTTTTTAGGATTGATTTATAGCCTAAATAACGAAATTCTATATTGTCGGAAATTTTTAAATTTTCTAAAGTAAATTCACCGCTATCATTGGAAATTGTGCCGTAAAATTTTCCTGAAATAATAATTGAAGCATTGTTTATTGGCATGGCATCTTTATCAAATAAATAGCCGCAAATTTTAATATTTTCCAGTTTTGGCGCAATTGAAATAAACCGTTTGTCAATTTTAGTGGCAATTAAAAATGTTTTGGAATTGATATAGGAAATTATTTCATTTATACTAGAAATGTCAGAAATTTTTTCTTGAAGTTGGATATTTTCAATATTTGAAATCACATAAGAAAATTTGACATCAAACTTATTTTCAACCAGTTTTAATTCTTCCAGAAAAGAAAAACTATTTTGTGAGTTTACTTTTACGGATGAAAAAAAAATAATAAAAAGTGCCAGCCAAAATTTATTTCGATAAAATAATTTCATTATCTTTTATACGATAGTTAATATTCAAAGGTAATGTAATGGATTTAATTGCTGAATTTAGATCATTATTTCTAAAGCCTCCGGTGAAAAGAACATTGGTATTTATTGCTTTTGAAATAATTTTTACATTAAACTGCCTTTCAAATTCAGCCAAAACTTCGGTGTAAGACTCTTCTATAAAAGAACTTTCATTATTTAACCATAAAGGCCCTGAACTTTCAGTTTTTTGTAGCTTTATTAAAGTGTTGTTTTTTGTTAGTTGTGCACTTTCTCCTTTTGCTAAAATAACTTTACTGTTGTTATGAGAAACGGCTACACTACCTTCATAGCAAAAAACTCTGAAAGAATTTTCCCTTGATTTCACATTAAATTTTGTACCTAAAACCTCTATAGTTCCCTGTTCGGTTTTAACATTAAAAGTGCTGCCTTTTTTTACGCTAAAATAAGCTTCACCATCCAATTTTAACTGTCTGTTTGTTTTGAAAGAAGTTTTGCTGTAGGTTATTTCCGAAACTGCATTTAAAGTAACGGTAGATTCATCGGGTAAAACAAAACTCTTGTTTTCAGCGAAATCGGCTTTGATGGTTTCCTGGTTAAAGTTGAAAAGAAAATAAGTTATTCCAACCAATAGCGCAATTGAGGCGGTCATTTTGAAAGCCAAGTTTCTGTTGAATGAAATTACTTTTGCTTTTTTCTTGGTACGATTTGCAATTCGGGCTTTAAAATCTTGTAGTGCCACCGTTTCGTTTACCGAAGTTAAATTAATATTTTCAGCTTCTTCAACAATATTTTTATATAATTGATAGTCATCAGTTTTGTGAAATGCAGCCAATTCTTCATCGGTCATTTCATCATTTAACCATTTTGATATGTTTTTTAAGTCCTTCATTCTAACTATATGACAACTAAATTATACTTTACCCTACTTTCAATTAAATTCTTCAATCTGTGATCTTAAAGCCAACAAGGCTTTACTCATTCTTTTTTCAACGGCTTTTACTGAGATACCTAATAATTCAGCAATTTCTTTATATTTTTTACCTTCAATTCTATTTAATAAAAACACTTCACGACTAGCATCACTTAAATTACCAATGGCTTTTTCAAGTTTATGTTTAAATTCTTTTTGCCTTAAACTGTCTTCTGGTGACTCTGTGTCAATATATAAGTTTGTTGAATTATTTTCATAATTTCTAACCACCTTTTCATGTTTCTTAATGTTAAGAAATAAATTGCTGGCAATAGAAAATAAATAAGATTTCGCCTTTAGAAGGTCGAATTTATTGCAATTCTCCCATATTTTTATAAAGGCCTCTTGTACAATATCAAATGCCTCATCTTTATTCTTATTCTTTATAAGGATAAACCTAAAAACATGATTAACCTGCTGTTTATAAAACATATCAAATTGTTTTTCATCACATAAATCGGTAAAATCCATAAGCATTCTATTCTTTAAGAATTTAAGCAAAAATAGAAATAAAATATGAATGAATAATCCTTATAAAAATAGCGAGAAATAGATTTTTTGTGAAATAAAATAAAAAATTAGGTAGGGTACTTTAAAAGTGTGTTGTCTTAGTAGTGTAAATCGGAAATATTTCGAATTAATTTTTAAAACAAATAACAATTTAAAATTTACAATTATGAAAACAAGAAATTTTTTTAAAGCAACAATTTTATTATTATCGATCACTTTTTTCGCATCATGCTCTGATGATGACAGCACATCGTATGGCGATGAAAAAAGTAATACAAACTTTCATATTACAGATGCTCCAACAGACAATACCAATGTTAAAGGTGTAATTGTAACGGTGGCAGATGTAAAGGTTAATGGCGTTTCCATAGAAGGTTTTTCAAAAACAACTATAGATTTAATGCAATATCAAAACGGTATGACTAAATTATTAGGAAACTTAGAATTAAATACAGGCACCTATTCAAATATTACTTTGGTTTTAGATAACCAAACCAATGCAAGTGGTAATGCTCCGGGATCTTATGTGTTAATGACTAACGGAACAATAAAAGCAATCCAAAGTTCATCAAATAAAATTGATATCAAAGGTTCTTTTGAAGTATTGGCTTCTAGTGAAAATAATATAATTCTAGATTTTGATGTTAGAAAAGCCATAGTTGAAAGCGGAAGCAGTGATTTTAAATTTGTTTCAGCCAGTGAACTTTCAAGTAGTGTAAGAGTTGTGAATGAAGCCAGCGCCGGTGAAATTAAAGGAACGGCAAGCGATACACAAAACACATCAGACAGAATTATAGTGTATGCTTATGCCAAAGGAACTTTTAATGCGAATAAAGAAACAAGCGCACAAGGAAGTGGTGTAATGTTCGCCAATGCAGCAAATAGTTCTAGCGTAAATAAATTTACAGGCAGCTACCAATTGAATTTTTTGGCAAAAGGAGATTATGAATTGCATTTTGTTTCCTATACAGATTCAGATAATGATGGAGAACTTGAATTTAATGGAGTTTTAGATGCAGAATCTACCTCAGGCATTAATTTAAATGATATTTCAATAGGTTCATCATTAAACGTAAATATCGCCGTAAAGTTAAAAGCGAAAGTATAATCAAGTAGATTATTGAAAATTAACCCCAAAACAAACTGGTTGCATTAAATTTCTAATGCAGCCAGTTAATAAAAACGATAAAAATGAAACGAGCATAACAAATTTTGATAAATAGAGGAATGATTAATGGCGAACTGCAGCTGTACCAATAAAAAATAAAATGTAAACAGATGAAACGCCTACAACAAAATAATTTAACAGAAAAAAGAAAGATGCTAGGCGTTCCATTTGACAAAAAAACAATAGAAAATAACAAATAAAACGAGCATAACAAATTTTGATACACAGAGGAATGATTAATGGCAAACTGCAGCTGTACCAATAAAAAATAAAATGTAAACAGATGAAAAAATTAATTATAATTATGGCGTTTGTGTTATCATATAATATAAATGCGCAAAACACTCAAAAAGAAGATAAGAATTCGTCATTTGGTTTAAAAGGAGGCTATAATTTAGCTTCGGTTAGAAATTCTGATGGAGATGAAACAGACCAAAGAAAAGGATTTCATATTGGTTTTTTTGGAGAATCATACCTGACTAACTTTTTGGCTATCCAAACGGAGTTAACATATTCACAACAAGGTTATAAAATTGAAAACAGCAATTATAGGTTAACGCAAAAAATTGATTATATCAATTTGCCTTTAATGTTAAAGCTATATCCTACGCAAGTTTTTTATTTGGAAGCTGGACCTCAAATTGGGTATGCAATTTCACATAAAGAAGAAATTGAAACATTTGTTATAAATAACAACAATACCTACGAACCTAATTCAATTGATTGGGGCGTAAATTTTGGCCTTGGTTTTAAATCGGAAACAGGCATCATTTTAGGCGCAAGATATCATTATGGTTTGGGAAAAATTTATGAAGAGACTGATGACTACAACAATGTATTGCAATTGTCATTAGGATTTGAATTTTAATATTTGCATTTTAACACTATAAATTTATGAAGTTCGCCCTCATTCCAATGTTCGAAAAAATCAATTTTTCAAATAAGTTGAGGGTGATACCCATAAATCAATCAATTAATAATTAAATTTGTTTTTTATAATTCTATACTTACAAATGAATTTCTCACTTAAAAAGACCGCTTTATTATTTCTTTTCCTAATAGCAATACATGGTTGCATAGAAGAAATTGACGTTACGGAAGGTGAAAATCCAAATACAAATACCAGCAATTCTGAAACAACAAATTACTATAAAAGAATTGGGATGTATGATGGCTCTTTTGATGATTTAATCGACAATAATGCCTGTTCCTCAGTTAAATTGCCAGTTTCATTATTGGCTAACAATATTCCTTTAACCATAACCAATACCGCAGATTACCAGTTGGTTTCAAATATTTTTAACCAATCACCTATCGATGTGGATACAATTGTTTTTAATTTCCCAATCACAATCTTAAACCAAGACTATAGCCAAACATCAATAACAAGTCAAGAACAACTTGATAATTTATCTGCTGTTTGCGATCAGTCAATTAATAATAATTTAAGTGCAATTACTTGTGTAGATATTGTTTATCCAATCAAAATATCTCTGTACAATACAACCACCGAGCAAACAACAATTATTTCAGTGGTTAAAGACCAAGATTTATTCAATTTTATGGCTAATTTGTCCATAAGTGAAGTGTACAGCATTCAGTACCCAATAAATACGATAACAATTGGCAATGTTAATAGTACAGTTAATAGTGATAGTCAATTAAAATCATTAATAAACGATTGCTTGAATTAGCTAAATGGCATTATTGCTGGATTATAAAACTTATTTATGTATATAAAATAAAGAGGCTATTTTGTTGTTATTAAAATAATAAGATCATAAATGAGCCAATTAGAAAAAATTTTAACCCACAAAGGAATGATTAATGGCGAACAGCAGCTGTTACCACTAACAAATAAAGTTTAAACAGATGAAATATATATTTAAAAGCGTTTTGCTGATTTTATTTTTAACTATAAGTTGTAATGACGACAATATAGAGAATGACTTAAATAATGGCAATTATCCAATAAAACAGCAAGTTGGCTATTCGGCTAACGATATATTGTCCAGTAAAATATTTACGGATATTTATATTGAAGTGATGTATGTTGATGGATTTAAACCGAGTGCCGAAACTGTAACAAACCTTAAAAATTTTATTGAGTCGAGAACCTATAAATCCAATATTGTAATTGAAGAACGAGTAATAAATATCGCTACAAAATCAATTTATTCAATGGATGATGTTAGAAGTATTGAAGATGCAAATCGAAGTGTTTTTTCATTTGAAAATCAACTGACAATTTCAGCATTGTTTTTAAATGGAAAATCTTCAAGCGATACCGAAACAACAAACATATTAGGAACATCTTATAGAAATACTTCATTTGTTATTTTTGAAGAAACCATTCAGGAGGGTTCAAATGATATTTTTGAGCCTAGCAAAGTAACTTTAGAATCTACCGTTATATTACATGAATTTTGCCATCTTTTAGGTTTGGTTAATCTTGGCACCAATATGGTTACAAACCATGAAGATCCCGAACATGGTGCACATTGCTCCGATGAAGACTGTTTAATGTACTATTTAATTGAGAGTGGTCAAATGCCTCCTTGGATGAGAAATGAGCAAATACCGGTATTAGATACCTATTGCATTAATGACTTAAGGGCAAATGGCGGAAAATAAATACTTGTATTAATTATTTAAATAAAATTTCCCTTGCCACGTATTTTTTTTAACTAGATTTTTGTCGATTTTAGCCACCATCTCAAAGTTTTTGAGACCGTCCCATTTTGGCGCAATCAATAAATCGTGAGGCGCTTCGCTTGCAAACCGTTCAATGCTGATATCTGGTCGCAAATAGCCAACGAAATCTGTAATAAAATCAATATAACTTTCTGAAGTAAACAAATTGAAATCTTCAGGATTTCTTTTGTATTGTACTGCCATAATAGAGTTTTTGACAATTTGTAAATGGTGCATTTTTAGCGCTTGAATGGGAAGTTTGGAGATTTCAGTGGCGTGATTTAACAATTCTTCTTTGGTTTCTCCTGGCAAACCGATGATTAAATGGGCACCCAAATGAACTCCTTTGTTGGCACAACGTTCAAAAGCAATTTGGGTTTCTTCAAAAGTGTGGCACCGGTTTACTTTCAGCAAGGTTTTATTTAAAGTGCTTTCAACGCCAAATTCCAATGAAATGAAGTGTTTTTTTGATAAAAAAGCTAAGTAGTCAATCACTTCATCCGATATACAATCGGGTCGCGTGCCAATCACCAAGCCGATAACTTTTGGAAATTTCAAGGCTTCATCATACATTTTTTTAAGACTTTCAATATCGGAATAAGTATTTGTATATGCCTGAAAATAAGCGAAATACTTTTGTGATTTATATTTTTTATCAAAAAACAAAACCCCTTCTTCTAACTGCTGGGTAATGCTTTTTGTTGATTCACAGTAAGACGGATTAAAAGTATCGTTGTTGCAATACGTGCAGCCGCCATACCCTTTTGAGCCGTCTCGGTTCGGACAAGAAAAGCCGATATCCAATGATATTTTTTGAACCCTTTCACCAAAAGTTGATTTAATGAATGAGCTATAATCGAGGTAACGTTTTCCTGTAAATTGCATCCTAATAAATTGTAGCGCAAAATTATCAAAAGATTTGAATTGGCTTATGCTAAACAGAATGTTTATTTGTGTGTGATTTTTTGTTGAAAATAAATTAAATATAATGTAGGGACAGCTCTCGAGCTGTCCGCTCTTTCAGAAGTCGCAAATTAAAAGAGTTTTTTGTTCTATTTATTATTTTTTAACCTGTTTTCGCCATAAAAAATAAAGTATAAACAGCACAATAGGCAATACAATAAATACAATTACGTCAAACAAATTATTGAGATCTAAGGGAGTGTTATCTTGCGGATTCGGTGAATGTGTGGGCAGCTGCCCGTAAATAAACCCAGTGACAAAAAGGAACACCATATTTTTAAATTTATGAATTAGAGCTCGCATAAATTAAGTTTTTAATTATTTAATCAAGATAATTAAAATATTTTACATAAAATAACTGGAATTCTTTTTTTAGTATAAGTTTAGTAATTAATTCCATTTTAATGCTGTAAATTATTCGAAAATATTGTGCCTTTCCGTTGTGTTTTTACATTTTTAAATATGTCTCTTAAGCGTTTTGAAAAGAGGCAAGACAAGCATTATAGCTGAAATATTCTTATTAAATTCTTATATAGATGGTCAAATGAGCAGGAGTTTTAGAGCTTAAAACAATGGTTAAACAATAAAAAAGGATCATAAATCAGGGTCAAAAGATGGGCTTGAATTGCTTACTTTTGTGCGGCTTTAACAACCGCAACATGGATTATAAATTAATTTGTTCTGATATTGACGGAACGCTTTTGGATAAAAACAGGGAATTATCAGAGATGACCATTCTAGAAATTAAGCGTATTTCGCCCATCCCTTTTGTGCTTATTTCGTCGCGTATGCCAAAAGCGATGCGACATTTACAAAATCAATTGGGAAATACAACTGCACCATTAATAGCCTATAACGGCGGACTGGTGTTGCAAAATAACCAAGTTTTGCACACTGCGTTTATAGACAATTCTGTTCTGGAAGCAATTATTAATTTGTGTGTAAAAACCACCATTCATTTAAGTTTGTATCACCAAGATGAATGGTATGTGCCCGTAATGGATTATTGGGCCAGGAGAGAATCCAATAACACAAAAGTTTTACCTGCAGTAAAATCGAGTAAATCTGTTCTGTCTCAGTGGAAAAATGAAGGAAAAGGAGCACATAAAATTATGTGTATGGGTCCTGAGACCGAAATTGACATTTTGTATAAGGTCTTAGAAAAGTCCTTTTCAAACGAAATAATGTTGTACCGCTCAAAACCAACTTATATTGAAATTTCACATCGTTCAGTTTCCAAAAAAACGGCAATTGAAGTTTTGCTAAAAGAATGTTATCCAGATCTTTCAATAAAAAATATTGTGGCTTTTGGTGACAATTACAACGATATTGAAATGCTCAAAGCGGTGGGTTTGGGTGTTGCCGTTGCAAATGCCAAAGATGAAGTGCTAAAAATTGCCAATAAAATTACCGATACCAATAAAAATGATGGTGTGGCCAAAACGATGCAAGAATTATTTTAAGAAAATATCAATAAATTCATTTTGAGCGTTCCCCTTTGTCGGGCTTTTCGCTGCATTCTGACGAAAATTAGAATACACAAGTTAGCAAATCCGGGATTTCCAATTCAAATTAGGGACTGAACTCCAAAACAAAATAAAAATAAGTGAGGTAATCTCTAACGATTGAATCGTATAAAAATGAGAAGCTGAAAATTGATAATTAATTAATTTACCAATTAACTTTAGACCTTTCAAACTTTAAACACTTTACCCCTATAAATAAATGCTTATTCTTCCTATATTTACTTCTTCGATAAATACTTAAAATGGCCAAAACCAAAACTTTATTTTTTTGTCAGAATTGTGGTGCCCAATATGCAAAATGGCTCGGGCAATGCACCTCATGCAACGAGTGGAATACCATTGTTGAAGAAGTGATTCAAACTGAAGTAAAAAGAAACTGGAAACAATCCACCGCTCCAAAAAAAGCCAATAGAGCATTGAAAATTAATGATATTGCTTTAGATAAAGAAGACCGTATCCCAACCAAAAACAAGGAACTTGATAGGGTTTTAGGCGGCGGTTTGGTAAAAGGATCCATGTTGCTGTTGGGAGGAGAACCTGGAATTGGAAAATCGACGTTGCTACTGCAAGTTGCCTTAACAATGCCAAAAAAAGTTTTGTATGTTTCAGGAGAAGAAAGTCAATCGCAAATAAAAATGCGCGCGGAACGACTTCAAAATATAAACACCAATTGTTTAATTTTAACCGAAACAAATACCCAAAATATTTTTAGAGCCATTGAAGAAATAAATCCGGAAGTTGTAGTGATAGATTCTATCCAAACCTTATATACCGAGTATATTGACGCTTCCCCGGGCTCCATTTCACAAATCAGGGAAACTACTGCCGAGTTGATTAAATTCGCCAAGGAAACAGCCACACCCGTTCTTTTAATTGGACATATTACCAAAGATGGCAATATTGCCGGTCCAAAAGTTTTAGAGCATATGGTTGACGTTGTGTTGCAATTTGAAGGCGATAGAAATCACGCCTACCGTATAGTGCGCGCTCAAAAAAACAGGTTTGGCTCTACGGCGGAAATTGGAATTTACGAAATGCAGTCTTTCGGGCTGCGCGAAGTTGAAAATCCTTCAGAAATATTAATTTCCCAAAAAGAAGAAGATCTAAGTGGCACCGCCATTGCCGCAACTTTAGAGGGAATGCGACCTTTAATGATTGAAGTTCAGGCACTGGTAAGCACCGCAGTTTACGGTACGCCACAACGATCGGCAACTGGTTACGATACGAAACGATTGAACATGCTTTTGGCGGTTTTAGAAAAACGGGCCGGATTTAGATTGGGGGCGAAAGATGTGTTTTTGAATATTGCCGGAGGTATAAAAGTTGATGATCCAGCTATTGATCTGGCGGTGATTTGCGCTATTTTATCCTCTAATGAAGACGTTTCAATTGCGCAGGATTTTTGCTTTGCCGCAGAAATTGGACTAACAGGAGAAATTCGCCCAGTAAATCGCGTGGAACAGCGCATTACAGAAGCCGAAAAACTAGGCTTTCACAAAATATTTATTTCAAAATTCAATAAAATTAGCAGCGCTCACTACAAAATAAAAATAGTTAAAGTCGCAAAAGTTGAAGATGTTTTTGCCAACTTATTTTCATAAAAAAAGAAGCCGTCTCACAACTAGAGACGGTTTTTTTTGTACATTTATTTGGAAGTTTTATTAGTTTTTTGTATC
>DAIDMK010000064.1 GCA_027449025.1 Lutibacter sp. | reverse complement strand
TTCATCAAACTTCTTGGAATCTCAATGGTAATAATGCCTAACAGACTATTTACCAACTATTTTTCAGTATTATGCCACAAACTCATAAGATTTAATAAACAAAACCCCTCAAATACAAAGTTGAAATTGAAGGGTTTTAGCGTTGTTTTTATAAATATATTTCTAAAATAACAGCCTTATCAGCATTGACTTTTAATTGATTTATTTTAGCTGGAAGCAAAAGTGTTTCGCCAGTTTTAAGGCCATAAATTATATTATTAACTGTTACCTCAGCAAACCCTGAAACACCCATGTAAATTACAAAAGAGTCCAGATTTGTGTAATTTTTATCTAACTCGCCTGAAACCTCAATGATATTGGTTTTAAAATAAGGAGAATGCACCAATTCATTCGAAGCATTCCTTTTTTTATCATAAACTGTTTTATAGTCATCATAAAATTCAAAATCAATTGCATCGAGTGCTAAATCGGTGTGCAATTCTCTTTTTTCACCTGTTTTTGCATCAACCCTGTTATAATCGTAAATTCGATAAGTGATGTTGGATGTTTGTTGAATCTCTGCGAGCAACACGCCAGCACCAATGGCATGAACCCTTCCTGTTGGGATATAAAAAGTATCTCCATTTTTTACTTTTTCAATATTCAATATTTCGCTTAATGTTGAATTGTTAAGATGTTTTGAATAGATCTCCTTGGTTACTTTCTGATTAAAACCAACAATCAATTCTGCGCCTTCTTCCGCTTCCATTACGTACCACATTTCATTTTTTCCGAATGAATTATGGCGCTCTTTCGCTAAAGCATTACCTGGATGCACCTGAATGGATAAGGGTGTTTTGGCATCAATAAACTTTATGAGTAAGGGAAAATCCTCCCCAAAAATGTCATAAACACGATTTCCCACAAAATCACCTTTAAACTTCTTTATAAGTTGCTTTAAAGTGAAGCCTTTTAAATCGCCTTCATAAACTTTTGTTTCACTTTCATTTATGTCGGAAACTTCCCAAGATTCCCCAATACTGTTCTCTTTGTAATTTTTATTCAATATTGTTTTCAACTTTTCTCCTCCCCAAATACGGTAGCTGTATACTGGTTGAAATTTTAAGGGATATAATTCCATATTGCTTCTTGTTTTTTTATTATTTATTCACTAATTCTTAATAGATTCCACCATTAAGTATTTGTTTGGTTTTATAGTCAATGCTCCAAGTAAAACTTTTTCATTCTCTTTTAATTTAATTTCAAGTGAATTTTCACTAAAATTAAAGTAACATTTAATCTTTTTTCCATTAAATACACGTGTAAATGAAATTGAATTATTCGAAAATGCTAACTCAGTATATTTTCCATAATGAAAAACTGGTTCTGAATTTCGAAGGGCTATCAATTGCTTATACTTATTTAATAATGAATTCTCTTGTTTTTCGAAGGATGCTACGTTCAAACTTAAATAATTTTCATTTACCTTTATCCAGGGCTGCACTGTAGAAAAACCTGCGAACCGGGTGCTATCCCATTGCATTGGACTTCTGGATTTATCTCTGTTGTGCTCATTTCCAATCCTTAGAGCCTCTTCTAAAGATTCTCCTTTTTTTATCGCTAAGTTATAATGGGTTCTACCTTGAATGTCTTTGATTTCCTCCATAGAATTGGCTTCAATATTTTCCATTCCAATTTCCTCCCCGTAATATATAAATGGAATCCCCTTTGCCGTGAGGATCAATGCTGCCAACGATTCCGCTCTTTCAGGGTTGTTTTTTGCCAAACGATTCACGAGACGCGGCATGTCATGGCTTCCAAAAAACAATGTCGGGTAGTTGCTCATATTGTTTTCCATACTTTTCAGTTCCTCAAAAATTCGCTGTGCTGAAAATTTTGGAATGCTTCCAAAGTTGAAATTAAATACCACATCCAACAATTCCGTTCCCTGGTATTGCTTCAGCACCTCAATTTTATCGCTTCCTATTTCACCAACTATAAAACGATTGTCATATTCATTGACCGTTTTTCTTATCGTTTTCATGGCTTCTTTCACCCCTTTTTGATTGATGTCGTTCAGGTGATTTTGTTTTCCGTTTTCATCTGTCGGATTGTCTGTTGTGATCCCTTCCGTAGTTAGAAAATTTATGACATCCAGCCGAAAACCATCGACCCCTAAATCCAGCCAAAACCTTAAAACGCCCTGAATTTCTCCAACAACTTTTGGGTTTTTCCAATTTAGGTCGGCCATTTTCACATCAAACTTGTGGTAATAATATTGGTTTGTAAGGCTGTCCAATTCCCACGCAGATCCTCCAAAAAAAGACTCCCAATTGTTGGGATTGTCTTTCCAAATATAATAATCTCTATACGGATTGTCTTTCGATTTTTTCGCCTCTTGAAACCACTTTGATTCTGTAGAAGTGTGATTTACCACCAAATCCATAATGACTTTGATATTTCTTTTGTGAACTTCCTTTAAGAAAATCTTAAAATCATCCATTGATCCGTAAGTTGAATCAATTACGTAATAATCCGAAACATCGTAACCGTTATCAACTTTTGGAGATTTTAGGAAAGGTGTTAGCCAAACACCTTTAATTCCCAAATTTTTAATATAATTTAATTTTGAAGTCAGCCCCTTAAAATCACTGTAACCATCACCATTGCCATCCTTAAAACTAGGCATATAAATTTCATAGAAAACAGTTTCCTTCCACCATGTTTTATCCTGATTGGTTTTTTCATTATGGGTGCAGGATAGGAGTGGAGATACCAACAAAATTAATAAGGAAAATTTAAGCTGTTGCATGTGTTTAATTTATAAAAATGATTTCTGAAATATGCTTCGAAAATAACATCAAAGATTTTCTATTTTTTAAAATCGGGATCCATATCAGGTGTACGGAGACCAGCAACCTCATTTGCCATGAGCATAAATACATTCCAGCATAATCCTCGCGTAGATGGCCACCATGAATCGGTTGTTGTCCATTTTGTCGGAATAAATTCTTTGGAATAAGGCCATTTCGGATTGAGGTTGATTTCTGCCCAGGCCCTGTTTTCCATGAGTGCTTCTGCTTTTTTCCATCCATGGCGTTTTCCAACTGCATAGGCAGCATATTCAGGACGCATCCAGCTTCCCCCATTGTAATAAAAGCCATCTCTTGCGCCATCTTTATAGTTAGCCTCCCCAAATTCTCTGAAAGGCTGATAATTCGGGCTTAAGTAGGCATATCCTTTTTCATCTGCTGTTAATCTGATACATACCGGCGCTGTTGTACCATATTGAGGATGGGGAGAATTTGAAACTTTGTTAAGGATTGGTATCTGCTCCAAATGATTGATTACCATTTCATTCGTTAACATTGGTCGGTTAAATAACCACAAAGAGAAAAATTCCGGTTCCAAGTCAGTCAAAGTAATGATGTCAGGATATTCTTTATCAAACACAATATGCTTTCTGCTTACATCATAAAAATCCAGATAGGCTTTTTCAGCTTTTTCCAAATATAAATCTGAAATATTATACCCTAATTCTTTAATGGTTCTCAATGCAATGGCGAACATCCCTTGATTTACAGCTAAATCACTGGTCTTTGGATTGTATTCATTAATGTCTATTTGACTAAGTGTATAATGTGATTCACATATCCCATCCCCATCTTCATCAAATTCGTTCAATACATATTCTACTGCTTTATCTATTTTATCTTTAGGTAATGTAACTCCGAATCGCCTTTTATTCATCATTCCCCAAATTAAAAATTGAATGGTAGCCTCATTATCTTTTGCTTCTACCGTTCCCATATAGGGCGTAATAATGGTGGCTATCGCCCCTTTAGAAGTTTGGGTTTTGGCCCATTGCTCCCAAATTTTAAGGTTTAATTCTTCATTATGGCTTGAAACTATTGAAAAAAATGAATCCCGATTGTACATGTCTGGGGCATAATTCATGTTGGGAACATTCAAAGGCGTAAAATCATTGATAGAAGTAATCCAAGTTAACATATTGAAGTTTGCATAGAGCATTTTCTCAATCAATGAACCTTCGAATTCTTTTCCCTCTGCCAAACGCGATTGTGAAGAAATCACAAAATCGTGATGATTTGTATAAGGTTCCACAAAAACGAAAGTTGTTTTTGTAACCTTTTCTCCCATATTCATTCTGTTATAAGGCTGTTTTTGAGGCTGATGTTCCACAATTTTTAAATCTTTAATCTGAAGTAAGGATGCCTTTCCCGATTGTGAACCTATAAACATAGAAACGCTGTCATTTTCAATATAGGGCACCAAAACACTTCCTTTAAAAAGTGTCCATTCCTTTTCCTTTATGGGAAACTGGTCAATATATTTGATTCCATGTTCTAATTCAATGGTTTTTTGTCCGTTTTTAATTCTGAAAAGTTTTAAGGCTACAGGTGTGGTTCCTTTGGCCAGGAAGGAAATGTCATAAACTTTTTGATCTTTTAAAGGGGTTATCATTTCTATGCCAGATCGACCTGCAACCTTATTGTTAAGTGTAATAAGCCCGGGTTGTTTTTTAATTTCAACAGCCCCCACTTTTTGAAATTTATCATCGAGTTTTAGCACTGTCTCTTTTCCGGCATCCAAATTATACATCTCCCCAAATTTTTGCCTGATATAATGTTGACCTTTGTCTCTTTCTGTTAAGGTTGCAACAGCAACCAATTCAGCGTCGGGCAGTCTTCTCATTCCCACAAAACCACCGCCATGACCGTTAAATCGACGACGTGTGGCGCGTGTATAGTGGTTTTTGTAACCTGCATCCATTAAAAAGCCAACCAATTGATTGTCCGGAGTTACAAAACCAACAGAAGGAAACATTTCATGTGCAAAACCTCCCGGAAAATTATCATGTTCAAAGGAAAGATATTTTTTAGGTGTTTCTGCAGGTTTTGAAGTTTCTTCTAAAATATAATATAAAGTTGGCATCCCAGATTGAAATAAATCGATACTCTTTTTTATTACATTTTTGTTGATAACCTGATAAGTAACCGTAATTGTAACATTTAAATCGAAGTTAGAAAGGTAGGATTCCTTAGTCATTTGAACCCTGTTTTCATCACCAGTCCATTTTGAACCTTTCCATGCGGATAGTTCTACCGTTTCACTTAAGTCCAAATTAGCCATTTTAAGTGAGAATTCTTCGGTGTTATGAATCAATAATTGGCTTCCGTTATAGATGTCAACATTAAATCCCTGGTTTTCATCTCCTATAACTTTCAGGTTGAGATTTTGACTAAATCCGATTGTACCATAGAAACAAAACAAAAGGATAATAATATGTTTTAAGCTTTTAATCAACATTTTTGTTTTTTATATTATGAGATTACACAAACTCTTCTTAATTACAAATATTTAGTTTTCCATAGCGTATCTGTAATCTATAACGATATCATTGGCATATAATTTTCCGTTTTTCTCCATTATAAGTGCATCTTGAGGCACCATTATCAAAACAGCAGCTTGTTCTTTGGCCATAGAAAAGGTGTAATTATTTTTTACGTTCTTGGCTACAAATGCCCTTTGTACAGCATCATATATTTTTAATTCCTTTTTCCCAAGCGCAATCGTTACTTCTTTGCCTTCTGCATTTGGGTTGTAATACAAATAAGATGGGAATGCATCACTCCGGTAAAAGTCGGTTGCCAATAAATCCAGCTGTAATATATTTTCAACATTGGTTTTTGAAATGATAGCTCCTGCAATACCCACGTGGCCGCTTCCATATACGCTGAATTGGGAAACATCAGGATTTCCTTCCACCCAATGCGGTCCATCACCAATGGCAACAGGCGCTTTTATATCCTTATATTTATCAAAATGAGACTCTTTAATCAGACCTTCATAAGCTATTACCCCTTTTGTATATTTTTTTTGTTCAGGAATGGTTTGATGATCATTGGGCATTTCATAAGGATAGAAAAATTTCAAGGCATTGCTCGCATTCAGCATCCATTTCCCAATAACATTTGCGTAACGCTGGTCATACCGAACCATTGGCACCAATGGCCACATGGTGTCGTAAGTATTCATCAAAAAAGCAAATCCGCCGTGGTCAACAGTACTTCCCACCAATCCAGATACATCATATCCGTTCCAATTGTCCTGTAGAACACCCCAACCTTTTCTGCATTCGGGAGTTCCGTTAAAAGTCCATTCAAGAATTTTTGTATAATCATAATTTGTTCCTTCTTCCGCATTTAAACGTGCTGCCACATAAGCCCCAAAAGGCATCAATATTTCATAGAACTCGTTTTTTGGCTGTGCCAATAAAGCCTCTAAAGAAGATTTAGCGCCTTTTAAATATTTAGGCTCCTGAAATTTTTGGTAGGCTGAATACAGCACATAAGTATGACCCGCAGCTGCATCTTGTTGTTTGCAAATCCAGTTGTCTTTTGGTTCCAGCGTAGCGTAATCAAAATAGGAATGGTCATAATTACCCGCCATAACAGAATCGGCTTTATAAAATTTGTCTGCCACCGAACGCATAATCAGGGTATAGTCCTTTTCTTCAGGATAAAAGTTGGCTACGCCGTAAAATAATACATTTGGATACACATCGTACCACCAATCTCTGGCATATCCTCCTCCGAGCAAAGCCACTTCTGGGCTGGTGTTGTTCATGACAATATTCCATTTTGTTTCGGAATTGAAATAATTTTTTAGCATCGCAACATAATTTTTGCCATTTTGCTTCGATTTATCAATACCAACCAAACTTGCACCGAAAACGGATCCTATGGTAGCTAGAGATTCATGGAAAAGGCCGTTATTATTTTTAGTTCCCTGCCTTAGATCTCCCATAGCGGTATAAATACCAAAAGTTTCCTGATTATAATTTTTACGAGAATTGTCTGCCCAAATTAGTGGCCAATATTCTCCGGTTTGTGTACTGTCAAAAACCAATGAATCATAGCCTTTTGCCAAGTTTTTGAAATCAATTATTTTAAAAGGTTTAGGCATATTTGGCATATTATCAACGCGTTCTAATTTGATTTGTTGGACGGGGGAGGGTAAATCAAAATTTGTAACTGCTGTTTTACAGGCGACAAGGAGTAAAGCAATCGCCAAAACTGCAATCGCATTTCTACTATTATGCTTTCTCATTTTCTAATGTATTTTGTTGTTTTAAAAGTTGTTTTGCAATCACAATGGCCAATAATTGAAGTGTGGCAATAATTAGCAGAGCATATCTTAAAGCCATATCCACATTTCCAAAATAAGCGAGCCCTAAAAAAGTACCTGCGCCAATAAAACGACCTACATACAGTCCAAATTCGTGATTTAAAATATAAGCAAATTCGTTTCTGTTTTCAATCCTTGACAATAAATCAATCACTTTTAACTGTATTGGGAAATAAGCGATATCAAGTATTGGTCTGGCAATCAACAATAAAAATATAAAAATAATGACTCCTGTTGAATTAAACATCAAACTGTTAAAGAAAGAGGCTAAAAAGAAAAATATTAATCCGACACTAAAAATAATCAGTCTGTGTTTTGGTTTTGAAAACTTACCCAAAATAAGCATAACCACTGCTGCAATTATTGCGCCCACAGATTGTGCGGTTCCCAAAGCGCCTTCAGAATGAAAAAATTTCATCATTAACATGGCTGGTGCTGTTACAATAAATCCCTGAGCCAAACCTTTTAGCAGTGCCATTTGAAGCATCTTATTCCAAAGTTTATGAAATTTAAAATACAGAAACTTTTCACTTTTTGGCTTTTCATACTTACCAAAATGAAACACTATAGAGGCCAGAATTGTAAAAATAAAAACAGCCCCTGTCACTACTTTATAACCAGAATTTACGCCTTCATTTGAAGTCCCATTTCCATTCATCAAGTACCAGCCAATAATAACCGGAACAATTACTGCCGTTAAAGTATAGAAAAACGTGTCCAAGCCATAATAATAGTTTCTTGTTTTATCTGAAGTTGTTGCAAGCACCAAATAATCCCTATTGGACCAATATAGCCCAAATGACATTCCCATTATTAAACCTGCAGTTATTAATCCTGTATAACTAATTTCTTTTAAAGTCATCATAAACACCATAGAAACGC
This sequence comes from Lutibacter sp., assembly GCA_027449025.1. Lineage (GTDB taxonomy): Bacteria > Bacteroidota > Bacteroidia > Flavobacteriales > Flavobacteriaceae > Lutibacter. The sequence goes on along the minus strand of DAIDMK010000064.1, from coordinate 5,969 downwards.
CACTCAGTAACATTCCAAGAGAGAATAATTTTTTGATATTAATTTTGTTCAGTAAATAGCCATTTATATAAAAAGTGATGGGGATACCTGTGTAAATAGCTAATTGATACAACATTACTTTAGATGGATCATTAGAATTACGCATAATATAAGATGCCACAAAAATATCTATAACAGGCATCACAAACGCATAAATTAAATTTGTCAGTATTAATATTTTTGCGCTTCTTGAGAAATCTCTTATTCCTACTCTTGCTATGTCTAACATGTTTGTTCCAATGTTTTTAAAATCTCTTTAATAGAGAAAGTTGCTAATCCGACAACCTCGTCTGCCGCTCCGTAATACATATTAATTTGATCTCCAACTACTTGGTGACCATTCGTAAAAATAACTTCTCCAAAAAAACCTGTAAGTTCATAAGTTGCTTCAGGTTCCATAATTGGTTCTTCTGATCTTGCAATCACTTTTGAAGGATCCTTCAAATCCAATAAAATAGCCCCTAAGCAATAACGATTTTTAGCTGTTGCACCGTGATAAATTTCTAGCCAACCTTTTTCTGTTTTAATAGGTGCAGCCCCTGCGCCTAACCGTTTGCTGTCAAATTTTCCCTCACGGGTTTTGGCAATGCACTTATGATTTCCCCAATGAACAGCATCAGGTGATTCTGCCAGCCAGATATAATTTCCGCCCAATTCAGGACTGCTGGGTCTGTGCAATGCATAATATTTTCCATTTATTTTTTCTTCAAAAATTGCACAATCTTTATTGTGCGGACTCAAAATCATTCCTTTTTTCTCAAAGGATTTCCAATCCTTCGTGGTTCTTAGTCCAACGCCTACGCCGTTTGTTGATACCATCGTATAGGTAAGATAATAGGTGTCTTCTATTTTGGCTACCCGACAGTCTTCAATGCCATAAGATTCGTATTCTCCTTCTCCAAATAACGAGGGATAGCCTTCAGATTCATAGAATTTTTTCCCATCATCGCTAAAAAGCAATCGGAGATGGGATATGGTTGTTAAATAATCTATTCCATCATAATTAATAATTCGGGCATCAGAGGTGTCTAATTTGGGATCATTTAAATTGAAGTTAAGAATTTCAACTTTTCCTTGATTGTTATATATTGGAACAGACACTACGCCTTCATTTTGAATGGTGCGCTCTGCCACACGAACCAAAAGTCCAATTTTGCCGTTAAATTCAAATACCCCAGGATTCAACAAACATTCTATAATCATGTTTTTATTACTAGGCTTTATATCTTTAGGAAATAATAGGGGGTTTTCTTTGCATCTGTTTGCAATATTTTTCATTTCTAAATTTTTTATGTTATTTATAAGCACCTAAAATCAATTGCATTATGCTTCATTAATTAGCTGTGTGTTGCATATATTGGATGTAAATCGGCTTGAATATTTCTTTATAAATGCAACCATTTTAATAATTGAAAAAAGATTTCGGATTAAAATAAAGAGAAGTAGCGCCATATTACTTACTACTTCTCTTTATACATTAATCAATTCAACAAGTAATTATTATAAAAAATCTTTTTAATAACCCGAATTTTGTGTAATTGTTCCTCCCGATTTATCTACTTCTCCTTGAGGAATTGGATATAGGTAGTGGTAATCTTGAAAATTTCTTCCAAGTCCTGTAAGCACAGTTTTAGCCGTTCCCCATCTTTTTAAGTCATTAAATCTTTGAGACTCAAAGCCTAATTCAACCCTTCGTTCAGCCATTAACCAACCTTTTATTTCAGATGAATTTGTTGAACTGCCTCTATCTGGCAATGTTCCAGCAGGAATCACAGAACCATCTGCAGTAGGGCTAGTTCTTGCTCTTAATCTTATTTTATTTATAATTGCAATAGCACCTGCATAGTCTCCAGTTTCATTCAATGCTTCAGCTTTCCAAAGCAACACATCTGCATAACGCATATAAATTTTATTGCTTGGAGCATCATCATTTCCTTTATCGTTTCCAACAGTATTTCCCAATAATTTTGATACATTTTTATTTTGTACATCTACTGTATATAACAATCTTGGGTCATTTGCTTCAAACGCATTAATGAAATCATTGCTAGGCGCTACAAATCCCCAACCTACTAAAGCACAAAGCCCATTACCGTTTCGAGGGTTTTGACCCGAAACGTGGTCATATGCAAAAATCACTTCATTCTCAGAAAATTCTTTAGTTATATCAAAACTGTCGAAATAATTGGCATTTAAACTGTAAAAACCAAGTCCTTCTAATTCAGATACTAACGACACAACTTCTGACCAATTTTCATTATACAATGCTGCTTTAGCCTGTAAACCAATAACCGCGCCTTTTGAAGCTCTCCAAGGCTGGGACGGATCTGAATATTTAATATTTGGCAGCAATGATTTGGCTGCTGTTAAATCTGAGTTAATCTGTCCCCAAATCTCCTCAGAAGATACTCTAACAGCAACATCAAAAGCTTCTTCAAATGACTCTAATGGAATTGTTAATAATGGCACACCTCCAAAATTATTTACCAAATCAAAATAGTAAAAAGCGCGTAAAAAATAAGCTTCACCCAATAATTGATTTTTTCGAGAATCAGTGATTCCAACTGTTTGAGTCACTTCATCATTTGTTAATAAACTTATGGCATAGTTTGCTCTATTGATACCCTCATAATCGTATAACCATATTCCATTAAAACCTCCGTTATCAGCTGTAAAACTAAAATTACTAAATTCATCCATCCAGGCTTGATCCCCATCAGGATTCCATTTTTTGTTCATGTCATTAGAAGCAATGTCTTGAAGGATAAAATCATTTCTAAGAACTGTTCCATCATCCCAGCCCCATTCTCCAATAATATTTAAGGTACTTGCGAGCAATTGATATGATGAACTCACTGAAGATTCTAAGGTGTTTATTGTTGGGTTCGTATCAATCTGATCCATTGTAAGAAGACCTATTGGATCCTGTGTTAATTCATCATCACAACTTACAAAAATTGCAATTAAGAATACTAAAATTATATTGTTGTATATTGTTTTCATAAATATTTCTTTTAGAATATTAAAACTTAACATTTACGCCAAACAAAACAGATGTTGATGACGGGTAGGTTCCCATATCCATTAAATCTGTTGATTCTGGGTCTAATCCAGAGTAGTTTGTTGCAGTAGATAAATTTTGGCCAGATACATAAAGGCGTACGTCCTGAATGCCTTTTATAGATTTTAAAGTGTATCCAATTTCAACATTTTTAAGTCGAAGATAAGATGCGTCCTCTACAAAAATACTGGATACTTTACTACTTCCATTGTCTTCAAACGCAACTCTTGGTGTGGTATTGCTGCTACCTTCTCCGTCCCAAGCTCCTAAAATATTTGTAGTATAATTGAATGGGCGCGTATCATAGTCCAATATTTTTTTAGCATCATTATATCGGTCAACTCCTTCCACTCCCTGAAAAAGAAAAGAAAAGTCAAAACCTTTAAATGATGATGAAAATGAAATTCCATAGGTAAGATCAGGTATTGAACTTCCAATAAATGTTCTATCATCCGAATTAATGATACCATCATTATTTAAATCTTTAAATTTGATATCTCCAGGCTTTACGTTTGGATTTAATGTTCCGCTTAAATGACTGTCAATTTCGGATTGATTTTGGTAAATACCTTCCATTTTATAACCGTAATAAGCGTCTAGTGAATGTCCTACTTCCGTTCTTGTTACTTTTCCGGTAAGGTTAGGCACGTTTGGATGCAATTTTTCAACATTGTTAGTCAATGTTCCTAAATTTGCATTTACACTGTATTTAAATTCTTTGTCTGAATTTCTATAGTTTACAGAAAGTTCAAATCCTTTATTGCTAACCTCGCCTGCATTTACAATAGTAGGTGCAACATCTCCAACAATAGCTGGCAAACTAATTGGCAATAAAATGTCTGTTGTGTTTTTTACGAAATAATCCGCTGATAATACCAATTTATTATTCAAAAATCCAAAGTCAATTCCTATGTTTGTTGACGTAGAGGTTTCCCATTTTAGATCTTCATTTCCATAACGATTCACCACAACTTTACCATCTGTTTGGCTAACTAAAGTTAAATAGGCGTAATCGTCGATTTCTTGATTCCCCAATTGTCCCCAACCTGCTCTTAATTTTAGATTGGATATCCAATTAACATCTTTCATGAACTCTTCATCAGAAATTTTCCATCCAGCAGAAATAGAAGGGAAATATCCCCAGCGATTCTTATCTGAGAAACGTGAAGAGGCATCAGCTCTCATATTAGCCGTAACCATATATTTATTATCAAATACATAGGAAGCTGATCCAAACAAAGAAAATAATGACCATTCAGAAGCACTTCCCCCATTCCATAAATCAGTATCTGTACCGCCGTAATCAAGATATCTAAACGTATCGTCTGTTATATCAAAACGGGCTCTGCTAGCACCAATTGAAGAACTGTAATTGTCAATAAATTCGGTTCCTGCCAATAAGCTTAAATCATGTTTACCATTTAATGTTTTAGTATAGTTTAAGGTGTTGTTGAACGTAATTGTGTGTTCTTCACCTCTTTCTTCATTCAAATTATTTGGTCGGTTTTGTCTTCCCAGTCCTTGATCGGTATCATTACCTCCGCCGTCATCATCTCCAAAATTTTCACCAAACGCTTTGTTGTGAAAAAATGATAGATCAACCCCGATGTTGGTTCTAAATACCAACTCTTTATCTTGTAAAAAGGCATATTCTGCATACACATTTCCAAATGTTCTAAAATCCTTTCGAACATCATCTGTAAAATAGGCTAGTGCAATAGGATTTGATGTCCATTCATATTTATCACTTTCCCATCCTCCATTATCTCTATCATTATGTACATAAAATGGCAAATCAGTGAAAGGATCCCTTACAGAATAAGTAGGATCATTTACATCTTTGTAAACACCAATTACCGGAGGTCTTAATAAGGCATGTCTAATAATACCTGGTTCATCTCCTTTTGATGATAGTTTATCCTGCGTTGCATACGATAATTGTAGATTTGTTCCAATTTTTAAGCGATCAGTTAAATCTGCATTAAGATTGGTTCTGTAATTTAATTTTTGGTATTTATCGTTGTCGAAAATTACAATTCCATCTTGGTTATAATAACCCAATGACATTAAGAATTGAACTTTATCATTTCCTCCACTGGCCGTAAATTGTAAATTTTGAGATTTTCCTGTTTCAAACAATTCATTTAACCAGTCCGTATCAGAAAAATCTGATCTACCTTTATCTGCAGTATATGGATTGGTTCCAGTTCTGTCAGAATTATTCCACGCTTTTTCAACAGTATTCATATACTGTTCCGCGTTTAACATATCTGGAAGATTAGAGGCATTATGAAGCCCGGTGTAATAACTTACATCAAAACTTGTTTTTCCTTGGGCACCACTTTTAGTTGTAATCAATACCACACCGCCGGAGGCTCTTGAACCATAAATTGCGGCTGCAGCAGCATCTTTTAATACTGTCATTGTTTTAATGTCAGCCTGATTTAAAAAACTGATATCTCTAGACGGTATTCCATCCACTACATATAATGGATTGTTATTTCCAATTGTTCCTTTTCCACGAATTCGAACCTCGATAGGGTCCCCTGGCGCTCCGGTACTTGATGTTACTTGCACACCGGCAACTTGACCTTGTAAAGCCTGAGAAACATTTGTAACCCTAGTTTTTTCTAAATCAGCCATATCAACAACAGAGATAGCTCCTGTTAAAGTTGATTTTTTTCTTGATGAATATCCAACAAGAACAACTTCATCTAGAGATTGTGAATCTTCTGAAAGGACAACATTGATAGTGCTCTTTTCACTAACATAAATCTCTTTTGTAGTGTACCCTATCATGCTAAAAACCAAAACTGCTTTTGAGTCTACATTTTGTAGGGTATAATTTCCGTCAAAATCGGTTGCCGTT
>DAIDMK010000063.1 GCA_027449025.1 Lutibacter sp. | reverse complement strand
AATCATTAAACTGATTGAAAAATTGAAAAAAATTAAGTTTAGAACTATAAATAAAATATGAACTAAAAACTACTTTAACCAACGGTTTTTTATAAGATTTGTCGGTTTGTTGCAATTTTTCTTTTTAAGAATTTCCGATTCGTTGCTCAATTCCGAAATGTTTGAAAAATCAAAAAACTTTCTCATTTGTTGTAATTTGTCTTTTTAGGTTTTTTCCGTTTCATTGCTCAATTCCTTTATTTAAAAATAGCGGAATTGTTAGTTAGTCCTTCAAACTCATCGTTTGCAATTCGTTTCATTGTCTTTCGATTGATGTTAATTTAATACTTTCAAACGTTTCGTCTGCTAGAAACGCCACAGGCAACTCGCAAATTTTTTTGAGATTGCCTGAAAATTTAACTTCTACAACTTCTCCCGAAACTATAATATCATCAAATTCATTTCTTAAAAAATCTTCATTACAAACTATCATATGATGAATACAATTGGAACAGTTTTGTTCCGTATATCCAATCCAAAACGTGTTACTGTAATAATCATCTTGAGGGTCAATTTGAGTTTTATAGGCGATTTGACCAATTAAATTCACTGATTCGGGAATTGTTGTTCGTGTCTCAGACTCACAACCACAATCGGGTGGAGTGTCGTCATCTTTACAACCATTAAATAATATTGTAAATCCTAAGCAGCAAATAACTGTATATGCAACTTTCATTCTGTTGTATAATTTTTTCATTGTTTAGCTATTTTAGCCAACGGTTTAGAGCATGAAAAGTTGCGCTTTTGAAAACGCAATTTTCCACTGTTTAAATTTAGTGTTCTTAAGTTTTAGAATCATTCTATTTAGTTGGATTTAGCAATTTTTTATGCGCATTGTTGGGCACTGTTTTTATCATTCAATAATTCTTTCCTTAATTTTAATTAAAGAATCATTTTTAAATTCCATCCTCTTAATCCAATTATTATTTTTATCATATTCATATTTGAAAAATGCGGAATCGATTAGAATACCGATATTATTATAGTTAAATTGTTTTTCTAAAAGTCCTGTTTTGTCTTTAAAATATAATTCCTTTTTGTTGTAAATGGAGTCTAAACTCATCCATTCGGATTCAATTAGAAATTCATTATTGTCATACTTGAATTTTGCCTTTAAATTTGTAATTGTGTCATTTTCCTCCAAGTCTATTGAGAAACTATGATAATCTCTTTGTTTCAATTTTCCAAAAGAATCATAAAAATAGAGTTCAAAATATTCATTGTAAATATTATCAAGTGTATCTTTATATAGGGTTCTGTCAAGTAAATTATTTTTATATTCATATTCAACCTCAAATTCTATTGAATCTAATGTTGTTGCCATTTCTTTTATTCGTTGTTGTTTTGAATTGTAAATAAACCTTGAATCAATTGTTTGTGCCAATACATTACTTATATAAATATCAGTTTTGGATTTTTTTAATTTTCCATTATCATTCAAGAATGTAATTACAACTGATAAAGTATCATTTGAAAGTTTACCAGTCGTGTCTTTTATTTCTCTGTAAGTAATTTCAGTAACTTTTTTAACTTTCCCGTTAATTCCTAACTCATTTTTTTCGTATTTGGTAGAATTACAAGAAAGCAGAATTAAAAGAAGCAGAATTAATAATAAGAATCGTTTTTTCATAGTAATCGTAATAGTGCCCAACGACGGTAAGTATATGCAAAGTAGGCGATTGCGGGCTTCAAACCTATCAAACCGTTGAAAGGTTGAAGCGGACTACAACCCTTGAATTTAATACTATTTCGCCTATTTTGTATATACATTGTTGTGCCTTCGTTGTTCTTTTTCTGTCGTTAGTTTGTCTGTTGTTTTGGTCGTGCGATGGGGCAGACACACTCTTTGCCAAGCTTTGGTTTTTGCGTTGGCTGGTGCGGCTTGGCAATGTGTGTGGCTGTTAGCGTTTGGCATTTTTCTCTATTTGGTTTAAGATTTCTCTGAATTCCTTTTGTTGCTCTTTGTTTAATCCATTCAAAAATTTTTCAATTCGTTCTTTTGTTTGAAAGTCTATTTTCAGAGCATTCAAAAAGTTTATGTCTTTTTCAATTTCGTTTTGATTGTCAGGCGATTCAGATTTTGAAATCTCTTTTTCTGTTTTGTTTAAAATTTGAGCAAATCGACAACTTTGCCCCAAGTCAAACTCAACATCAATTATTAGATTATACTTCCCTTTAGTTAATGTGTCTTGCCTGTCAATATGAACCACTTTTCCTTTGCCTAGAGGTGTAAAAAATATAGTTTCATTTAATTCAAAATTGTCTTTTTCAATAGTATTTATTGACTTAAACTCTGGAAAGTTTTTTCTTTTTACTTCTGTCGCCCTGCTCTCTGAAATTTCTAATAACCTTATGGCTATATTTTCAAGATAATCTGAATCTTGAATTGATTTAAATCTATTAGGAATAATAGATGTACCGTGAAGTGAGCCAATTAATCCACCTGCGAAGGCTGCAATACTATCTGTATCAGTTCCAATTGAATTAACAGCTTGTTCTATTCCCTTTATTGGTTCTTTATGATATTTACAACAAAGAAAAATACCTGCAATTACTGTGGACGTTCCCGAACCTTTTGTATCTGAATTGTAACAGCCTAAAGTTCTAAGTGCCTTTTCGTCTTCGATTTTATTAGTTAGACTCTTATATACATCACGCAAATACTGTTGGGTTTCATCGAGAATCGTTTGATATTGCTCTTTGAATGGTATTTTGGCTTTACTATTCCATTCTTTTTCCCAACTGCTAAAATTGGCTTTTTGAATAAATGGAATTGAAAGCTTAAGATGAATATCTTTTCCAAGTTCTGTTAAAAATGCTTCGTATGTGAAATGTTCAGGTCGAAATTTTAGAATTGTATCAACTGCATAACCGTAAAGCATAGCCCCAATAATTGCTCTTGGGTGTCCGTGTGTTACAATACTGTTTGCAAAAATTTCTTCTTTGATTTTATCAATTTCTCCAAAGTTAGCTAGAGCTATAGGTAGAATTCGCATTGCTGCACCATTTGCCCCACTTTCTCTATAATCTATCGTTGTATTACCTACCTTGTAATTAAAAAAATTTCTATTCCATTTTGCTGATTTTCGTTCAATCTTTCTCGCTGCATTTTTGATAGTTCGTCCTGCTCCACGTGCATACAAAAGCCAATTTGCTAATTCTATTTTAGAAAAATATTCACGGTCAATAGTGCCGTCAACTTTAATTGACCTTGCAACAGAAAGCAAAAGTTGGGTGTCGTCTGAATACGAACCTTTTGTCAAATTATCTATGTATCCATTGAATCTCCCACCAACTTCCTTTTTCCATTCATAGAAATTGGAAACATAATCAGTTCCATATTTTAACTTCAATGAATCAGAGCTTTTCTCAAACTCTGTTATCCAACCAAGTGCATCCCCAATTGCAGCTAGCTTAATTGCTCCTTTATATTTAGTTTCTGGTTTCATATTGCTCGATTTGGCGAAAAAATATCTTTATCAACAACGAAGTTACTTGTATTAAACTCTGACAATGCAGCTTTTGCAGATGCTAAACTTTCCTGAGAATCAAAACACACTTGAATAATACTTTCAATTGGTATTTCATCCTTTACTAGCACTTCGGCTTGAACATTCGTTGGGAACTTTGAATTTAGCCTGCCACGGACACCAAAAGGAATGTTTATGTTGTTAGCAAAAAGCATTTTAAATTTTTCAATGTCCCCCGTTACTCCAATTGACTTTGCAGCATTTGATGCCGCATTAGTTACCGCAAACTTTGTCTCCCTTTCATAGATGTGTTTTGGGTCAATTTTCAAGACACACCAATTTATTGTAATGGTATCTTTTGTTCTCTCTTGGAATTTGGAAAATAGAAAGGTGTTTGGGCCTGAAATAGATAAATTTATAAAGCTTTTATCATCATATCTGACGCTATCAGTAAATTGTACATAGTCCAATATATCGAATTGCTCAATATCTAAATTTTCAAGAACTCTTCTTGACATTAGTTTTTCCTGCTCTAAAATGCTGTACAGGTTAATAGTTGGCGTAAAGTGTATTAAATACTCAATTCCCCGCCTTGATATTTCGCTTTGAAATTCTATGTAATCTTTTTTTAATTCCATAATTAGAAAGGTAGGTCATCATCTTCAAAATCGTCATCCGAGGAAGATTCTGTAATATTATTCAATAAATCGTCATCAATCTCGGCTATGTATCTTGAGGGGTTATCCTTATCGCCTATTAGATAAAGACCTGTTCTTGCTCTAGTCATACAGGTATATAAAAGCCTTCTTTCAGTTGAAATATGAAATTCATCATCTGTCTCAATAAAGCCTGGGGGATAGGGAATAACATCATCTGTTAAATCCATTATGAAGACATTATTAAACTCTAACCCTTTAATAGAAGACATAGTGCAGATTTTGATGCTGTCACTATTGTAGTTTACAGCCTGATTTGATTTTACAAGTTCGGTCTGAAAACCATTATTATTAAGGTAGTTTTGAATCCTTCTCACGCCATCATTAGTCCTGTGTAAAACAATCGTACTACTTATTTTTCCTTCATTTTTTATGTTTTGTAATTTTCCTTTCAAATAAGCAAGTTGGTCATCAAAGTCTTCAAAATAACCTAAAATTGGTTTTTCACCACCTGAAAGAGCTGTTTCTACATCTGTAAATTCTGATTTATCTTCTTCATTAGCCAACAAGGAAAGAGCTGCACGAGCAATGTGTACAGAATTCCGGTAATTTTTTTTGAATTCTATAGTCCTACCACCACGAACATTTAGTCCAACTTCCGACCAAGTAAAACCACTCTTAAAAATTCTCTGGGCGGCATCTGCAATGATTGAAATACTTTCTGTTTCCTGAGATACCAATTTTGAAATAACTAGGATTTGAGCTTTATTTAAATCTTGGGCTTCATCAATAATTATATGAGTGAAGGGTGGTTTCCAAAATGGGTCGTTTTCTATTTTTTGTAAACTTTTTATCGCATAATCATCAAAATCAACTTTCCCCCTGTTTTTAAGCTCTTGATTATATTTTAAGTAGACATTCCATATTACTTCTTTGTCACTTGTAGTAACTCTATCCGAAGTTCCTCTGCCTGTCCGTTTTGCTTCTACATACTCCGTTTTTGAATTGAATAGTTTACCCTTTATCCAAGAAATCTCTTCTTGAAAAAACTCTGAACTTTTAGTTAATACGTTTGAGCTTGTAGATGTTAGTGAGGTTTTTATGCTTTCTATAATTTCAATCTGTTCCCATTGCATAACAGTTGTGTTGTACCCAATTCCTGCAAAATGATATGCCCAACTGTGGAAATTCACAATCGTGACATTAAGTCCATCTGGTGTTTTAGGTTTTATCTCGTCCGAGTCTTTCTGATACCCACCATTTATATAAGGACTTACTGCTCTTATGTAGGCTGCTAATGTTTTGTTGAAAGTGAAAATTACGATTTTAGCTTCTTGAAAAAGTGTATTCTGTGTTTCTAATAGGTGTTTCGCCCTATAAAGCGCAACAGTTGTCTTGCCACTTCCTGCAACTCCCTTTATTTGAATGGGGTTTGTCGGTGGTAAGAATAGCACCTTCTTTTGTTCTCCTTTTAAAGTAATCTTTTTTAACATATCATTTCAGTTTCTGTCGAGCGTTGGCAAAATTCAAGCTCTTTTGGTTTTTTGTTTGGGCTTTGCGTGTCGGCAAAAACCAAATGTGCTTGAATGTGCGGTCGGCTTTTTACAATGAGGCACAACGAGTTTGAATATGATTTGTGCGACGTAAAAATCGGAGATTTTTCCGCCGTAGTAATATTTTTATTGAATGTTTGTCGGTTTATATTTAGTTTAAATGTAAGCATAAATTATATGCGGTGTTGTAAATAGTGGTTTTGAGTAAGAATTATTATATTTTGTCAAAATTTGAAATTTGTCTTTTTAGTTTCAATTATTTTTTTTTTAGCATTTCCGCCTTTTTGCTCAACTCTGAAATGATTATAAAACTAGTAAATATTTCTCGGTTTGTTCTAATTTTCTTTTTTAGTTTTCCGTTTTGTTGCTCAAATCCGGCATTTTGCTCAAAGTCGAAAATCTTTCTCGGTTTGTTGTAATTTTTCTGTTTTGGTTTTACGTTTCGTTGCTAAAATTCGCCATTTTGATCAAAGTCAAAAATCTTTCTCGGTTTGTTATAATTTTTCTTTTTTTAGATTTCCGTTCCAATTTTCAATTCCGCTATTTTGCTCAAAATCGCACTTTTTCAATTTTTAATTCGGTAGAGTGGAAGACAATTTGGAATTTGTCGGTTTTGTAAATTGTTATTTTAAAGAACTTTTTCTCTGAAAACCAAATTTCGGTTGGCCATTATTTACAACGTGTTTGAATATGGCAAGTTGCGGGTTTGAAATCGTACTTTTCCATAGCTTGTTAGTTTTATTTAAAAGTACTAAAAATTTTCTATTTAAAATAATTAAGCAATTTGCTATATGCGGTGTTGGGTGCTGGCTTTACTCAAATTAATCTGTAATTGTTTTAGTCATTTGGCATTCTAAATTTAATTAATAAGGAAGATAATATCGTTATAACTCCAATAGTCAATACGGCATATTGAACTCCAAATAAATCAGCTATGATTCCAGAAACAATTGCGCCAATGGCATAACCTAGATCTCTCCATAATCGAAAGACACCAATACTTTCTGCTCTTTGTCTTGGACGCGTTGCATCAGCAATGGCTGATAAAAATGTTGGGTAAACCAATGCTGTCCCTAAGCCTAAAATAGATGCAATAATTGCTAATTGATAAAAACTAGTGAAAAAAGGGATTAATAAAATAGCCAAACCTTGTAAAAGCATTCCCCAAAAAAGCATTCCTTTTTTTGAATATATATCTGCCATTTTTCCAGTAAAAAGTTGACCAATCCCCCAAACAGCAGGGTAAATAGCTGCGATAATTCCAATATTTTTCTCATTGTAATTTAGTGATAATAATAGTATTGGTAAAAGTCCCCATATCATTCCATCATTTAAATTATTTACTAATCCTGCTTGAGTTATAGAACTTAATGTTTTGTCTTTAAACGAGGTTTCTAAAAAAACATTTTCTAATTTATCTGTTTCAGTTGTTTTTTGTTCTTTATCCACAAATTTTCTTGTATCTCTCACAAAAAATAATGTCAACAATAAACCAATTATAGAAATACCAATTCCCAAATAAAAGGGGTAAGGAGTTACACCGTATTTTTGGGCAATAACACCTGTAAGAAAAGCAACAACGCCAACAGCAAAATAACCTGCAAACTCATTTATTCCCATTGCTAATCCTCGGTCTTTTTCTCCTACTAAATCAATTTTCATTACAACAGTACTACTCCAAGTCAACCCTTGATTAATACCTAAAAGAATATTAGCAAAAATTACCCAATTCCAAGAAGTTGCGTTTATTAATATGAACGGAATGGGAATCGCAAATAGCCAGCCTAAAAGTAATAAGTTTTTTCTGCCAAATTTATTAGCAAGTTTTCCCGTGAAGTAATTTGTAATTGCTTTTGTAATTCCGAAAGCTATAATAAATGATAATATTGCAGTTTTAGATGATACACCAAACTCTATTTCTGCAAATTTCGGAAAAATGGTACGCTCTAAACCTACCATTCCTCCAACAAATGCATTTACAATAACTAAAATTGAAAATTGTAACCAATTTTCTTTAAGACCAAGTTTTACATTTTTCATTTTAAAAAGTTAACACCTTGTCACTATCTACTACCCAGTTAGTAAATTCTGCCATTGTACTTATTTCAATACCTTCAATAAGTTGATTGTTTTTTAGACCACGAGCATCGGCACAACTACCGCAAATTTTAACTTTAGCCTTTTTAATTAGTGAAAATTTCAACATTCTTTCAATGTTGTAGTACCCATTTGGTGTATTTTGGTTTGCAATGGCACAATTAACTGCATCTGCCATTAAAAAAATCCGTACATCAACTGTTTCGTGTTCTTTGCCAAGTTGATTTGCAAGTCGTAAAGCATTGTATGCTTTTTCTGTTCCATATGGAGCATCGTTAATTAAGATTAAAATTTTACTCATTTTGAATTATTTTAAAAGATGTTAATTGTTTATTAAACTTCTGAAAGAGATGTCATTAAAGACTTTAGTGTCTTAAAAATGGTTGTAGCTTCTTTGTATAGTTCTGGATTTGATTTTACTGCATTCAGCATAATTTCCATGTTCATGGTTGAAATAATTGTTTTTCCTTCATCTTCATACATTGCAATTTTGCAAGGCATAAAAATTGAAAATTCAGGGTTACTTGTTAGCATTAATCCAGCTGTTTTTGCCTGGCAAATTTCGTAAATGAATACTTTACGTTTAATTGGAAAGCCTTTTTCCTCCAAAATATCGTGATAGACATACGTTTGAAGTAACGCAAATTTGTGGCTTTCACATTCTCCACTTACTTTTTGAGCAATGGCTTCAATTGGTTGTTTACTCTCAAGTTTTAAAGTAAACATATCAATCATTTTTTTTGATGGCATTATTGCCTGAATAATTTTTTTAATCATTATTGTTTGTTTTTAAAAGTTTTATTATTTCTTCAGTTAACTTATTATTTACCTTATAGCAGGTTCTTGTACCATGTTTTTCAGGATACACAATTCCACTGTTTTTAAGTATTAATAAATGTTGAGAGGATGCAGATTGTGAAATACCAAGTTCATTTACTACATCGGTCACACAACATTCATCATCTAATAAAAAATCAACCATTTGAAGTCTTATTGGGTTTGAAAGTGCCTTCAGTATCTCACTATTTTTAATGTAATCAATTTTTGACATATTGAATTATTTATATTAGAACACAAATATATTATAATATTAGGATATTCTAATATGTAAATTCATTTTTTTTAATATTTAAAGTCTAATGTGTGTTTTTTTAATTAATCTAACTACTCAAAAAAGTCTAATTTTCATATTCAATTTTTGAACAAAGGAATTTTTTTATCAGCTTGCACCCAACGGTAAATTGTATGAGTAGTGGCAGATTGCGTGGTAGATACCTGTCAAACCGCTACGCTGTTTGAGCGGGCTACAAACCTTGATATTTACACTTCCTCTGCCATTACTTATACAAAATGTTAGCAACTGGTGTTAGTTTTCAATCGCTATTTCTTCCCCCATTTTTATATATGTTTCTAAATTTAATTTTGTGTTTTCTAATAAGTCTTGATTTATTTTAAAAATACTCGAATCAAATATTAATACAACTGTAGAACCTCCAAATGAAAAATATCCCATTTCTTCACCTTTATTTGCAAACACATTGGGCTTATAAGTAGAATTAATAGAACCAACCATTGTTGAACCTACTGAAACAATTAAAATTTCTTTCTTATTGTTTATATTTAAACTACATATTTCTCTTTTGTTCTCGCAAAATACTTTTGTTAAATTTTTGAACAATGCATAGGGTGAAACCGAACAGTAATTTCCTTTAATTTTTATAGATTTTGAAGGTTTCCCTTCATAAGGGAAATGATATCGGTGGTAGTCATTAGGTGCTAAACGAAGAATTGCCATTGAGGAATTTTGATACTTCTCTGCTAAAAATTCATCTGCTAAAAATTCAGACAATGTAAATTTTCGACCTTTTATGTAAAAATTGTTTAAATCTGAAATCTTTTCAAAAGTCAAAATTCTTCCGTCTCCTGGCGATATCAATCCATTCCCAATTTTTCGTGCATTAGGCTTTAATTTTCGGCAAAAGAAATCATTGAACGATTTAAACTCCTCAATTCTTTTTTCTAACTCATTTATATTAATCTGAAAATTGTCAACGAATGATTTGATTTTTTTAATAGACGAAGGTTTATCCATCATTCTTCCGTACCATTCAGTAATTAGTTTGCGTTTAACAATTGGTAGTATTGTTTTATTTCCCACAGGATTATTATAAAGAAATTTCAATAATCCTTCTACAGGAGGATGTTCTATATGAATTTTCTTATTTTCTCTGTCTATATATTTAATTTCCATATTGAACCTATTTATTGCTTAGCCTCTCTTTCTGTCACACTTGTTGCTAACTGGTTATATCCAAACAAATATAGCTGTTTATCATTAATATTTTCCGGATAACCGTATAAATACCCTTCTTTTATCAATTAATTTAATTGGCTATTATTTGCAATTTTTAATACAACTAAGATAATAATAAAATGCTACTGCAAATTAGAATTTCAATTTTTTTAATTATTACGGTAAAACCGTAATAATTAATCTAAGTTAATTCTGATCAATTCAATTTTTTAAAACGTCTATTTACTGCATTTCCAAAAGAAGGAAGGGCAACATCTTAGAAACCAAACCAACAATTATAGCGCGTTTTCCCCAACAAATATTACTAATAAGAAGAGAGCTTTTAAGTTTATAAAAGTCACTCTGAAAACATGTAATACAAAACTAAGGGGGAAAGCAAGAGGGTAACACGCTGCGCGATGTTACTTATTCATAATTTATTACAAATCAATTACTTACAAAATATATGAAATTTATTTTTCCGTGATTTTTTCGTAAAAAAACTTCGTAGCCCAGTAGAATCAAAGCTTTTTTTCGTAAAAAATCACGGAAATCTTAAAATAGGGCTTTATTTGGGGGGATTTGTCGGCTTAAATTTAAGTCTAAAAGTTACTTAAAAAACTACCGCACTCGCTTAGGGCGAGCTTGGTTCATTTTTAAACTTTCGGATTATCTTCTCTAAAAATCAGCCTCTAAATCCAAAAGTTTAAAAACGGATAATTTTGAGTGATTTAGTTGGTTGATTATTTATTTTCAGATAAGGATACTTTTCCAATTATAATTCTTTTGACAATTGTAACTTTCTATTGTATCATAATTGTCTAATTGAGCGTCTATTAATATATTATCTATTAACCACAGAATGGATTACTTAAATATATATAATTATGAGATTGAAAGAAAAAATATCAATTAATTATTTCGCAGAAAACAGAGGTAATATAGCCTAGTATACCGTGATGAATAATTATACTGTAAAAATATGCCCATTAAAAATTATTTTTTTTATCAACATATTTTATAACATAACTATCATCAATTTTATTTCCATACTTCCTTTCCACCAACTTAAAAAATTCTGATAGACTGACTCCTTTATTGAAACAAATAATATTTAAAGTATGCAAAGGAATATTGTACCCATCTTCTTCCACTATTTTCTCTACAGTATGATAATGAATTCCATAAAGTCTTCCATACTCTCTTAGCTTATCCTTTTTTGCATCAATAAACCATTCCTCCTTCATGTATCTACAAACATACTTATCCACAAGAAATACTTTCTTGGGTCTTTGATTGGTTTTATATGACGATTTTTCAACTGACATTAAAGACAAAGTAAATTATTAAATTAATTATTTTTGAGCACGATAATGCTCAATATGAATAATTTTTATATATTTGTCTTAATAACATACATTTGCGATTCTTCAAATAAAATATTGAAGCATTCGCTTTGAATTTCGTCTTAGTAAACTGGTAGTTTTTATGTGTACGAGAGGATAAGCAAGGATGTTCACGACCCGGGGCGTGGACTCTCTTATTCGTACACAAGGTATACCAGTACCTCTAAGGCAATAAGTTGAGTATCCACGCCTTTTTTTATAGAAAAAGGGCCTTCTTCCAACTTTTTCAAAGCTATCTTCTCATTATAAACTGTAAGAACTCGCATCACCAACTTAAACGCGATCTCTTATGTCACAGCATAATTTCGAATTATTAAAAAAAGGAGACCCATCTGCTTTGGTACAAATTCATGCTAGGTACAGCAGAAGTATCTTTTGGGTCGGTAAGCAAATGATTAATGATCATTTTGTAATAGAATCCTTGGCTCAAGATACTTTTTTAAAATTATGGGTTCATAGGGACAGAATTGAATCACCTAAGCATATTTTCTATTTCTTAAGATTTGTAATGAAAAGAGAATGTATTTCATATTATAGTAAACCTAAAAATAAGTTTTTTAGGGATGTCCATTCCTTAGAGAATTACGACAATTACCAAGACTATATGGTGGGGTATGATCCCGTAAATGCATCTGAAAATCTGAAAGACCATGAATCGCAGCAAAAAGCCTTCAATCGAATCAAAAATGTATTGCCCCTATTGAATGCTGAAAGAAGGCATTTGATTGAGCTATGTTTAAAATATGGGTTTCAGTATAAAGCTATTGCCCAGGTTATGGGTACAAGCATAAACGAAACCAGCGATGGAATAAAAATGGCTATTAGGGACATTAAAACCATCATCGATCAGGGAGGCATTTCAAAAACCAAAAAAGATACCTCAACTGGAATAAATACTCAAGGTGTTATGACTGAAGTACAAAAAAGAGTATTGGAATTGAGATGTGAAAAGAAGTATTCCTTTGCTCTCATTGCCGAAACACTTAACCTATCCCAAAAGGAAGTCCACAAAGATTTTATGGTCGCGTATAAGCTAATGCAGGAGAAACACCAACCACAACAGTATTAATATGGAAAAGTCTACGCTAAAACTGACTCGAAAAATCCAATTATTGATAGACCTGCCTACTAAAGAAGAAAAAAAAGAGGCATTGGATACCCTTTATCAGTGGCAAAACCGATGTTTTAGAGCCGCTAACCTTATTGTTTCCCATTTGTATGTACAGGAGATGATCAAGGAATTCTTTTATCTGTCAGAGGGAATAAAATATAAATTGGCTGATGAAAAAAAAGATGAGTACGGAATCTTGCAACGCTCCCGAATCAATACTACTTATCGCGTGGTATCGAATCGCTTTAAAGGTGAAATCCCTACAAACATATTATCTAACTTGAACAATACTTTAATCACTTCTTTTAATAAAAATCGACCTGAATACTGGAAAGGCGAATGTTCCCTTAAAAACTTCAGAAGAGATATGGCTTTTCCATTTGGTTTGGAGGGCATCAGCGGATTATCTTATAATGACGAGAAAAGGGCTTTTTGCTTCCGTTTATTTCAAATTCCCTTTAAGACGTACTTAGGAAATGATCATACCGACAAAAGATTACTATTGGAGCGCGTACTAAAAGGAGAAATCAAGCTTTGTACTTCCCATATTAAATTAAAGGATGGCAAAATCTTCTGGCTACCGGTTTTTGAAATTAAAAAAGAAAAGCAAACCCTAAGACCGGAAGTGATAGCGGTGGCATCCTTGTCTCTTGAATATCCCATTGTAGTGAAAACCGTTAATGCCCGGCTTACCATTGGCACCAGAGAAGAGTTTCTATATAGAAGGTTGGCTATACAAGGAGCCCTTAAAAGGGCTCAGATAGGGGCTACCTATTCTAAATCAGGCAAAGGAGTTGAAAGAAAATTAAAAGCAGTGGACAAGCTTCGTAAAACGGAAAGTAATTATGTATCCCATCGTATTCATGTTTACAGCAGAAAGTTAATAGATTTTTGTATTAAACATCAAGCGGGAACATTAATTCTATTAAATCAGGAAGACAAGATTGGGATCGTTAAGCAAGAGGAGTTTGTATTAAGAAACTGGAGCTATTATGAGTTAATGACCAAAATAAAATACAAGGCTGAGAAAGCAGGTATTGAAATTATTATAGATTAACCGATGTGGTTACGAGGGTGCTTGTACACCCGCAAGGTGAGGTTGCTTATTACACTCACTGAATGTGAACAGCATATACAACGCGTGGGCTCTCTTATTTTTATTGCTCCAAAAATACCAAAGTCTTCATTTATGGCAATTCCCTTTCAATACACTTCCGCTAATTTTTGAGAAGCATATTGAAAGGAAATTCTTTTTTTAGGGTAAAAACAATTTGTTTTATGCACTCTTACTTTTTTCTTTTTGTTTAAATCGCTCTAATAGATTACTTATATCTTCACTAATTTTTGTTTCTACAACCCTCGCATATATTTGAGTTGTAGATAGTTTTGTGTGTCCTAAAAGTTTGGAAACTGTTTCTATTGGTACACCATTGGAAAGCATTACTGTAGTTGCAAAAGTATGTCTGGCAACATGAAATGTTATATGTTTGTGTATTCCGCATGCCTCAACAATTTCTTTTAAATAACTATTTGTTTTTTGGTTTGAACAAATAGGCAGTAATCTTTTTGAACTTATAGTTTCTGTATTAGCTGTATACTTATCAATTATTTGCTGTGCTTTTGGCAAGATTGGCACTTTAACCGTTTCATTTGTTTTTTCTCG
>DAIDMK010000062.1 GCA_027449025.1 Lutibacter sp. | reverse complement strand
AAAGATACAAAAAACTAATAAAACTTCCAAATAAATGTACAAAAAAAACCGTCTCTAGTTGTGAGACGGCTTCTTTCGAGATAATTTTAATTAGTTTCATGTAGAATGAAATTATTTTTAACAATACTCCTCGTAAGCTCCGGCTAAATTAGAAGCAATCACTTCTGCAGACCTTCCTTCAATGTGATGACGCTCTAACATATGAACCAAAACGCCATCTTTAAATAGGGCAATTGCCGGTGATGATGGTGGAAATGGAATCATGTTTTCACGTGCTTTTGCAGTAGCTTCACTGTCAACGCCTGCAAAAACTGTCACTAAATTTGCTGGTGTTTTGTCATATTTTAATGAAACAACAACTCCAGGGCGGGCTGTACCAGCGGCACAACCACAAACAGAATTTACAACAACCAAAGTACTTCCTTCTTTTTTTAATGCTGCTTCAACTTCTTGAGCGGTATGTAATGATGTAAAACCTGCATTTTCTAGCTCAGCTTGCATAGGTTTTACCAATTCTGGTGGATACATATTTTTTTATTTTTTTAGTTAAACGTAAATTAGTTGCAAATATAAGCGATTAAATATGAAATGACTAAACACAGATTTTAAAATTATCCTCTACAAAAAAGTTTATAACTATTTTAACAATTGTGCTATTGCTAACTTTTTTAGATACTGACAAATCAATGTATATTTGCCCTCTAAATAAAAAGTATGGGAAATTTTGTTAAATGGTTGGGCGCCGGATTGGGTTTTACGCTTGGCGGCCCAATAGGAAGTGTTTTAGGTTTTGCGCTTGGCAGTTTTATTGATGGATTTTCAAAAGAAGATATTGAATTGGCAAGAACGTATGGAAAATCAAGCGCAAACGTACAATCTGGTGATTTTGAAGTGAGTTTATTGTTATTGTCATCGGTGGTTATTAAAGCTGATGGAAATGTAAACGAGCGGGAATTATTATTTGTTAGAGAGCATTTTAAGCGAATGTATGGCGAAGAACGCGCCAACAATGCGTTTAAATTGTTCAAGGTATTTATCAAAAATAATCAAATCTCAACGCCTCAAATTTGCACTCAAATACGTCAAAATTTAACACATGCTTCGCGCTTGCAATTGATTCATTTTTTGTTTGGCATCGCAAATGCCGATGGTTCTGTTCAGGAAGTTGAGGTAAATACCATAAAAACCATTGCGGGTTATTTGTATGTTAGTCCCTACGATTTTGAATCCATAAAGGCGATGTTTTACAACAGCTCCGACAGTGCTTACCAAATTTTGGAAATTGAAAAAACGGCGACCAATGATGAGGTTAAATTGGCGTACCGAAAAATGGCGAAAAAATACCATCCCGATAAATTGCAACATTTAGGAAATGAACATATAAAGGGCGCAGAAGAAAAATTTAAGCAGGTTAGTATTGCCTATGAACAAATTCAGAAAGAAAGAGGAATTTAGGTAATTAGCCGATTGGTTGATATGCCAATAAAAATGTTGAAAGTTAAAAGTCTGAAAGTTTAATCAATAAAATAGACAAGGGATAAAATTATTCAATATAGGTTTTTAATTTTTTTATGATTTATGAAAAGAGTATTATCAATTGTCAATTATCAATTGTCAATTATTCATTATTAATTTAATTCGTTGGCTTTTTTGCTGCTTAATACACTTGAAAGCATTGCAACACTCCTTCGACTCCGCTCAGGACAGGCTTGTTCCGTAAAGGCAAAAGGTTTTGCGCCACCAAGTTTACTTTTAGATGGTATCACAGATTGTGATACCAAGTTTTCGATTTCTTTTTCATTTAATTCAAACATAAAATCATTAGGAAACCGATCAATATTTCGTTTAACTGCCTGTTTTAATGCACGGGTTTCCACGTTATACATTTCGGCAAGATCGAAATCGAGCATCACGCGTTGCCCTCTTATTTCATGAATTTTGTTTTGAATGAGTTCTAATTTCATAGCTTTTTTTAAGTATTAGATGATTGTCTTTTCCGGTATTAAAGATATGAACTTCAAGTTAATACTGCTGAATAATTTTCATTTTATTAATATTTTAATTGTTTATTCAAACCGCGTTAGTGATGGTAGTGGAAAGCCCACAGACACGCTTTTGGGCGTGGCGAGGACTTGCAACGAACAGCACGACCCCCCGCCTTTTCGGCAGGGGGTAACGCCCAAAATATTAACTTGATTTTTTAATTTTTTCAACAAAACAGATTCAATTTCAACCTAAAATTAGGTTGCTTTTTTTACAATTTATAAAATGAGCATAACGGAATTTCAATCCATAGAGAGATGAAAATATGCGAATTACATAAGACCGAATTAAAACAATAATTCTTTATATATGAAATGATATTTTCAATAAAATACGTAATTTCGCACACTAATTGATTTAAGGGCATAAAATGAGTAAAAAATTTAGAGAATATAAAGGATTGGACCTCACTAAAGTAGCAGAAGAGACTTTGGTGTTTTGGGAAGCAGCACATATTTTCGAAAAAAGTATTAGCACAAGAGACGAGAATAAACCATTTATATTTTATGAAGGGCCGCCTTCGGCAAACGGATTGCCAGGAATTCATCACGTAATGGCGCGTGCCATAAAAGACATCTTTTGCCGTTACAAAACCCAACAGGGATTTCAGGTAAAACGAAAAGCTGGTTGGGATACGCACGGTTTGCCAATTGAATTGGGGGTTGAAAAGGAATTGGGAATTACCAAGGAAGATATTGGTAAAAAAATTACGGTTGAAGAGTACAACGAAGCCTGTAAAAATGCGGTAATGCGTTATACAGATGTTTGGAACGATTTAACCAGACGTATTGGTTATTGGGTGGATATGGAAGATCCGTATGTGACCTACAAACCAAAATATATGGAAACGGTTTGGTGGTTGCTTGCTCAATTGTATAAAAAAGGATTGATTTATAAAGGATATACCATTCAGCCTTATTCGCCAAAAGCGGGAACAGGATTGAGTTCTCATGAACTAAATCAGCCAGGAACGTACCAGGATGTTACTGATACCACGGCGGTAGCGCAGTTTAAAGCCCTATCCCCAGCCCTTTCCAAAGGAAAGGGAGTTTTACAGGATTTAAAAGTTCTTCCTTTTGGGAAGGATTTAGGATGGGACAATATTTACTTTTTGGCTTGGACAACAACACCTTGGACATTGCCTTCAAACACGGCACTTACGGTTGGAAAAAAGATTGATTATGTTTTGGTTTCGACCTTTAACCAATACACTTTTGAGCCTATCAAGGTAATTTTGGCAAAAGCGTTGGTTGGGAAGCAATTCTCGGGTAAATTCTTTGCTGTTGAAAATGAATCTCAGCTTTCTAAATACAATCAAAATGATAAAAAGATACCCTATATTATCGTTGGAGAATGTAAAGGAGCCGATTTGGTTGAATTAAGATACGAGCAATTGATGCCTTACGCACTTCCTTATAAAAATCCAGAAAATGCTTTTAGGGTTATTGCCGGAGATTTTGTAACAACTGAAGATGGTACAGGTATTGTGCACACAGCCCCAACTTTTGGAGCCGATGATGCGATGGTGGCGAAACAAGCGGTGCCAGAAGTACCGCCAATGTTGGTATTGGATGATTATGGGAATCCAGTTCCGTTGGTAGATTTACAGGGAAGATTCACCAAACATATGGGTGAATATGCTGGGAAATATGTAAAAAACGAATATTATGAAGATGGTGAAGCACCTGAGCGCTCCTTGGATGTTGAAATTGCCATTCAATTAAAAGAAGAAAATAAAGCCTTCAACGTAGAAAAATACAAACACAGTTATCCGCATTGTTGGAGAACCGATAAACCAGTTTTATATTATCCGTTAGATTCCTGGTTTATAAAAGTGACCGACAAGCGCGACCGCATGTTCGATTTGAACAATACCATTAACTGGAAACCAAAATCCACCGGAGAAGGTCGTTTTGGAAATTGGTTAAAAAATGCCAACGACTGGAATTTATCCCGTTCACGTTATTGGGGCATTCCTTTGCCAATTTGGAGAACAGAAGACGGCACGGAAGAAATATTTATCGGATCTGTAGAAGAACTGACGAAAGAAATGAAAAAATCTGTTGCAGCTGGATACATGAAGGCTGCTATTTTTGCCAATTTTGAAGTTGGCAATATGAGCGAAGAAAACTATGATAAAATAGACTTACATAAAAATGTGGTTGATGCAATTGTGTTGGTTTCGGCATCTGGAAAACCGATGAAACGCGAAGCGGATTTGATCGATGTTTGGTTCGATTCTGGCTCTATGCCTTATGCACAATGGCATTATCCGTTCGAAAATAAAGATTTAATAGACAATAATAAATTCTTCCCAGCCGATTTTATTGCGGAAGGTGTTGACCAAACAAGAGGATGGTTTTATACGCTTCATGCAATATCAACCATGGTTTTTGATTCCGTTGCGTATAAAAATGTGGTTTCAAACGGATTGGTTTTGGACAAGGATGGCAAAAAAATGTCGAAACGATTGGGAAATGCGGTTGACCCTTTTGAGACGATGGACAAATATGGCGCAGATGCCACACGTTGGTATATGATTGTAAATGCAAATCCGTGGGACAATTTACAATTTGACCTGGAAGGTATTGATGAGGTTCGAAGAAAATTTTTCGGTACCATTTATAATACCTATTCGTTTTTTGCTTTGTATGCCAATTTGGATAATTTTTCTTATTTTGAAGAAGAAATTGCTTTGGATGAAAGACCGGAAATTGACCGTTGGATCTTATCTGAATTGAATACTTTGATAAAAAACACAGAAAGTTTTTACGAAGATTATGAGCCAACAAAAGCGGCGCGTGCCATTCAGGATTTTGTTTCAGAAAATTTGAGCAACTGGTTTGTGCGCTTAAGCAGAAGACGTTTTTGGAAAGGTGATTATGAAAAAGACAAAGTTTCGGGATATCAAACGCTTTATACTTGTTTGCTGACAGTGGCGAAATTGGGCGCACCTATCGCTCCGTTTTTCATGGACAATCTTTACAAAGATTTAACAAATGTTTCTTGTAAAGAAGCATTTGAATCAGTACATTTGGCGACTTTTCCAACGTATGATAAAAGTTTAGTTGACAATAAGTTAGAGCACAAAATGCAACAGGCTCAAAAAATTGCCTCTATGGTTTTATCATTGCGTAAAAAGGAAATGATTAAAGTGCGTCAGCCCTTGCAAAGAATTATGATTCCTGTATTAAATGATGAAGAACGGGAAGAAATTTTAGCGGTGGCAGACCTGATAAAATCGGAAGTGAACGTGAAAGAAATTGAAATGATTGATGATGCTTCAGGAATTGTGGTAAAAACAATAAAGCCCAATTTTAAGGTATTGGGACCAAGGTTTGGAAAAGAAATGAAAATCATCTCTGAAGCCATTCAAAATTTAACACAAAATGACATTGCAATTGTTGAAAAACAACAAGAAATAGCATTGGTTTTAAACGATAAAGTTGTAAATTTAAAACTTGAAGAAGTTGAGATTGCCTCACAGGATATTGAAGGGTGGCTAGTGGCTAACCAAGGAGGTTTAACCGTGGCCTTAGACATTACAATTACTGAGGATTTAAGGATGGAAGGCAATGCAAGAGAGCTGGTAAATAGGGTACAAAATTTACGTAAGGATTCTGGTTTGGAAGTTACCGACAAAATTACCCTAGTTATTCAAAAAAACGATATATTAGAGCGCTCAATTGCATCGAATGAACGCTATATTAAAACGGAAACATTAACGAAAGAGCTTATATATGTGGATGAATTGGAAAATGGTACAGAAATTGTTTTTGACGATGTGCAAACGAAAATATTAATAAAGAAAAATTAAGTTATGGACGATAATAATAGATACTCAGATAAAGATCTAGCGGAATTTAAAGAATTAATTTTGCAGAAAAAAGAACAGGCAGAAGAAGATTTGGCACTTTTAAAAAGCATTTTTAAAAACGACAGCGATAACGGAACCGATGATACTTCCCCAACGTTTAAAGCTTTTGAAGAAGGTTCAGAGACCATGTCAAAAGAAGCAAATGTGCAATTAGCGATTCGTCAGGAAAAGTTTATTCGCGATTTAAAAAATGCTCTGCAGCGCATTGAAAACAAAACTTATGGAATTTGCCGCGTAACCGGGAAATTAATTCAAAAGGAACGTTTAAAATTAGTGCCACATGCAACTTTGAGTATCGAGGCTAAAAATATGCAACAATAAAATCAGTCATCATATAATTGCGAAGCTTCAATATGCGTTGAAGCTTCGTTCTTTTACTACGCTTAAATAAAATCCATAGCATTGAAAAAACCCATTATCATCATCATTTTAATATTGTTAATTGATCAACTTAGCAAAATATATATAAAAACAAATTTTATGTATGGTGAAGAGGTGGTTGTTTTTGACTGGTTCCGCATTCATTTTATTGAAAATAACGGCATGGCTTGGGGCGCGGAGTTTGGTGGCAAAACCGGTAAATTATTTTTGACGATTTTTAGGTTATTTGCCATTGTTGGAATAGGTTATTGGCTTTATAGTTCCGTTAAAAAGAACGCGCCTGCTATTTTAATTGTGGCTATTTCTTTAATTTTTGCAGGCGCTATGGGAAATATCATAGATTCCGTTTTTTACGGAGTTATTTTTGATACGCCAAGAAATGCCATTGCCACGATATTTGCTGAAAAACCTTACGGAACCATCTTTCACGGTAAAGTGGTAGATATGCTTTATTTTCCCATTTGGAGCGGAGATTTGCCAAGTTGGTTACCTTTTTGGGGTGGAAAACCGTTTACCTTTTTCAATGCCATTTTTAATATTGCCGACGCTTCTATTTCTATTGCAGTCGGTATTTTAATTTTCTTCAACAAAAAGGCATTTCCAAAAGATGATACAAAAGAAATCTAATCTTCGATGTATTAGAAAATCACTAAATTAAGTGGTAATTAGATAACTGTCAACTATCTAATTACACCAATTCAATTTTATAATTTGCCAATTAGTGTTTTTCAATTTATTCAATGTTACTTTAAGAGGCTTGAATTTTTTTCGATTCTCTGGAGATTTATAAAACGTATAATTTTACTTTAGGTAAAAATTACTCCTTCTGGGGTTGGTGGGTAAAGCATTAAAGTTGGGCATTGGTTAATCCTTAAAAATAGGTTAACAATCAATGCTGTTTTTAAGGGTTTGCTATTTATTTAGTAAGCAGTAGGCATTGCCAGTTTATAGATAACCGAATAAACGCCTAAACCATTCAATAAACTAGTGGCAACTGCCACAGTCTGGATCGCAATCACCTTTCTTTTTTGACTTAAAAAAATACTTCTTAATCAAAAATGCGATGGCAATTCCTAAAGCGATATATACTAAATAATCTTGCATCAGCTTAAAATACTAAAAGTGATTACGGAAACGATATATGCCAAAGCGCCCATTCCCGTGAGTTGTAAAATCGGCCATTTCCAGCTTTTCGTTTCACGTTTTACAATGGCTAAGGTTCCAATACATTGCATAGCAAAAGCATAAAAAAGTAATAATGACATGCCTGTGGCAAAATTAAATCTTTTTTCACCAGTTACTGGATCAACTTCTGCCGCCATCCTTTCTTTAATAGTGGTGACATTTTCACCTTCGCTTTCCACATTGTAAATAGTTGCCAAAGCGCCAATAAAAACTTCCCGTGCAGCAAAGGAACTTATTAAAGCAATACCTATTTTCCAATCGTAACCCATTGGTTTAATTACAGGCTCAATTACTTTTCCCATATTTCCAATATAGGAGTGTTCTAATCTGTAGGAAGCAATTTTTTTGTTTAGCACTTCATCGGGCAAGTTATTTGCGGATTCTTGCTTGGATACGATCTCATCTGCCTTTTTAAATTTATCAGATCCATTTGAAGCTAAAAACCACAAAATGATAGACAAAGCCAAAATTATTTTCCCAGCACCAAATATAAAAGCCCTTGTTTTTTCAACAACTTCATAAAAAACATTTTTAAAAGAAGGTAATTTATAATTTGGCATTTCAATGACAAACAAACTTTTTGTTTTTATTTTCAACACATTATGCAACAAAACTGCTGAGGAAATTGCTGCTGTGAAACCTAAAAGATACAAGCCCATTAAGGTTAATCCCTGCAAATTAAAAATACCGAAAATACGCTCATCTGGAATAATTAAAGCAATTAATATGGCGTAAACAGGTAATCGTGCAGAACAAGTGGTAAATGGAATTACCAAAATGGTTATTAGCCTTTCTTTCCAGTCACTGATATTTCGCGATGCCATAATTGCAGGAATGGCACAGGCTGTTCCAGAAATTAACGGAATAATACTTTTACCGCTCATCCCAAATTTGCGCATAATTTTATCCATTAAAAAAACCACTCGGCTCATATAGCCCGTTTCTTCCAAAGTTGCGATAAACAAAAATAAAATGGCGATTTGCGGAATAAAAATAACTATGCCACCAATACCAGGAATGACACCTTCAGCAATTAAATTGGTGAATGTTCCTTTTGGCAAATTGGTTTTGGCCAATTCGCTTAAACTGGCAAACAAACTGTCAATTAGATCCATCGGTAAACTCGCCCATTCAAAAATAGACTGAAAAATAAGCATCAAAATCCCAAAAAATATGATATATCCATATGTTTTGTGAGTTAAAATTCTATCGAGTCTAGAACGTAAATCTGTTGCCTCATTTTTATCAACAGAATATGTTTTTTTTAAAATCTCATTAATTATTTGGTACCTGTAGATGGTTTCTTTATGCTGATATTTACCTACTTTCTCATTATCTTTATTAAATTCGGTTATTTTGTGATGCAATTTACTTGATAAAAAATTACAATTTTTTTGCTGGGTAATTAACAACCACGATTTATATAAAGAGAATTCGGGAAAAGTCGTTTTTATCGTTTCAAAAAATACGGAATCAATTTTTTCTGAAATATTGGCAATAGGTTCTGTATTCCAATTTTCGTAATTTTCAATTTCTCTTTTTAGGGCATCTATCCCCAAATTCTTTCTTGCGCTGATTAAAATTATTTCCGATTTTAATTCCTTTTTTAATGCGTCAATATCTATTGTAATTCCCTTACGAGCCATTTGATCCGACATATTTATGACCAAAATAGAAGGGAATTTCAAATCCTTTATTTGAGAAAATAAAAATAGGTTGCGTTTAAGGTTTTCAACTTCGGCAACTACAATAACCAAATCGGGAAACGAACTATTACTGTCATCAAGCAAAGTTTCCAACACAATTGTTTCGTCTAAAGTAGTTGGATTGATACTGTAGGTTCCGGGTAAATCAATTATTTCAGCAGTTAAATGCTCGGAAATTTTACATTTTCCTTGCTTTTTATCGACTGTAATTCCTGGGTAATTTCCAACTTTTTGGTTTAAACCCGTAAGTTGGTTAAACAAAGAAGTTTTCCCTGTATTGGGGTTTCCAACCAAGGCTATATTTAAAACCGAATTGCCTTGCATTAGAGCAGCTTAGTGATATTAATTTGTTTAGCCGTTTCTATTCTTATGGCCAAATGGCTTCCGTTTACTTTTATGTACAATGGATCTTTTAAAGGAGCAATTTGTAACAATCTAACTTCCTTACCAGGCAAACAGCCCATTTCCAAAAGATTTAATGGAATAGCATCTAGGCAAAAATCTTGAATAATTCCAATTTCACCAATTAATAAACTTGCTATAGTATCTCCCATTATTAAGAATAATTATAAATAATAGGCAAATATACTAAATTAGAATGATTCTAAACAATGATAATTATCACTTATTTAGAATCATTCTGTAATATTTTAATGTCTAGCGTTAAACGTTCAATATCTTTACTGTCTGTACCATCATAAAAACCGCGAATCTGCCTTTTTTTATCAACCAATATAAAATTTTCGGTGTGTATAAAATCCTGCAATCCACCATCGCCTTCATCCAAAACAGCAAAATAGCTTTTGCGCGCTAGTTCATAAATATGTTTTTTATCGCCTGTGGTAATATTCCATTTGGCATCAATCACACCTTTATTAATAGCATATTCTTTTAAAATTGGAATACTGTCCATTTCAGGCGTTACAGAAAGCGATAAAAATTTAATGTCATCATCATTTTTAAATACTTCCTGTAATTTTCCCATATTATTGGTCATTACCGGGCAAATGGTCATGCAACGCGTAAAGAAAAAATCCGTCACATAAATTTTGTCTTTATAATCATCTTGAGTAACAATCTCTCCGTTTTGGTTAATGAGTTTAAAGTCGGCCACTTTGTGGTTTCTTCTTATATGAGCTACACTTTCATCCACCAATTTTGGGTTTACATCCGCTGGATTAAAAACTGGCAATTTTTTTTCGGGTGTTAAAA
The DNA here is from genome assembly GCA_027449025.1 of Lutibacter sp. GTDB lineage: Bacteria > Bacteroidota > Bacteroidia > Flavobacteriales > Flavobacteriaceae > Lutibacter. The sequence goes on along the minus strand of DAIDMK010000062.1, from coordinate 4,531 downwards.
GGGTATAAATGGCGTAGATCATTCCTACTGAAAAAACAGCCATTATCAACAATGTAGGAACAGATTTTTTGAAAAATTTTAGATTCATTTCTTTAAAAGATTAAACTACAAATTTAATGTAAATGATTAGTATAGTTACCAAACTCATTTAAAACTTTGTTAAATCAATAATTCACTTCATCTTTCGGCTTTTACAACTGTATATAAAACCGTACATTTGTGCGATTTTAGTAATTTGAAGAAATATATATGGACATATTGATTAAGGCTTTACAGTTTATTTTAAGTTTATCATTTTTAATTGTACTGCATGAGTTGGGACATTTTATCCCTGCAAAAATATTTAAAACCCGTGTAGAAAAATTCTACTTGTTTTTTGATTATAAATTTTCATTGTTTAAAACAAAAATTGGGGAAACCATTTACGGCATTGGGTGGATTCCTTTGGGAGGTTATGTAAAAATCTCTGGTATGATAGACGAAAGCATGGATACCGAACAAATGAAACAGCCCGCACAACCTTGGGAATTTAGGTCGAAACCGGCTTGGCAACGTTTAATTATTATGTTGGGAGGCGTTACCGTAAATTTTATTTTAGGGATCCTAATTTACATTATGATTGTTTTTGTTTGGGGTGTTGATTTTATAAAACCAACCGACGTAAAAGAAGGCTTCGCCGTAAATGAACTCATGCATGAATATGGTTTTAAAGATGGCGACAAAATTCTAAAATTTGATGGTGTTGAACCGTTGGATGTTACCGATGTTAACAAACATTTATTTTTAAGGGGTCTTTCTTCACTTGAGGTAATGCATGAAGATGGAACAATAGAAACCTTGGCAATTCCGGAAAATATTGGAGATGAAATGTGGACAAAAGGGGTTATGGAACCTTTTGCCGTGCGAATTCCCCCAGTAATAGATACTGTTATTGCTGGCTCAATTGCCGAAAAAGCAGGGTTATTGAAAAATGACAAAGTTGTGGCTGTTAACAATACGCCAGTTGCCTATTGGCATGAATTTACGAAATTGGTAGTGAATTCAACAGATGAAATAATCATCAAAGTTGATAGAAATGGCAGCTCACAAAATATCACACTTCAGCCTGGAAAAGATAACAAAATTGGTGTTGCACCAAATCAACTAAATGCCGTTACCCTTCAGCATAAAGGCTATTCGTTCATGGAAAGTATTCCCAAAGGAAACTCTTTAGCGGTTTGGACACTAAAGGATTATATCACCCAATTTAAATATGTTTTCACTAAAAAGGGTGCAACAAGCATTGGTGGATTTATTGCCATCGGCAATATTTTCCCGGCTACTTGGAGCTGGCAGTCTTTCTGGGGAATTACGGCATTCCTTTCAATAATGCTGGCCTTTATGAACTTATTGCCAATTCCGGCATTGGATGGCGGTCATGTGATGTTTACGTTGTATGAAATGATTACCGGCAGAAAGCCAAGCGATAAATTTTTAGAATATGCCCAAATTACAGGATTTCTACTTTTAATTGCACTGCTTCTTTTAGCGAACGGAAACGACGTTGTGAAACTGTTCTCTTAAAAATATTTTCTTAAAAAATCAAAAAGCGCCATTCAAAATGATTGAATGGCGCTTTTTTATTGTTTATTTTTTCACAAAACTTGTTTCGGTTATCCTTTCGGTTTGTCTCTATTCATTTCAAGCATATCAATATTGGTTGCTTCAACACCCAACAAATGCTTGCTGAGATGGTCGGCAGTCAACCAAAAAAAATATTCTATCATATCGCCAAAGGAATGACGTTGGCCAGGCATAATCATATAATCGAATCCCTTGTTTGCTTTTATTAAGGCATCTGCCATTCTAATGGTAGCGCCAGGACGCACGTTTTTATGTACATCACCGGTTACCAAAAGCAGTTTTCCTTTTAAATTTAAAGCTAAGGATTGATTTTTATCAATATCATATTTGTAAGAAATATTTTCATCATCATCCATTTCTTCTTTTATGCCGTGATGTGTTTCGCTCCGCCTGTTGTAATATCCACAGCGCATATATCTAATTATTTTCGATCTCTGCTGATGGTGTTAAAATAGATTTTTCCCGTTTTCAACAATAATAAAGCAGGCTTAAACTCAACATCGGCATTTGACTTTTTTTGAGGAGCTCTGTAAACCGACAGGCTTTGTTGGTTTACGGTGTCTAATTTTACCTTGGTCACACTTTTTGAAGGAATATTAAAATCAACAGTTCCTCTTTTAAAAATTCATCTTCACCAGGCATATGTAGTATTTATAGATTTCCAATTTATTAAAAATACTAGGAGTAATTTATAAAACTTTATAGAGTAGTTGATTAAACTAACGTTCTTTAAAACATATCAGTTATCAAAGCTATAATTCATTTTTTTGCACTAAAAAAAGTCCTCATTCAATGAACGAGGACTTTTTTAAAATTATTATTTTTTCTGATTTTAATCAGCAAGCACAATCACGTAATTTTCTTTCATTTCAACGGTGCCGCTTTTAATTGGCAAGGTATATTCACCCTTTAAATTTGTAAATTTATTATCAAATTGCTCATCAATTGTGATGCTTTCACCCTTAAATTTAACCTCACCTGCAATAAGTAAGGAAACTATTGGGGCGTGATGATTTAACAACTGAAATTTGCCGTCACTTCCAGGAAGTGTCACTACATTTACTTCTGTTCGTAATATGGTGGCTTCTGGTGTTACTATTTCTAAAATCATATTTTTAAGTTGTTAGTTGTTAGTTGTTAGTTGTTAGTTTTTTATTGATTTCAATTAAAACTTAACACTAAAAACTTAAAACTGTTTTATGCTTCCGCTAACATTTTTTCTCCTGCGTCAATAGCTTCTTGAATTGATCCCCTTAGGTTAAATGCAGCCTCAGGATATTTATCAAGTTCACCGTCCATAATCATGTTAAATCCTTTAATAGTATCTTTAATATCAACCAAAACACCAGGAATTCCTGTAAATTGCTCAGCAACATGGAATGGTTGCGACAAGAAACGTTGTGCCCTTCTCGCTCTGTAAACTACTAATTTATCTTCTTCAGATAGTTCTTCCATCCCTAAAATGGCGATAATATCTTGTAATTCTTTATAACGTTGCAATAATTCTTTTACACGTTGTGCACAATTGTAATGATCGTGTCCTAAAATGTCTGCTGTTAAAATTCTTGAAGTGGAATCCAATGGATCCACCGCAGGATAAATACCCAATTCAGCAATTTTACGCGACAATACCGTTGTGGCATCCAAATGCGCAAATGTTGTTGCTGGAGCTGGATCCGTTAAATCATCCGCAGGTACATAAACTGCCTGAACAGATGTAATTGATCCATTTTTAGTTGAAGTGATACGTTCTTGCATGGCACCCATTTCTGTAGCCAATGTTGGTTGATATCCTACTGCTGAAGGCATACGTCCCAACAAAGCGGAAACTTCCGAACCTGCTTGTGTAAAACGGAAAATATTATCTACGAAAAACAACACGTCTTTTCCTTGTCCTTCACCCGCACCTGCACCATCACGAAAATATTCTGCAATGGTTAACCCAGATAAAGCAACACGGGCACGCGCTCCTGGTGGTTCATTCATTTGTCCAAAAACAAAAGTCGCTTTTGATTCTCGTAATCCTGCTTTGTCAACTTTGGACAAATCCCATCCACCTTCTTCTAAAGAATGCATAAAAGCATCGCCGTATTTTATAATGCCAGATTCTAGCATTTCTCTTAAAAGGTCATTTCCTTCACGTGTTCTTTCGCCAACACCTGCAAATACTGACAAACCACCGTGACCTTTTGCGATATTGTTAATTAGCTCCATCAGCAATACCGTTTTACCTACACCTGCACCACCAAATAATCCAATTTTACCTCCTTTTGCATAAGGCTCAATTAAATCAATTACTTTAATACCTGTAAATAAAACTTCTGTTGAAGTAGATAAGTCTTCAAATTTAGGTGCCTGACGGTGAATTGGCAATCCATTTTCACCCTCTTTAGGCAAATTTCCCAATCCGTCAATAGCATCGCCAATTACGTTAAATAAACGTCCGTAAATATCTTTTCCAACAGGCATTTGTATTGCTTTACCTGTGGCAACAACTTCAGTTCCTCTGCTTAAACCGTCTGTTGAATCCATCGAAATGGATCTAACGGTATCTTCACCAATATGAGATTGTACTTCTAACACCAACAACGAACCGTCTTTTCGAGTGATTTCCAAAGAATCATATATTCTTGGAAGTTCTGCCTCAGTTTCAAATTCAACGTCTATAACTGGTCCAATAATTTGTGCAACTCTACCTGTAACTTTTGCCATTACTTTAACTATTTATTTTTTAGATATTTACTCTTTTGGGCTTAGCCTTTATTTTCAAGGTGCAAAGATAGTTTTTTGATTTTATTTTAAAAAAAAATTATGTGTTTTTTATAAAAAAGAAGAAGCCGTCTCACAACTAGAGACGGTTTTTTTTGTACATTTATTTGGAAGTTTTATTAGTTTTTTGTATATTTAG
>DAIDMK010000061.1 GCA_027449025.1 Lutibacter sp. | reverse complement strand
AGTTGGCAGTTAACATATAATCTACCATCAATGTTTGTGCTGGAGTTTGTACAACTAGTACGTCGTCTCCTTTATCACATGATGTTAAGAAAAGTGTAGGAATAAATAATAATCCTATTAATAGTAATGATAATTTTTTCATGATTTGTTTGTTTTTATTTATAATTGAGCCATTTTGGCATTTGTTTTATTCTACGACTGGGAAATTTTTAATTTCTTTAGCTGTAAAACCATCCAACTCTTTTTCAATCAATATTGCATTCATAAAGCTGTTGGAGCCATAAGCTAAGTTAGAAACATCGTAGCCTAAAAGGTGTAAATAAGCAACTATATAAGCTGCAGATTGGCCGGTAGAACAATTCACCAAGACTTTTTTGTCTGAAGGAATTGTGTAAAGGCTTGCTGTTGAAGCTAGGGAAGCTTTAGGTTCATATCTTACAGCGCCTTCTATATGGCCAACATTGTATTTATCTTCATTTACATAATTAACAATGTAAAAGGAGGAAGGACTTTTAAATACAGAATCTGGTTTAACAATAAACTCGCTGTAGGGTTTAGCAAAAGCACCTTTTAAACGAATATTTAAGATTTCTTTTGCGTCGGTTTTTCCGGTTTTAAGAATTGGTAACTGTCCAACTGCTGGCATTTCATTTGGCGTTGTCTGTAATTTGTTGGCATAAAGATTTGTTGCATTTTTTACCCATATTTTTTCCGCAAACTCATCGGCCCAAGAACTCATTCCCCATTTTAAACTATAGGCATTGTTGTAACCTGCAAGTCTTAATAAACTTGTGTAATAGGCGGCTGCTTGACCAGAGTAACATACAATTGTTATTTTGTCGAAATTTGAAGGTGTGATTTTTTTTTCGAAATAATTTAATAACTCTGTAGGTGCAACATTTACAGAATTTTTAATATGTCCGTATGCAAACCAGCTTGCAGTTCGAGTATCAATAACCAAATACTTTTTATTGGTTAAGTTTTCTTTAATTTCCTCGGCCAACACTAAAGCAGGTGAATCGGTATTTATAAAATTTCCATTTTCCTCTAAATATTGGACTAATAAACCAAACTCTGATTTTGGTGTTTCTGAACTATCTTGAGCGTTACTTTTAAAACCACTTAATAAAGCAGTTGTTATAAAAAGTACTACAATGTATGATGTAATTTTATTCATAATGATGTGTAATTTATTAATAATGTTAATGTTAATTTATACGCCAAAATTAATTGTGGATGGAATATATTTGTATGACATTTGTCATTCGTAATACAGTATAAATCTGTTCTTTACAGACACAATTGTTACATAAGTATGTAGCAAAAGTTACATTTGTAAATAATTGATAATAAAGGCTTTAGGTGAATATTTTTTTTATTTTTAAATATTTTGGCAGTAAAATTTTCAGGAAGCAAAATGAAGGTGTGTTTTATGTTTTTTTGGTGCTGTTTTTTATTTATTTGTGTCCTATTTATTGACAGAAATTCACCGTTTTTTTAGTATATTTTTTAAAATAGTTTCAAAAAAAAAGCTGCCTTTTGGGCAGCTTTTTTTGGAAAGATTAATACTAACATCCGCCCTCAGGGGCTTTCTTTTTCTTTTTAACGGTAATTATCTTTTTTGGTGGTTTCACTATTTCTTCAGCAATAGGCTTAATTGAACCGTTTTCACGCGATTCATTAATAAAAGTAGTTATATCTGCTTCAGATTTTTCTATATTACTATTTATTGTGATAAGTTTATTTTCCAGATAGCTGTTATCAATGGCCAACAATTTAATATTATCATAGCCTAATTGATATAAAAGAAGAAAAGGAGCATTCACTTCTTGTGGATTATTTCCATACAAAACAGCCGTTTTATGGGTTTCCTTTAACTCATTGAAAAGACCTGAGTTTTCATCACTTAAAATATCAGGCGTGTATATATTTATGGCATTTTTTAGATGACCTTTTTCAAATTCGAATTGATTCCTCACATCAATTAATACATAATCGGGATTGTTAAGGTCGTTTAAAGTGATTAAATAATTTTCACTTGTTAATTTTTCTAGTGCACTTTTAGTATTAATGGCATACATATATTTTGGTCTTTTATAAGTTAGAAGCCCAATGAGCACTACCAGTATAAAAAGTACTGCAGCTATTGATATACGTTTGGTTTTTTCTAATTCTTTCATAAAGTATATTTTAAAATTTTAAAAAAATTAACAACCGCCTTCAGCAGGTTTTTTCTTCTTTTTCTGAACTGTGATTACTCTTTTTGGAGCCTCTATTTTTGTTTCAGACCCAGCTACATTAGCCTGTTCAGGATAAACTACTCCAAAATACATACTTGCTGCTTTTCTTGTTGTATACAAATCAAAAGCTTCGGCAGGCATATTTTCAGAAGGTTTTAGCGGATTAATAATTGTTTTAAACCAATTGTTTATACCGCCTTTTAAAACGCGTATATTTTTAAATCCCAACCGGTTGCATAATATCCAGGCTTGATCTGCATAAAAATGATCATTTGAAAAAAGTATCACATCAAATTGATTTTGATTTAGATATGATCTTGAATCCTCTTCTAATAATTTTTTAAGCGGAATATTAATGGCATTTGGAAGTGAATAATTCGCATAACTTTTTTCATCCCTGACGTCAATTAATATAAATGAGGGATCTCTATTAATTAATTTATGAGCCACTTGATCTGTTGTGATATATCTTTCAGGGCTAATTACATTGCTTAATAATTCTTCAGGCTTTATACCTTCATGTTTCTGATATTTTGGCAATAAAACCAATCCCCCGGCAAGTAAAATTAATATTGCTGCCAATAATTTATATCTGAAAGCTAAAACTTTTGCTATCTTTTTTTTAACCATGGTATTGTTATATAATTAGTAAAATATTTTTTTTTGTTTTTTACGTACTATATCAGATATTACAAATGCTACAATTGCAATAATGGAAAATATGAATACAGCCCAATATGGATTAATGCCTAGTGAATCTTGTAAGGTTATATTACCATAAAAATACCCGTCGTAAATTGGTTCTAAAATTGGGAATAATTCAGAAAAGATGAAAACTCCAACCATAATTCCGCCCACATAAACGAAGGCGTCTATTTTACCGATTGCCACTGCGCATAAGCTTGTTCCAGGGCAGAAGCCTCCGGCAACAAAACCTGCACCCATGATAATTCCACCGATTATAGCACCCCAAAGATAAAGTGGGTGAACATATAATTGAGTAATATCTAAGTAGCCAAGATAATCCATATAATAAAGCCCAATTAAAGAGACTACTGCAGCTGTAAAAAATACTTTTAGAACGGCAAAATCATAGCCGTAAAAAACGCCGGCGAGTTTTCTTGATGATGAAAACCCGGAGGCTTCCAATACAAATCCGAAAACAATACCGATTAATATGGCGATGATACTATCCCATTCAATTGGAATTACGCCGTTAGGAATTAAAGGTCCCATAATTTTTTTATTTTTTTATTAATTAAATCCAGTTTTTTCTAAAAAAGTAAGCGAATGCGTATGCTGAGCCAAAAATAGCCAACATCGTGATAAATCCACCAGTTGATAGTACGGCCATTCCGCTTAATGCAGCGCCACTAGTGCAGCCACGTGCAATTTGTGCTCCTAATCCGAATAACACACCACCTCCTAGAGCAAAGGCAAGTCGGCGTTTACTAGTGATTTTTGGTGAATGTTGAATTCTCCACCCAATTCTTCCGCTTAAACCACCAGATATAAATCCACCAATTAATACGCCTAATGCTTCAAATACCAGCCAGGTATCTAAAGGTGATTTATCTTTTTCTATAAATTTACTGTAATAAGCATTATTTTGGGCGTGTGTTGGTGCCACAGTTTCAACTATAGAAACAACACTACTTTTCATGGCGCCACTAGCACCTAGACCTCTACCTGTTAAATAAAAGGTAAATAGAATTAAAATTCCGAATATAAAACCTCCAAAATAAGGATTCCAATAAACGTGTCTATTTTTTTGTTTTTTGTCGTTTTTCATGATTTACTTTTTTTAATAAAGGAAACGTGTTAATTGGCCGGCTTCTACCATTACAAATCTAAATATTAATCCTCCTATAATAACCAACATAGCTGGAACTATTACTGGAACTTTAAAGCCAATAAGTTCAATGAGCTCAAGTGATGCAGGGATTATTAGTCCAAGGAGTACCACAAAACCAAAAAACATAAGTGTAAAATCACCACCAACCAACAATTGCATGGCTTCAAGCTGTACTTGAGAGCCGGCATAATAACCCATAATCATATGAACGATTAAAGCCAATTCAACAATAATTAGTCCCAAATCTATTTTACCAAACAAATGTTTTTCTTGTTTGGTTTTTGCCATTAAGATAATAGCAGCTGCACCTGTTGAAAGACCGGAAGTTAAAAATAAAGGGCCTAAAATAGCATTGTTCCATAGAGGTCTGGCATTAAATGCAGAAAGTAAAATACCTGTATAAACACCCAAAACCAAGGTTAAAGGAATTAAAGCATAGGCAATGTATAACCTATTTGTTTTTAAGAATTGTTCAAACGTTGCCAAAAATTTGAATTTTTTCAATAATTGCAGCTTTTCTTCAGTTTTTGGGTATATTTCAGCATAAAAACTAAATAACCACAAAAATGAAAGCGGTGTTACAATTAGTAAAACCCAGGCTCCCCAAGACATAGGCGATTCAATTCTAAAAGTTGTGTATAACTGCCAAGTATAGAGTTTGTGTGTTAAATCATAAACCAATGCCAGTAATCCAGTTGATAAGGCAATAGGTGGTATGATTGAGGCAAATTTAACAGCTGCCGGATATTCTTTTTCTTTTCCCAGCACATAAAATAAGGCTGCAAAAAATAGGATTCCTGCGGCAAGTCCACCTAAAAATAAGTATAGTGATATTGGCCAGTGCCATATTTGTAAAAAAGGATCTATATGTGGAATGTTTCTTCCGCTTGTAAATAATTCTTCTTGCATAATTATAATTTTAAATTAAGTAAAAAACATGCGGATCAGTTCCTGCTTCAGGAGCCAATGTTTTGTGTTTTCTATTTTTTAGTAATTGAGAAACTTCACTATTTGGATTGTCTAAATCTCCAAAATACATACATTTGGTAGGACAAACTGATACACAAGCAGGAAGTTGTCCTTTTTCCAATCTATGATGGCAGAAAGTGCATTTATCTACATAACCATCCGGATGTTGGTAACGAGCATCATAAGGACAAGATTCTATACAAGCACCACATCCAATACATTCATCATGTGTTACCATTACAATTCCTCCGTCAACTATATGACTAGCACCAGTTGGACAACAACGTACGCAAGGTGCGTTATCACAATGGTTGCATCTTTCAGATTTTAATTCTAATTCCAAGTTTGGATAAGCGCCATTTACAGTTTCGGTAATCCAATCTCGGCAATACCCAATGGGTACGTCGTTCTCAGTTTGACAAGCAACAACGCAATCACTACATCCAACACACTTTAAGGTGTCAATTATCATTGCATATCTCATATCTCAGTATTTTTATGTGGGTTTTCAGTTAATATTGCAACAAAATTTCCTCGAAGCCCAGTTCCTCCCATTAGTGGATCCATAGCTATTTTCGAAATTAGTTCTGTATCACTAATACCTTTACCAAAGGCTCTTGTTAATTCTTTATTGTTATGTCCAAAACCGTGATACATATAGATTGAATCCCATCGTACCCTTTCTGTAACTCTCACTTTTATAGAGAAAGTTGAAATGATATCATCCTGATTTTTTAGCCAAACTTCTTGATTGGTTTTTAAACTCATCATTCGTGCGACTTTAGGATTCACCCAAAGTGTATTCTCACTTTTTAAGGCGTTTAAATTTGGATTGTTAATGGTTCTGCTAAAAGTATGCATAGGGGATCTACCATAATTTAGCCTGTAAAACCCTTGTGGAGGTTCTGGGTGAGCAGTATATACAGGCATAGGGTCAAACCCTTTATCAGCTAATTGCTGAGAGTAAAATTCTATTTTTCCGCTAGGGGTGTAGAAATAATGATCTTGTCCTTCTTCTAAAAAAAGTGGTCCGGATTTTCTATCAAATGTTTTAACACCAATTTTTTTCATTTCTTCTAATGAAGTTCCTAACTCATGTAATTGCCAATCAATCACTTCTTCAAAATCGTTGTAATTGAAATAGTCATGTAAACCTAATCGCTCTCCAATTTCTTTGCTTATCCACCATGCTGGTTTTGAATCGTATTTTGGTTCAACAACAGGAACTCTAACAGCAATAGAAGGTATTCTATTAGTCATAGAGCGGATATCATCGTAGCGCTCCAGATAGGTGCATTCTGGAAGAACAACATCAGCATAACCTGTGATTTCCATAGGCATTGTGTCTATAACTACCATAAATTCTACAGCTTCAATAGCTTCAAGAGTCTTTTCACGCTGAGGCAAAGTATTCACTAAATTAGTACCAGCAACCAACCAGGCTTTAATAGGATATTCATTGTTTTCACTTGGAATTGTAGCCTGAACTAATTCAGTAGTAATGCCCATTTCTGCATAAGGGTATTTTTTGCCAATTTCTTTCCATCCCCATTTTGGTTCAGGATATTCTGGATGAGGGAATTCTGGCACTTTAAGACTTTCTTTAAAGTAAAAGCCGCCTCTGTTTCCCCAAGAACCTAACAAGCCATTAAGCATGGCAATAGCTCTTCCTCTTTGAGAGTCATCACCATACCAAGTAACATGTCGACCTGGGTGAATAATCACCGAAGGAGCTGCAGCAGCCATAATACGCGCTGTTTTTCTTATTTCTTTTGGTTCTATCGTTGTAATGCCATATGCCCATTCTGGGGTAAACTGTTTAACGTGAGCTTCTAATTGGTCAAATCCCAATCCGTATTTCTCAACATATTTTTTATTATACAACCCTTCTTCAATTATTACATTCATCCAAGAAAGCAATAATGCAATATCAGTAGCAGGTTTAATAGCCAACCAATGTTCTGATTTGCTTGCAGCTGTTGAAAGTCTTGGATCTACAGTAATAATTGTAGCGCCATTATCAATAGCGTCAGACATTTCTTGTACTTGAGAATTGTGCATGTTTTCACCAATATGTGAGCCAATTAGCACAAGACATTTGGTATCTCTTATATCTGTTGGTTCAGGGGAACCAATCCAGGAACCGAAAGTTAAACCGAATCCGGTTTCTCTTGGACCCCTGCATTGTGCATAAGCAGGTTCGGCAATAGTGTCTGAACCAAATGCTTTGAACAAATGTTCTAAATGACTTCCTGGTGACCCATGTTTAAAAAGGGCAACAGATTCAGCTCCATATGTATCTTTAAAACCTTTAAATTTTGAGGCAATTAAATCAAGAGCTTCTTCCCAACTGGCTTTTCTGAAAGTTTCTTCACCATTTACCGTAGTTCTGATTAATGGAGTTTTAAGTCTGTCTTCATCATTATACATCCCTACACCACCCGTGCCTCTTGGACATAAACGACCGTTGCAATGTGGATCATCATCGTTACCAATAATTTTTTTAATTTCTCCATCTTCATCCGTATGCGCCCAACCGGCACATTTCCAAAAGCAAACTTCGCAATAGGTAGCTGTTCTTTTAAATTTTTTAGAAACGTTTTGTTTTACTAAATCATCTAAATATGAATTGGCTCCAAACATACTTAAAGCACTGGTTGTAGCGGCAACACCTCCTAATCCTATCGCAGAAATTTTTATAAATTTTCTTCTTGAAGTAGTCATAAGTATTATAATTTATTTCGAGTGTAAAGATATTTACAGATACAAGTTTATTGCGTGATAAATATCATTAAAAAGGATTAAAGGTAGTAACAAATGTTACATTAACATTTTGAAATTCAATATCGTATATGTGACATTAGTTGCACTGTTGAGCTAATATTCTCTTTTAAAATGGATTGTATTTTATGAACATTTTAGGAGCTTGTATTTTGGTAAAATTAATTTATTGTAAATTTGTTTCATAACAATAGAAATGAAAATAAAATATATAAAAATTGCCGGTTTTACCTTAATAATTGTACTGATTATCCTTATAATCATTTTAAATAATAAAAATTATTTTCGGAAAAGTTTTGTTGAGGATGGTGAGTATATCAAAATTGAAAATATTGGTGAAGAATCTTGCTTAAATTGTCATGCAGGTACTAAAGGATATTCTGATTATCACAATCCGGAACTTATAGGCTGTATTAGTTGTCATTTGGGGGATCCCAATACATTAGATAAAGAAGATTCTCATAAAGGAATGGTTTTAATTCCTGGAAATTTGGTTGATGCAAAGGTAACTTGTGGAAAGTGCCATCCAAATGAATTGGCTAAAATCGAAAACTCATTGATGACCACTAACAGTGGTTTGATAGCCGTAGATAAATATATCTTTGGAGAGGCAGATTCGCCTGATTATCATTATCATATGAAAGATGTTAAGAACACAGCAGCCGATAAACATATTAGGGATCTTTGTGCCAATTGCCATTTAGGCGCAGAAAAAAAGGAGTTTGGAGAAACTACGCAATTAAGCAGGGGAGGAGGTTGTAATGCCTGTCATTTAAATTATTCTGAAGAAGCAAAAAATGATTTACAGAAGTATTTGACATCAAACAAAAATGATTTACCAAAATTTCATCCTGCCGTAAATATTTTTGTGAAAAATGAACATTGTTTTGGCTGCCACAGCCGATCTAGCAGAATTTCAACCAATTATGAAGGTTGGCAGGAAACTTTGTTAGATGAAAAAGATGTGAATAATAAAGAGGGCTTTAAAGTTTTTGAAGACAAACGTGTATATAAATATATAGGAGAAGATTTACATCATAATAAAGGTTTATTGTGTGTGGATTGTCATTCCTCCCATGAAGTAATGGGCGACGGAAAAAAATATACACACGCAGAACAAGCCGTGAAATTGCAGTGTTCCGATTGTCACTTTAAGGACAAGCCAAATACCACTGCTTACAGTAAATTAGATGCAGAGAGCTTATTGGTTTTCTTGCATCGGGATTATAAACATACTGACAAACCAATTATTACTGTTGAAAATGGTAAGCATCCATTGGTTAATACCTATGTTGATTCTTTAGGAAAGGCTTTTTTAATTGGTAAAAAAGATGGTAAAATTCACGAATTAAAACAGCAGTCTAAAATTTGTTCCCGAGACAATGCACATAAAAATGTGAGTTGTGCCACTTGTCATTCTTCATGGACATCACGTTGCATTGGTTGCCATAATGAATTTGACAAAGATGAGCCAAGAGCCTTCGATTTATTGGATAAAAAATATGGAAAAGGGCAGTGGAAAGAGCATGTTGCTGAATTTTCATCGTCCCAACCTGCAATGGGCGTTAGGGAATCTAAAAATAAAAGACTAATTGAACCTGCCATTCCGGGAATGGTTTTAACCATAGATAAAGGAAGCTTTGCCGGAAAAGAAATAGGAAAGGACGTTTCTTTTTTCAGATTGTACGCTGCAAATTCTCCTCACACAACAACTAAAAGCGTGCGCGATTGCAAATCCTGTCATGCAAATTCAGCAACATTGGGATATGGAAATGGAAAATTGGTTTATAAAATAAAAAACGGAGAGGGGAAGTGGAACTTTTCTCCGGAATATGAATTGAACCCAAATGATAACTTGCCTGAAGATGCATGGATTCCTTTTTTAACAGCGCCTAAAAAAGGTGTAATAAATTCCACACGATTGGATTTTAGGCCTTTTACCGTTACAGAACAACAACAGTTATTGCTGGTTGGTGCTTGTTTACAATGCCATAAAGATGATTCAAAAGTAATGAAACAAAGCTTGGTTGATGGAATTAATCCATTATTAAATAAATTAAGCAAAAATTGTATCTTGCCGGTTTGGAATTAATTAATTTATAATGAATAAAATTAAAATTAGCTTCTTTTTATTTGTGCTGGCATCAATTGTAGATATTATTGGAATTATCTTTTCAATACCAATACTTGTCTTTATATTTAAACCATTCATTATATTATCACTCTTGTTTTTATATGTATTTTCTTTGCCAAAAAGACTAAAGTGGTATGTAATGGCTTTGGAGCTTTGTTTTTTTGGAGATGTTTTTTTGATGTTTTCCAGAGAGTTGTTTTTTATTGCTGGATTGGTCTCATTTTTAATTGCTCATGTTTTATTTGTAAAAATTGTGGTTGGTAGAATTAAAGAATTCAATTTTTTAAAAGTAATTTATTCAGCAATACCATTCTTAATGGTATTTAGTTTATTGATTTTCACCTTAAAAGAGTCACTTCATGAAATGCTATGGCCTGTAATAATTTATGGATTAGCGATAGCAACATTTGGTACAGTTTCTCTAATCGACTTTTTGAATACGAAATCTAAAAAATCTTTATTAATGCTATCCGGAGCTATTATTTTTATGATTTCAGACTCACTTTTAGCGATCAATAAATTTTACAATCCAGCTCATTTATTTGAAGTTGGTGTTATGGTGACTTATATAATAGCTCAGTATTTAATTTTTAGGTCTATGGTACAAAAAAACGCCCAGTAAAAATTACAGGACGTTTTTAAATTAACCAAATAATTAGTAAAACCTTTTTTGTATTTATGGTTTTTCAAGTGCAACAGATTGAACTGCCCAATCAGGGAAAACAGTTGGATCAATATCAAAAATGAATGTACCCCAAGTCATCGTCATTATTGCAATTATTATTACGGCGAAAACGTTAATAAAAAAACCTGTTTTTATCATATGAATCATTTTTAATTTTCCGGTGGCAAATACGATGGCGTTTGGTGGCGTGGCAATAGGAAACATAAAAGCCATTGAAGCGGCTAATGTAATTGGGATCATAATTAATAATGGGTTTATTCTAATTTCAGTTGCTAATCCTGAAATTATTGGTAACATCATTTCTGTTGTAGCTGTGTTTGATGTAAACTCTGTTAGTATGGACATCATTCCGGTTAAAGAAGTAACCAGTACTGCTGGAGAGAAATTTCCAGCTCCAGCCAGTAATCCACCTATGTAATTTGACAATCCAGAATCTATAAATCCTTTAGCTAGCGCAAAACCACCACCAAATAAAAATACAATATGCCAAGGTAATTTTAGCATTATTTTCCATCCAACTAAGGCTTCATTTTTTTTAGAGGAAGGAATAATAAATAACAATACAGCAACAAAGATTGCTACAGTACCATCATTAATGAATTTAGGATTTTTAAATAAAGAACTCCAGCCAGGTATTGTTGTTGAGCCAAGATTAAGATCCGATCTGAACACCCATAATAAAGCTAAAATGATAAATAAAATAAAAACTCTTTTTTGTTCAAGGGTTACTTTTCCTAAGGCTTTATATTTATCCTTAAAAAATGATTTGTCTAATTTCTCGATATTTTCTTTAGGCCTATAAATAAAGTATAAGAAAAGTAGCGTAAAAATAAAAATGATTACTGTAATTGGTAAAGCGAAAGTTAGCCATTGTCCAAAAGATATTTCTGGGGCTCCAGGAAAAATAATTGTGAAGATTCTTAAAAATGATAAATTGGGAGGAGTTCCTACCAAAGTAGCAATTCCACCAATTGAGCATGAATGTGCAATGGCCAACAACAATCCTGATGCAAAAGAACTTATTTTTCCTTCTCCGTGGACTTCTTCTAAAGCTGTAGTGACAGAAAATGCTATTGGTAACATCATCATTGCTGTTGCGGTATTAGACATCCACATGGATAAAAATGCTGATGAAAACATAAATCCTAACAAAATCATAAAAGGACTTCCACCAACAATTGACAATACCTTTAATGCAATCCTTCTATGAAGGTCCCATTTTTCCATTGCCAATGCCATTACAAATCCGCCTATAAATAAAAATATAACATAATTTATATAAGCGTTTGAAATGTCTTTACCATCTAAAACACCCAGCATAGGGAATAGGATTACGGGTAAAAATGAGGTAACCCCTATAGGCAATGCTTCACTAACCCACCAAAAAGCCATTAATATTGCTATAGCGGCGGTGTAGGTTACTTCAGGTTTTCCAGGTTGAAGGTCTAAAAAGGAAATCATTCCTATGAAAATTAACAATCCTAGGATAATTAATTTCATATTAATTGGTGTTTTTATTTCTAAAGTTGACATATATAAGTTGGTTTTTAGTTAATTTCAATTTGATATTGGACAACGAACATTCCCTTTCGCTCATCAACTTTTAGCTTGTTGTTGCTATTTTGGTAGATGGGTCTGTTTTGATATCCTAAAGACAGCTTGTTACTATGTCCTTTGAAATAACAATTTATACCTAAGTCATAAACAACCATTTTATCATCTAGGGCCTCAAAGTCAGAATATTGGATAGCAATATTTGGTTGTAGTTGGCTGTTATTTTTAGCTTTAGGCAGTAAATATCCTAATTGAAAAAACAGCGTGTTCCCTGTTCCCATCATTGGAAAATCATTGCCGCTTCCGTTAAATGAGGTCCCGCCAGATGTAATATCATTTGAACCCACATTTCTTATATAATTTGGACCAAAATCAGTATTGTAATATCCTAAATAAGAAGTAATTGCAGTTCCTTTTTCTTTATTGATAGGAGCATCGTAAAATAAATCTACAGCCCAATTTTTAAAATCGTAAAACTTTTCTTTGCCATTTACGAGTTGTGAAGTCATTTTAGGTTGATTCATAAAACCCATACCTAAGTTTAAAATATTTTTTGTACCAACATAAGTACCTGTTCCACCACTATATGGAGACTTGTTACTTTCGTTATCCAAAAATTCGTATTTAACATAGCCTGATATTCTTTTTCTGGGTTTGTTTTTTGCAAAATCTATTTTTCCTTCTGTGGCAGCAACACCATATTGTACAGGGTCTTTTAGAGAAATAATATAATCGAATTTGCCAATTTGACCTTTTGACCAGATACCTAACCCTCTTCCATTATCATCGTTTTTATTAACGGTTAATAATGAAAACAATGGGGCATCTATAGCCATTAATGATGCGCTGCTACGCACATTCCATCTGCTTAATCCTTCCCATCCAGATTCTCCCATTCCTAAAGAAAATTCTTTTGCAAATTCGTATTCGGCAAATAAATCAAGAACTTCAAATTGAAAATCTTTTTCAGTTGTAGCGTTGATGTTATTTCCTCCAAATAAGGAATAAACATATAATTTAGGGGTTAGCTGAGCCGAAACACCCATTCTTAATCTTCTTACAGATAAGTCAAACACATTATCTGCGCTTTCACCGTTGATAGTAGTTCCGGGGTTGGTGTCAAAGTATCTTGCCCATAATTGCATTCTTACTAAGGCTTTTACATATGTTTTTCCCGACTCATCTAAATTTAATTTGAGTTTGTTGCTTTGTGAATAGCTAAAGCTCGAAATTAAAATAAGGATAAATAGCGTTTTTGTTGTTTTCATGAATAATTATTTTAGTTTTGGTTAATTTTCGTATAAATTGTTCAATTATTTAACATAAACAATCGTGATAATTTGTGCTAAACTAAATTTTATTTTTATGGAATTATAGGGTGTTTACACCATTTTATAGTTTTTTGTTTAGCTTTACATGCTTTTACACTATGTTAGTTTAAAGTTTACAAAGATTAACAACGCAATAAATGGAGGGGAATCTCAAAGATATTTTTAAAGAAAAGTTAACGACGTTATACGGTGATTTTCACCCAATTGTATCAAAATTTGGCACATCATCTTTTGGTAAAATATCTTCTGATCTATGCATTAGTTCTAGCCAGTTTAGCAAACTTATTTCTGGTTCTGCAACTGAGGGAATGTATATAAGATCTATTAGAAATATTGAGCAATTAAAAGAACATCAGCGTGTTTTAAAAGATTGCAAACAATTAAAAAAGGAATTGACCAAAAATAAAAATAAAGGTATAGAAGAGGTTAGTGCCTATAAGAGCAAAAAAATAGTATATATAAGTTTAGTTTTTGCTTGTTTATTTTCTGGGTTAGCCGTAGGTTATTATTTCGCAAAAGACTCTTTTATTTTAAAATCAATTAATGCTAATGACAAGCATCCTTTAAGTTCATTTTTTAATAAAATTGAAAACAAGTCAACATATTTGGGTTTTTTAAATGAGAACGAAGTGCAAGACTATTGCCCAAGCAGTGCGTTTGAAGGTAAGTGGAAATTGGCGCAATCTTATAAAATACCTTTGCCGGGAAGCAAAAATTCAGGGGTATATTTATTGGCTAAATCGGCTGATATTACCTTAGTAACTTCTAAATATGCTGAAAATAAAGGAAGGGTTCTGTTAGGGTTTGAGTATTTAACACACGAGGTTTGGATAGATAAGCGGAGACAACCATTAATTCCTGAATATTTTGATTTAAAAACAAGATTGTTCACAGATTTGTATAATAATTTAGATTTTGAAGAAGATGAAAATTTTTTAAAAATAGCAGTTTTAAAATCATTTTTTTTAGATGAATTTACAATTCTAAAAGATTCTATTATTAGAAAAGGACAACCAAGTGGCAGATATGTGGATTTTTTAGATACTGAATTGGCAAAAACCTATAATGTTGATGTTGATTATATTCTTAATGAAGTTATTAGTGACTTAACACAAACTAAATGTAATTCTACAATTAATGAATACTGTAACCCTAACGATTTAAAGGTGAACAGCACTATTTCATTTAATTGTTTCTATTCAATAGGTATTGAGAATCTCGGTTTTGGAGGTGGTTATCCCTATTCAAAAACCATTCAATTAGTAGAAAAAAACTATTCTGATAATTTAATTTGTGATTGTAGCAAGTAATTTTTCTGACACTTATTTGTAATAATGAATTATACGGCAAGCATAAAAAAATGAAGCCGTCTCACAACTAGAGACGGTTTTTTTTGTACATTTATTTGGAAGTTTTATTAGTTTTTTGTATCTTTAGT
>DAIDMK010000060.1 GCA_027449025.1 Lutibacter sp. | reverse complement strand
GATACAAAAAACTAATAAAACTTCCAAATAAATGTACAAAAAAAACCGTCTCTAGTTGTGAGACGGCTTCTTTTTATAATTTAATGTAGGGTTAATCAAAATTCAGCGGACCATAATAATTCATTTGCCGTAAAATCCAGTTCTTTCTATTTTCAATATACCCTGAAGACCGGGTTGCCCTATATTTTCTTGGATTTGGCAATATGGCCGCTATGGAGGCCGCTTCATAACTAGAAAGTTTTGAGGCTGGCTTTCTAAACCAATGTTGCGCTGCGGCTTCGGCACCATAAACGCCATTACCCATTTCTATGCTATTTAAATACACTTCTAAAATTCGTTCTTTGCTCCAAAAAACTTCAATTAAAAAAGTGAAATAAACCTCAAAACCTTTGCGGATATAAGTTCGTTGTGGCCATAGAAATACATTTTTTGCAGTTTGTTGCGTTATGGTGCTCGCACCTTTAACTCTTTTTCCCTTTTTATTCTTTTCGTAAGCTTTTTCAATGGCTTCAACATCAAAACCAAAATGTTCCATAAATTTTTGGTCTTCACTCACAATAACGGCTTTTCCTAAATTTGGAGAAATATTTTTCATAGAAACCCAATCGTGCTCAAATGGCGCTTTCTCACCTTTACGCCATTGCTCCATATTGCGAATTAGCATCAAAGGTGTGAATGGAATTGGAATCCAGCGCAAAACAATCACCGAAAAAACCGAGAGTGCCACAAAAAAAATAAATGCTTTAAAAATCCATTTAAACAGTCTCTTAAAAAATCCCTTCATATATTCTTAATCTTCGAGTTGGTAGTCAATGGTGGAAACAACTCTTACAATTTTAATGTCGGATGTGTTTTGATCCAAATCATTGATAGAAAAAAGCCCTTGCTGGGCGCTTTTAATTTTAGTGACTTTGGAATTGGAATCGCGCGCAAATTTTTCGGCAACTTCTCTGGCATTTTTTGTTGCCTCCTCAATCATTTCAGGTTTTAGTTTGTTCAATCCAGAAAAACTATACTGAATGGGTTGCCAAGTGTTTTTTGAACTTATTAAAATGCCTTTTGAAATAAGTTCCAATGAATTTGTGAGCGCTTTTTGAAGTTTTGGAATATCACCAGTTCTCACAGTAAAATCAGAACTTGCAATGTACCTGAATTCGCGATTTTGGTTGTTGCCTCCATATAATTCAGCTTTTGAATCGTTAATATTGGTAGTGCCGCTATTCAATTCGTTTTCTGTAAATCCTTCCTTCAAAAAAAAGTTTTTAATTTCTTTATTTTGTTTTTCCAGATCGTTTTTTAATAAATTTAAGTCATTTCCCGCAATGGTGATGCTTATTGGCCATATTGCCAAATCTGCATTTACTTGTTTTTCCGACAAACCTTTTACCTGAACGGAACGTTCAAATGCCTTTCCATTTTTATAGGTATTGCCTATAAAATAACCCGCAACCACTATTGAACAAGCAATAACTATGGTTTGAATCCACCCGCTTTTTTCCATTTTATTTATTTTAAGAGATTTTATCAATTACCTATTATTTTATGGAACACCTTAATTACAAAAGTATGGCTTTTTGAATTGAAAATAAGTTAAATATTATAGAAGAAAGTTCATACCTAACTTAATATCTTACTTAAAGAGACAATAACAACTGTGGCAACAAGAAGATAGATTATAATTCCCATCAAACCACTTTTAGGCGATTCAATAATTGGTTTACCTTCCTTATAAAGGTCAATCACAACACCATTAAAACCAAAACCTGTTGCTAATTTGCAGGTTACATCTTTTCCGTTTTCCGTTATTTTAAAAGAATGTACCGTCCCAAAAATTGAACGTTTTTCCGAAACAATTTCATCGTTAACTTTTATTGTTTCTTTTCCTAACACGGAATTGAATAATTCAATTTTATTGTTTTCTAAATGCACGGTAGTAAATTTCATGTCTTTTTCCAATTTTTTAATTTTCAATATTTATTAAAATACAATCTTGTATTCTTCCTGTTTTCAGGATGGTTGTTTGTTATTTTTGTTCGTAAAAAATAAAATCGTTTGTTATTCGCAATTTTTAAACAATTCAGGTATTCAAATATACAAAATTATAACAACCTATTACTTAAAGAATTCAAATTGGGAGATTTAGTACGATCTTTTTCGTTTTACCCATTTTATGGACTCATACCAAATAACAGATAAAAATCCTGTTGCAACACTATAAATTAATTGGGATAAATTTAATTTTTCAAATTGAAAAAATTTTGCCAAGGGCGCAACATAAATAAGAAGCCCAGTAAAAAAAACAGTAATGCTTATAATGATTAAAACCAAGTTGTTTTTATATTTCATCACCGAAAAAATGGAGTAGTAAAAAGAGCGATTCACCAGGGTTAAAAATATATTAGCGGCAATTAAAACAGTAAAAACCATAGTTCTGGTAATCATTTCATTATATCCCTGATTAAGCGAATATTGATATATAAACAATGCGCCAACAGTTATTGCCAAGCCCTGAACAATGCTTGTAACCAATTCTTTCCCGTTGAAAAAAGTTAGCGCCAATGGTCGTGGTTTCTTTTGCATCGCATTTTTTTCCATAGGTTCATTTTCATAAATGATGGAACAGGTTGGTCCCATAATTAATTCCAAAAATATAATATGAACAGGCGAAAAAATAACTGGAAAAGCCCAACCCAAAGCCAACGGAATAAACACGGTTAAAACAATGGGAATATGAATGGAAATAATATACTGAATGGCTTTTTTAAGATTTGAATAAATTTTTCTGCCCATGGCAACAGCATCTACCATTTTGGCTAAATCATCTTCTAACAAGATTAATGAAGCGGCCTGTTTCGCAATTTCGGTTCCTCTTTTTCCCATGGCAACGCCGATATGTGCTGCTTTTAATGCCAAACCGTCATTTACGCCATCGCCTGTCATGGCCACAATTTGGCTTTCAGCTTTTAAGGCATTGATGATTTTTAATTTGGCTTCGGGGAACATTCTGGTAAACACGTTTGTATTTAGTACTGTTTTTTGCAATTCAGATGCTGATAATTTCATGAGTTCTTCTCCTGAAATGTTTTTTTCGTAGCCTTTAAATCCGACTTGTTTGGCAATAGCAGCTGTGGTTTCTGCATTGTCACCTGTAATAATTTTAACTGAAATTCCTGCAGCGTAAAAATTTTCAAAAACAGTTTGGATATTTTTCTTTGGTGGATCGTGAAAGGCAACCAAACCCTTAAAATTGAATTTAAATTCCTGCTGTGTTTTTGGGAAATCACTTCCGTTAAAAGTGGCTTCTCCAACTCCTAGCAGGCGATAACCGTCAGTTGCCAAGGTTTTAAAAGCAGTTTCAATTTCTTGTTTTTCGGTTATCGTAAGTCCACAAACATTCATGAGGGCTTCCAGAGCTCCTTTTGCGGCAATAATTCTTTTTCCAAATTCGTTTTCAAAAATATGCGTCATCATTGGTGGCGTTCCTTCTAATGGATATTCGTAAATCATCTTATAATCGGACCTTTCATCGCCTGAAAATTCTTTTGCATATGCTTTGTGCAAGGCCGTTTCCATAGCATCGAAAGGAATGGGTTCGCTTGCCCACATGGCCAGTTTAATAAGTTCTTTTTCTTCGTTGGTTAAGGTTTTATCAAGGGTGGTAATTTTATGTAATGAAGGGACAAAAAGTCTTGTTAAACTCATGCTGTTTTCGGTGATAGTTCCTGTTTTGTCAATACAAATTACAGTAGCGCTTCCCAACGTTTCCACAGTTTTCATTTGTTTTACCACAATTCCCAATTTCATGAGCCTCCAAGATCCTAGTGCCATGAAAGTGGTAAAAGCCACAGGAATTTCTTCAGGCAAAATACTCATGGCAAGTGTTAGAGCAATAAGTAAACTAGCAATTATATTGTGAGATTGAAAATAATTTATGCCCCAAACAAGGATAAAAATGACGGTTCCTATACCTACCATTTTTTTAACAAAATTGCCAATTTGTAGTTCCAACGGAGTTTTCTCTTCTTTTATTTTTTCTAAACTCCCACCAATTTTTCCCAATTGGGTTTCATTGCCTATGCTAGTAACAGTTGCTATTGCCAAGCCGCTGGTTACTGTTGTGCCTTGATAAATGAATCGGTCAGAATTTTTGGCATCTTTGTAAACGGCCAAAGACTCGCCTGTTAAAATAGATTCATTTACCGAGAAATCATTGGAATGCACAATGCTACCGTCGGCAGCAATCATAACACCCTCTTCAACAATTAAGGAGTCTCCCACAACCAATTCTTCGGTTTTTATTTCAATAGGTTTTCCATCTCTAACCACATTGCAATTTGGTTGTGTAAAAGTTTTTAATTTTTCCAAGGCATTTCGGCTCCTTGAATCCTGATATAAAGAAATTGTCGAAATAAGTACAATGGCACAAGCCAAAAAAATACCATCTCCACTATTTCCACTTATAAAATAAATGGAAGAAGTTACCAAAAGCAACATAACCATTGGCTCTTTTACCAGACTTATTAGGGCGTTTAAAAATGGATTTTCCTTTTTATATTCCAGTTTATTTGTGCCATATTTCTCTCTTGAAATCAGCACTTCTTTTTGAGAAAGTCCTTTTATTTTGAATTTGGATATGGGCATAAATTAAGAATATATATGGGATTTACACTCAAAGATACAAAACATATTGTATTTTTAAAGGACATTAAATCAGTAAAATCACTTGAAATTTCACCCTAAAAAAAGCGCAGAAATTAACTTTTAATACGATTCAATCTTTTTGGCCCATACCAAAGCCAAAATCCCGTAGTGGTAAAAAGATTTAAGGCTGAAACCATAACAATTGTGTAAATTTCTTTAATTTGATTGTTGGAAGTTGCTAAGTAATGATTGAAAATAGAACCATCGTGGATGTTTTCAAATAAATCAGAATGTCTTTTACCAATGTTTAAAAGATTTCCTGTTGCGCCATCCAATTAATTTTCCCAATAATGATTTTTATACACAAATTTTAACATTCCTTTATTTTTTCTGATATCAATGTGGTCAAACTCTAAAGATAAATCGGTTGAAATAAAATCAAGTAAAATAAAATTGGCTTTTTGGCGCAAACTATCCTATGGCAGCCAATCTTTTAAATAGGTTGAAGTTCCTTCATGAGATTTGGGAATAATAAATCAGTTGCTATGGCTTTTCCATCCCAAAACAATTCCAGAAATAGAGATGAAATATAAAAATATAAAAAGCAAAGCTCCCGTTATTCGGTGAACTTTTCTACATGTTCTTAAAATTTTTGCTTGTTGTTTTCTGGAAATAATTTTTGTCAAAAACTATTCGTGAAATCCGTTCTTAAGTATAATTTAATTTTTGAAGTCTTTTCAATACCGTTTTTGAATTGAAGTTTTTCTTTCGGAATAAATCCTTTTAAGATTAAAATAAATCCAAAAATCATGAGCATAATACCCATAGCACGTTTTATTTTGAAAGTTACCGCTGGCGTTAATTTTTTTATCAATTGTTTGGCTAAAAAAATTTTTCCTAAATCTGTAATTAAATAGCTAACAATAATCAGGGCAAAGTAGTTGAATATTTTAGTGGGATTCATTTCTAAATTAGAACCGATTATGACAATCATTCCCAGCCAAAATGCCAACACGCCAACATTGATAAAATTGAGTAGGAATCCTTTTAAAAACAGTTTTTTATAATTTGTTTTTTCAGGAAGCACTAAAGTTTCATCCTGTATAACTCTTTTTTGACTTTTATCTATATAAGTGATAAGGCCATAAACCAACAAAATTATACCGCCTACCCAAAATAATCGGGCATCATCTTTAATTTCTTCCAACAGGCTTTTACTGCCATAGTAAGCAATTAAAATAAACACAATATCGCTTAAAACAACGCCCAAATCAAATGACAAAGCAGCACGGGCGCCTTTAATAATACTGGTTTGAATTAAGGTAAAAAAAACGGGGCCAATCATAAAGGAAAGGAAAAAACCAATAAGCATCGCTTCTTTAAGTTCAAAAAAGGTCATAAATTTTGTATACTAAAATGTGAAATTACTATAATTTATTAAACATTGTCATAATCAATGGTGATTTTTTTCGTTGTTGGATGCGCCTGACAGGTTAAAATGAAACCATCCTTGATTTCAGCATCACTTAAAATGGAATTTTTATCCATCACCGCTTTGCCTTCGGTAACCTTAGCCAAACAGCTGCTGCAAATTCCGCCTTGGCAAGAATAAGGGGCATCCAACCCTTTTTTTAATGTCGCGGTTAAAATGTTTAACTTTGAGTCCATTTCAAACGTAGTTTCTTCATCATCAAGCAAAACGGTTATTTCGCTAGTTCCTTCAAATGTGCTGATTATTTCACTTTTAAGGTCAATAGGTGGTGTAAACAATTCAAAATGTATGTTGTTTTCGGTCAAGCCATTTTCAATCAATGTTTCTTTTGATGTTTTGATCATTGTTTCAGGACCGCATAAATAGGCGGCGTCAAAAGTGGCGTTTTTAAACTTGTTTTTCAGGATTAAATTGAGGTTGCTTTTGTCAATTCTTCCAAATAATGCCGCTTCATTTTTTTCTCTACTAATAACATATTGCACTTTAAATTGTGTTGGGTATATCTTTTGAAGAAGCGCGATTTCATTTTTAAAAATAGTGTCGGCTGTTGTTTTGTTGCCATAAATAAGCGTAAAAGTGTTGTTTGATCCCTCCATTATTACCGCTTTTATCATGGACATAATTGGTGTAATTCCGCTTCCTGCAGCTATGCCTAGATAATTTATTACGTTTGCTGATTTTGTTTCTAAAACAAACTTTCCTTCAGGCTTAGAGACTTCCAATACATCGCCTACTTTTAAAATAGTAGTTGCAAAAACAGAAAAAGCTCCGTTGTCAACTGCTTTTACGGCAATGCGCAACTCGCCGCTGTTTGGTGCTGAACAGATAGAATATGCCCTGCGCAATTCCTCGCCGGCAATGCTTTTTTTAATGTTAATATATTGTCCGGAAATAAATTTGAATACTTCTTTTAAATCTGCTGGAATATCAAATAGAATAGAAACTGCATCAGAAGTTTCTATTTTGAGTTCTTTTATGGTGAGAGGGTGAAATTTCGACATGTTCAATTATTAAATTACAAAAATAGCTAAACTTTAGATAATATTTTTTTAAAAACATTACATTTACCAGTAACAAAATAATGCTGAATCATACTTTTTTATCAAAAGGAAATACAACCAAACCAAATGATCAAACAATTTATAAACTTTGAATGGAAACAATTTTTTCGATCTTCTTATTGGCAAAAAAGCATCGGTCTAAATATTTTAATGGCATTTTTGGCGCTCTATTTTATGTTGACATTTTTGGCGCTTGGCATAAGTTTGTTTCCTATTCTTGAAAAACAATTTCCAGATTCTGATCCACTTATACTGCTCAACGGATTTTTATTTTATTGGTTTTTAGCCGATTTGTTGATGCGATTTTTCCTGCAGAAGTTACCCGTAATGAATATAAAACCACTTTTGGTTTTACCCATAAAAAGAGGAAATATTTTGCATTATGTATTGGGAAAATCCGCTGTTTCTTTCTTCAATTTTTTACCGTTGTTTGCCTTTATTCCATTCGGTATTATGCTAATTTTGGAAGAATACGGAACCACAACAGCAATGGTTTGGATGATTTTGATGGTTATTTTCACATTAACCATTAATTATTTAAATATTATTATTGAATCAAGGTCGGCCGAGACAGAACTGTCATTTTTGCCAATTGTGCTTATTGCTTCCGCTTTATTCGCTTTAAATTATTTTGAAATTGTTTCTTTTTCAACCTTGTTGGCAAATGGCATCAATGCCATCGATGTAAATCCTATTTTAATATTAATTCCACTGGCAATTTTAGGTGTCGTTTATTATCTCAATTACGCATTTTTAATGAAAAAATTGTATGTGGACGGCTCTTTAAAAGCAAAAACAAAAATCGCTTCAACAAGCGATATGACCTGGACACGCAGGTTTGGAACAATTGCCCCTTTTTTACAATTGGATTTAAAATTATTATGGCGAAACAAACGACCACGGTCTTCCATTTTTATTTTAATTATTGGTTTGGCTTACGGCTTGTTTTTTTACCCAAATCCTATATATCAGGGTTTAGAATGGCTCTATGTTTTTGTTGGAATTTTTGTTACTGGAATATTTATTATCAACTTCGGTCAGTTTATTCCAGCTTGGGATAGCGGTTATTATAAATTGTTGATGAGCCAAAATATTAGGTACAAAGAATACCTAAATTCCAAATATTCATTAATGGTAATGAGCTCTATTATTATGTTTGTTCTCAGTATTCCTTATGTTTATTTTGGATGGAAAATTTTGTTGGTGCATTTTGCCGCAATGATTTACAATGTGGGCGTAAACACCTACATTATTCTTTTGGCGGGTTCTTTTAACAGAAAGAAAATAGACTTAACCCAGCGCGCTGCTTTTAATTATCAGGGAACAGGCGCCGTTCAATGGTTGGTGGGTTTTCCATTATTGTTTGTTCCGGTCGGACTGTTTTTTGCACCTTATAAGTTAATTGGATTTGAAGCCGGTGTAGCTTTCTTAATTATTCTGGGTGCAATCGGAGTCGTATTTCATCAAAAACTCATGAATTTTATTGTTACAAAGTATCTAAATTCAAAATACAAAATGATCAGTGCTTTTGAACAGGACAATTAAAATATTGAAGGATTCAAAGATTAAACAAAATATGGTAAAAAGTCGACTGTTTTAGAATTTAACTTAAGCAGTTAATATGTAAACGATTAAACAACAAAAAATGATAAAAGTAACAGAGCTTTCAAAAAAATATGGCGATACAACGGTTTTAAATATCGCATTGATGGAAATTTCAAAAGGCCAATCATTTGGATTGGTGGGAAACAATGGCGCGGGGAAAACAACCTTTTTCAATTTGGTATTGGATCTTATCAACCCAACAACTGGCAATGTTACAAACCATGAAATCCAGGTCAATAAAAGTGAAGAATGGAAACCTTTTACCTCCTCTTTTATTGATGAAAGTTTTTTAATTGGCTATTTAACGCCTGAAGAATATTTTTACTTTATTGGGGAACTTCGCGGCATGAACAAAGCCGATATAGACGCTTTTTTAGTCCAGTTTGAAGAAATTTTTAATGATGAAATACTGAAGAAAAGGAAATATTTAAGAGATTTATCAAAAGGAAACCAGAAAAAAGTGGGTATTATTGCAGCACTAATCGGGCGTCCGGAAGTGATTGTTTTAGATGAACCCTTTGCAAATTTGGATCCCACAACACAAATAAGACTGAAGAAATTATTGAAAGATTTAACTGTTACAACCAATGCAACACTCTTAATTTCAAGTCATGATTTGGGCCACGTAACCGATGTTTGCAACAGAATTGTGGTTCTGGATAAAGGGGAAATAGTTAAAGACTTAATAACTTCTGCAGAAACATTGCAGGAGCTGGAGGCGTATTTTTCTGTGTAACATAAATTAAATAGGTAGATTTTTGTATTTTTACAATCCTTATTGCAATAATTACACAAAGTAATAAGTTAATGGGTTAGTAAAAAACAATTTCTTTTGGAAAATAGTTTTAAAATAATTGTAGGCTTTTTATTGGCGCTTTTTGTGGTTAATTGCTCAACTAAAAAAGATGCGTTTTTAAACAGAAATTACCACTCGGTATCCACAAAGTACAATGTGCTTTATAATGGTCATGAAGCTTTGCGTATTGGATTGGAGCAATTAAACGCAAATTATGAAGACAATTATTGGGAGCGCTTGCCCATTGAACCCTTAAAAGTTGATGAATTGGCAATGCCCGGAATGCAAGCAGACGCAGACAGTTCTCCGCAGGAATTTGAAAAAGCAGAAGAAAAAGCGGTAAAAGCGGTTCAAAAACACTCTATGTTTATTGCCCGTGAAGAACGCAACAAACAAATTGATGATGCTTATTTATTGCTGGGAAAATCACGATATTATTCCAAAAGATTTGTACCCGCATTGGAAGCTTTTAATTACGTGATTCTTAATTATCCAAAAGCAGATTTAATCAACGAAACTAAAATATGGCAGGCAAAAACTCAGGTTCGACTGCAAAATGAAGAACAGGCGATTAGAAGTTTAAGGATTTTGTTGAAAGATAAATCATTAAAAAGCAAGATAAAAGAAGATGCGCATACCGTAATTGCGATGGCTTACTTAAGCCTAGACAGTTTGCAGTATGTGATTAACCACCTAAATAAAGCCGTTAAAACACACAATAATAAAGAACAATCTGCCAGAAATTTATTCATACTTGGGCAACTTTACAATGAAAAAGGATTGAAAGATTCTTCAAACATTGCTTTTCAAAAAGTAATAGATTTTAAAAAAGCGCCATATAAATATAAAATTCATGCGCAATTGGAAAAAGCCAAGAATTCAACCAACAAAATGGATACTAAAGAAACATTGATGGTTCTTAAAAAGTTGGTAAAGGATCGGGACAACCGACCTTTTTTAGATGAATTGTATTACCGAATTGGAATAATTGAACAGGAAAGAAATACAGATAATGCCATTGGCTATTATAATAAATCCTTGCGATCAAAATCAAAAAATAAGCTTCAAAAGGAACTTTCTTATGAAGCACTCGGTAATTTATATTTCGACAAGGCGCAATTTATGGTTGCCGGAGCTTATTACGACAGCATTTTGAATATCACCAATAGTGAAAACACAAAACGCGTGCGTCGTTTGGTGCGAAATCGTAATAATTTAAATGAGGTTATTTTATATGAAAAAAGCTCAACTGTAAATGATAGCATTTTAAAGGTTGTTGCCATGAGCAAAGAAGAACAAAACGATTTTTTTAACGCACATATTAAAAAATTAAAAGCCAACCAAGAAAAACAAATAAGTAAAACAACTGTTCAAAAAGGTTCATTTAATCCCAATTTCGGGAAAGCGGATGTTGGCGAAAATTCTGGAAAATGGTATTTTTACAACATTCAGGCGGTTGGTTTTGGAGAAATCGAATTTAGAAAAACTTGGGGAAATCGCCCTTTGTCAGACAATTGGCGTTTGGGCGACAAATCACAATTAAATATCACAAACATTCAGAATCTTGACCAAAATATAGTGCAAACAGGGGAACAGGAAAAACTGGAACTATCTTATTATCTAAATCAAATCCCTACAGATAAAGTTGCCATAGACAGTATTGTAAATGAACGCAACACCGCATATTTTAAATTGGGAATTATTTATAAAGAGCAGTTTAAGGAATTGGATTTGGCAAAAGAAAAATTTGAAAAATTAATAGATTTTAACCCAGATTTGACCTTGTTGATCCCTGCCAAATATCATTTGTATAAAATTTATGAAAGCCAAGGCAACGAAAAAGCAATTGCCTTAAAAAGCGACATTGTCACAAATTATGCCACGTCAAAATACGCCAAGATCGTTTTAAATCCGAACCAAGCCCTTGAGGAAGCGGATAAAAATGCGGCAGAAACGGAGTATGCAACCATATATTACGATTATGAAGCCGAGAAATTTGAAACCGTTATTGAAAAAACAACCCTTGCCATCGGCAAATATATGGGCGAACCAATTGTTGCAAAACTCGAATTGTTAAAAGCCTACGCCGTTGGAAAAACACAAGGTCTAGTTAACTTTAAAGAAGCTTTGGAAATGGTGGCGTTGAATTATCCGAATACCGAAGAAGCAAAAAAAGCCTTGGAAGTGATAGAAATCATAAAATTAAAACTTTAAAATAATACCCATAGAAAAGATGATGTTCTTAGAAAAAAAAGTAATCCCTCCCTTATCCTCAGAGCGAAATGTGGTTGGAAAAAACACTTCCATAGTTGGAGATGTTAAATCGGAAGGCGATTTTAGAATTGACGGAAGTGTTGAAGGAACCATAAAAACTGCAGGACGCGTAGTTATTGGCGCGTTGGGATGTGTTAAAGGCAAAATTATTTGCGATAATGCCGATATTGAAGGAAAATTTTCAGGCGAATTGTTGGTTAATAGTTTATTGACCCTAAAAGCCACTGCAAAAATTACAGGCGAAGTGACCATCAACAAATTATTGGTTGAACCAGGAGCCGAATTTAACGCAACTTGCGTAATGAAAGGATCCGTGATGGAGCTGCAAAATGAACAAGCCGAGCAAGAAAAAACAGCTTAATAAATACCTGCAGTTAACGAGTATTGCATTTCAAATGGGCATCACTATTTATTTAGGCGCCTATTTTGGAAAAAAATTGGATGCTTACCTTATGTATGAAAAAAAAACCTTTACCATTATTTTGATTTTGGTGGCATTAATCATTTCTATTTGGAGCGTTTTGGCTCAACTAAAAAATATCAATAAAGAAAATGATTAAGCAGATAACGGTTTTTGGCATAAAATTATTGGTTTCTCTTTGTATTGTTTTCGGAATTCACAGTGCTCTTTTATATTATTTAAATATTTCGATATTCCAAAACCTGCTGATTCCTAGCTATATCACAAATTATTTGTTGGCGCTGCTGATTTTTATTATTTTAATCAAACTGAAAAAAAAATACCTCGACCTACTCGGTTTTGTTTTTATGGGCGGAAGTTTTGTTAAATTCGGGGTTTATTTTATTTTTTTTAATCCAATTTTTAAACAAAACGGAACTGTAAGTCCGCAAGAAGCAATGGCCTTTCTAGTACCCTATCTTTTGTGTTTAATTGTAGAAACTTTTTATTTAATAAAACTGTTGAACAACAAGATGTAATTGCTTAAAACTTAATAAATAAACCTTGCCAAAAAACAAATAAAATAGTTTTAGGTTTTTAATATAAAAATGTACATTTGCAAAATATTTTTAGGCACCACTATTAATAATGTATATGTATAAAATTAATCTATTAAAAACACTTACATTCCTGTTCTTTGCAATTACAATCTCTGTAGGGGCAACCAACAACACAGACCAAACAAGTTCTGCTGAACAAGAATCTCCCGTAAAAAATCTAAAAATCGAAATTAAGGAATACATCAACCATCACTTGTTGGATTCTTACGATTTTACATTTTTCTCCTATACAAACGATGCCGGAGAACACAAATACGTTAGTGCTCCTTTGCCTGTAATTTTAATCGATAATGGTTTAAAAATATTTTCATCTTCAAAATTTCACCACGGAGAATCAGTTGCTGAAGTAGATGGGGATTATTATGTAGTATACCACAATAAAATTTATAAAACCGACGCATTAGGTACTATAGAATCTGATGAAGCACACCACGCAACAAATGAAAAACCAATGGATTTTTCAATTACAAAAAACGTTGTATTCATTATTTTTGTTGGTTTGTTTATGCTTTTAATATTTAGCCGAATGGCCAATTCTTATAAAAATAATCCAATGCCTAAAGGTATCGGTCGCCTATTTGAACCGCTTATTCTATTCATAAGAAATGATATTGCCATTCCAAATATTGGTGAAAAACATTACAGAAAATACATGAGTTACCTGTTAACGGTATTTTTCTTCATTTGGATTATCAACTTATTGGGTTTAACGCCGCTTGGGGTGAATGTCACAAACAATATTGCCGTAACCTTGGCTTTGGCCTTAGTAACTTATTTTATCACCACCTTTTCAGGAAACAAAAATTACTGGAAACATGTTTTTTGGATGCCTGACGTGCCGTGGCCAATGAAAATCATATTGGCGCCTATTGAATTGTTGGGAACTTTTATCAAGCCATTTTCATTAATGATACGTTTGTATGCAAATATTACTGCAGGTCATATTGTTATGATGAGTATTATTGGTTTGATGTTTGTTTTCAAAAACTGGATTGGCAGTTCGCTATCATTTGGTTTGGCGCTTGCCTTAGCATTGCTTGAATTGTTGGTTGCAGCGCTACAAGCTTATATTTTTACCATGTTATCTGCACTTTACTTCGGTTCCGCTGTAGAAGAACACGATCATCATTAAAATTGAATGTTTAATTAATTAATTATATATATTATGGAAATTCCAACTATTGTAGGAGCAGGTTTAATCGTAATCGGTGCTGGTTTAGGTATCGGTAGAATTGGTGGTTCAGCAATGGACGCAATTGCTCGTCAGCCAGAAGCTTCCGGGAAAATTCAAACAGCAATGCTAATTGCAGCAGCGCTTATTGAAGGTATTGGATTTGCTGCTTTATTTGCAGCATAAAAAAAACAATTAGCCGCAACGGTTGGTTGCGGCCAATGTTTAAAACAGTAATTAGACACAAAAATATATTAAAAATATACCATGGATAAGTTAATAGAACAGTTTTCTTTAGGATTGTTTTTCTGGCAATTAATTTTATTTGTTGCTTTGGTGCTTTTGTTAAAAAAATTCGCCTGGAAACCAATTTTAAATGCCGTAAACGACAGAGAAGAAGGTATTTTAAAGGCATTGGATGAAGCTGAAAACGCACGTAAAGAAATGCAAAATCTTACTGCAGACAATGAGCGCATTCTAAAAGAAGCACGCGTTGAGCGCGACGCTATGTTAAAGGAAGCGCGCGAAATGAAAGACAGCATGATTACAGAAGCTAAAAGTGAAGCGCATGCCCAAGCCACTAAAGTAATTGATCAGGCAAAAGCAACCATTGAGTCTGAAAAACACGCAGCAATTACTGAAATAAAAAATCAGGTAGCTGAATTGTCATTAGAAATTGCTGAAAAAGTGATGAGAAATGAATTATCTGACAAAAACAAGCAAATTAAGCTTGTTGAAGATATGTTAAAGGAAGTAAAGCTATAAGAATTAATTTCAAATGAACGGATCTAGAGCGGCAATAAGATATGCAAAAGCAATACTAAGTTTTGCACTTGAACAACAAAAAGAAGTTGAAGTGAACAATGACATGTTGTTTGTTGCAAACACAATTCAACAAAGTGAAGATTTACAGTTATTGCTTAACAGCCCAGTTTTAAAAACTGAAGTTAAAAAATTGGCCTTAAAAGAAATTTTTGAGAGCAAAACAAGCCCTTTAACAATAAGTTTAATCAATCTTTTAATTGACAACAAGCGCTTGCCAATTTTAGGTGAGGTCGCAAAAAAATATAATGTGATTTATGATTCATTGAAGGGAATAGAAGTGGCGAAAGTTACCTCTGCAATTCCACTTACCGATGAATTAAATCAACAGATTTTAAGAAAAGTAATTGAAATTACCGGAAAGCAAGCAACTATTGAAAGCATCATAAATCCCGACATAATTGGCGGATTTATTCTTCGTGTTGGAGATATTCAATATGATGCA
>DAIDMK010000059.1 GCA_027449025.1 Lutibacter sp. | reverse complement strand
TTCATCAAACTTCTTGGAATCTCAATGGTAATAATGCCTAACAGACTATTTACCAACTATTTTTCAGTATTATGCCTCATTTTCAAGGGTTTTTTCCAATTCCGCCTGAAGTTCTTCCATAACAGGTTTTACTGTGCTTTCAGGAATATCAGCTATTCGGATATACATTAAACCATCAATGGCATTGTTAAATTTTGGGTCCACATTAAATGCCACCAATCTTGCATTTTGTTTTACATATTTTTTAATTAAAACAGGAATACGCAAGGAACCTGGTTCAATTTCATCAATGATTTTGTCAAATTTGTTCATATCCGCTTGGGTGGCGTCAAAAACAAAGTCTTTATCGGCATCTTTTAATTTAACTTTATATTCCTTTTTAGGATGAATATACTGGGCAACATAAGGATCGTAATAATGAGATTTCATGAACTCAATCATCAACGATTTTGAGAAATTTGAAAACTGATTGCTGATGCTTACGCCTCCTATTAAATATTTATACTCAGGATATCTTAGAGTTATATGTACAATTCCTTTCCAAAGCAAAAATAACGGCATAGGCTTTTGCTGGTATTCTTTAATCACAAAAGCACGTCCCATTTCAATTGAATTCTCCATCATAGGATGCAATTCAGGTTCAAATTTGAACAAGGTGTGCACGTAAAATCCTTCGATGCCATGCTTTTTATAAATATTTTTTCCCAATCCCATTCGGTAGGCGCCAGCTACTTTGTTGGCTTCATTGTCCCATAAAAATAAATGGTGGTAATAGCTGTCAAAAGAATCTAAATCTATAGACTCATTGGTACCTTCCCCAACCTCTCTAAAAGTGATTTCACGCAAACGGCCAATTTCAAATGTGATATTTGGAATTTGTTTACTCAAGGCAAAAAACACTTCATAATTTTTACTTTTAAGCAAACGGCCATCACTATTTCTTAAGGCTTCAACTTCTAAAATCATTTTGTCAATATTTCTTTGACTCACAATTTTTTTTGGCGGCTTCGGCATCTTTAAAGAAGGAGCTGTTAATTTTATGGATCGTTTTTCAAAAGGGTTTGCCAACATATATGTCTTTTTACGAATAAAATCGCAAAAATCTTGCGCGTCAGTATATTCCTCCAAGTCTTTCACAGTTATAGGATTTCCAATTCTGACTTTAATTATGCGACCTTTTTGTGATAATACCTCAGAAGGTAATTTGGCAGTGCGCAATTTGGAATTTAGTTTAGAAAGAAGGTAAAAAAACTTGCTGTTTTTGGCATGAAAATAAATAGGGATAACAGGAACTTGTGCTTTTTGGATTAATTTAATAGCACTTTCTTCCCAAGGTTTGTCCACTATTAATTTCCCATCTTTGTAAGTTGAAACCTCACCTGCAGGAAAAACACCAAGGGAATTTCCTTCTTTTAGATGCGATAGTGCGCTTTTTAAACCTGCTATACTCGATTTTTCTTTTCTGTCTTCAAATGGATTTACGGGCATGATAAAGGGCTTCATGGGCTCAATCCGCTGTAGTAAAAAATTTGCGATAATTTTATAATCAGGGCGTTTTTCAATTAATAATTTTAACAATAAAACACCATCTATTCCACCAAGTGGATGATTGGATACCGTAATAAAAGCGCCTGTTTTTGGAATTCTTTTTAAATCTTCTTCGGGAATTTCAAACTTAATTTGTAAGTCTTCCAACAATACTGTAAAAAACTCTAAATCCTTTAAATGTTTGTGTTTGTTGTAAATTTTGTTAATGGAGGAAATCCTAAAAACTTTCATTAATAACCAACCCAAAAAGGTGCCTATAAAGCCGTATTTATCAAGGTTTATTACTTTTGCAACTTCTTTAGCTGTTACTAAACTCATTCAATTAGAATTAAGGGAACTACAAAAATACATAAAAAATTTCATCAAATGACTTATATTATGAGTGA
Source organism: Lutibacter sp. (assembly GCA_027449025.1). Lineage (GTDB taxonomy): Bacteria > Bacteroidota > Bacteroidia > Flavobacteriales > Flavobacteriaceae > Lutibacter. The sequence goes on along the minus strand of DAIDMK010000059.1, from coordinate 13,536 downwards.
TTGGCGAGGTTTCTTAGTGATGGAAGATATTTCATTGATATTGTAGTTTCCAACTCATTTCATAATAATTTGAACGGTTCCTTTTGTGGCTTGTTTTAAAAGCACTTCTCCTTTTTGTTCAATTTCCTCAATAGCTTTTTCAGTTGCATGCCGTATAGTATAAAGCGAAACATTTTTAACATAAGTTACTTTATATTTCGATTTTAAGGCTACTAAAAAGTGTTCAAAATGGTTAAATCTATCCTCAATACACACCGAAAAACTAATGGCAGAATTTTGAATTAAATTTACTTTAAGTTTGTTTTCATGTAAAATTCTGAAGATATCGCTTAAGTTTGATTCCACCATAAAGGAAAAATCCAAAGCAGAAATTGACACCAATATCTGATTTTCTTTCAAAATAAAACAGGGAACTTCCGGAATTAAAGCAATCCCTTTTCCAACAGTTGTGCCTTTTATTTCTAAATTATAAAAGGAGCGAACATAAAGCGGAATGATTTTGTTTTCAAGTGGCTTTAACGTTTTAGGATGAATTACGGAGGCACCATAAAATGCCATTTCAATGGCTTCGCTATAAGAAATTTGATGCAGCAATTGTGCATTTTCAAAATAACGTGGATCGGCATTTAATACGCCCTCAACATCTTTCCAAATGGTTAAATTTTTGGCGTTTAAACAATGTGCAAAAATGGCCGCAGTATAATCAGATCCTTCGCGCCCCAAAGTTGTGGTATTTCCTTGTGTATCGGCTCCCAAAAATCCTTGGGTGATACTTAATTTTTTGGGGTTTAATGTTAAAATATTTTTAGAGGTAAGTTCCCAATTTACGCAAGCATCCCTATAGTTATCATCGGTTTTAATGTAATTGCGCACATCAATCCATTCATTTTCAATACCGATTTCATTTAAATAAGCACTTACAATTTTTGTTGAAATCATTTCGCCAAACCCAACGATTTGATCGTAAATAAAATTATAATCAGTTGATTTATTGCTTTTTAAAAAATTGTGTAATTCCTTAAAAAGTGCTTCAATTTCATTATAAACAGGTTTTGATTTATTTTCAAACAAGGCATTCAAGATTGTTGAATGATAATCCTTTACGAATTGAATATTTTGCTGTACATCATCTGTTTTATGATGGTAAGAATTGATGATTTTTTCAAAAGCATTGGTCATTTTACCCATTGCCGAAATCACAATAAGCGTATTTTCGAATCCTTCGTTTCTTAAAATACGCACCACATTTTTTACACCCTCAGCATTATTTACGGATGCACCTCCAAATTTGTAAATTTTCATGGTTTATAAAGTTTCCAAATAGTTTTTTATAGCTTGTTCACCCATTTGGACCGTTTTCCAATCTTCTAAAATATGCGCTCCGGTTTTTTTATAAAATTCGATGGCTGGCGTATTCCAGTCCAAAACTACCCATTCCATTCTTTTTACACCCAAATTATTTCCGTACGCTATCACTTTTTTGTACAAAGCGCTACCAATATTCAAGCCTCTTTTACTTTTTTTGACGATTAAATCTTCCAAATGAATGGTTGGTCCTTTCCATGTAGAATATCTCTGATAAAACAAGGCCATTCCAACAATTTCTTTATCAAGTTCAGCAACAAAAGTTTTAAACAATGGCGTGTTTCCAAAACCGTCTTTTTCTAAATCATTCAATGAAATTTCAACAGCATCAGCCTCTTTTTCAAAATGGGCCAATTCTTTTATCAATTCCAATACCGATGGCATATCGGTTAATTTTCCTTCCCTAATGCTAATACTCATCTTTAATTTTTATTTTAATTGGTGTTTGCTAAAGTAAAAAATCTTTATCCAAAGTATCTGAAAACAAAAGTCTTTTTAAAAATATTTTTTTCGATATTTGTGCAAACAAACAAAGCTTGCACCAATGAAAAACAACAATCTTACCTTAGGAGAGTTTATTATTGAAAACCAAAAATATTATAAATCAACTTCCGGAGAATTTACGCGCTTGCTAAGTTCCATTAAATTAGCCGCAAAGGTTGTAAACTATAAAGTAAATAAAGCTGGATTGGTTGATATTTTGGGTGATGCCGGCGATAAGAATATCCAAGGGGAGAATCAACAAAAATTGGATGTTTTTGCGAATGAAGTGTTTATGCAAACACTCATCAACAGAGAAATTGTTTGTGGAATTGCCAGTGAAGAAGAAGATGATTTTGTAACCGTAAAAGGCAAACACGGCACAAATGAAAATAAGTATATTGTATTGATGGATCCGCTGGATGGGTCTTCCAACATTGACGTAAATGTTTCCGTTGGTACTATTTTTTCTATTTACCGTCGCATAACACCCGTTGGAACGCCTGTTGAAAAAATAGATTTTCTACAACGTGGTAATCAGCAGGTTGCCGCCGGATATGTGGTTTATGGAACCTCAACTATGTTGGTTTATACCTCGGGACATGGCGTTAACGGATTTACCTTAAATCCAGCTATTGGTTCTTTTTATTTATCACACCCAAACATGAGATTCCCTGATATTGGGAAAATTTATTCCATCAACGAAGGAAATTACGTGCATTTTCCACAAGGCGTAAAAGATTATTTAAAATATTGTCAAGAAGAAAAAGAAGACAGACCATACACTTCCCGCTATATTGGCTCATTGGTTTCCGATTTTCACAGAAATATGATTAAAGGTGGCATATATATTTACCCAACAAGTTCTATTGGACCAAAAGGTAAGTTACGGCTATTATATGAATGCAACCCGATGGCTTTTCTGGCCGAGCAAGCCAATGGAAAAGCAAGCGACGGCTATGCGAGAATTATGGATATCAAACCAACCGAATTGCACCAACGCGTTCCGTTTTTCTGCGGAAGTATTAAAATGGTAGAAAAAGCAGAAGAATTTATGGCAAAATATCCTAAAAACGCAAAATATTAAGCCCCATTAACCACAATGGCGAAGCTATGACAAATATTTCCTTAACTTAATGACATTGCCCCGAAGCGGGACGGACAGATCATTAAGAAATCGAAGATTCACAAAAACTATTTATATAAATAATCTAAGTGTTGTAAGCTATAATGTTCATTGAATATTTTTAGAGAAGTATCAGCAGACGCTTAGTCAACTTACACATGAACAATGTTTAGTTCATCAATCAGCGGTTCATTGTTAAATCGCAATAGCAATTGGGCAACGGCAACAGTGTCTTTTTCGCAATAAATTGCAATACGCGCTACGTCTTTTTCTTTATAATACACACCACAAACTTCACTGCCACTAATGTCATCTTTCGGTGAAGGAATATTTAAAATTAATGTGAGTAATTTTAAGGAAGTATAATGTTTGTAATCGCCAAATTTCCACAATTCCAAGGTGTCCATATGCGCAATTTCCCAAGGTTTTTTCCCGAATAAATTCAGTTTTTCAGGTAAGGCTATTTGGTTGATAATCATTCTGCGAGCGATATAAGGAAAATCGAATTCCTTCCCGTTGTGGGCACAAAGAACATGCTCGGGTTTGTTAAAATGGTTCTCCAGCAGCTTTTTAAAATCTTTTAAAATAACCGTTTCATCATCGCCATAAAAAGAAGTGACGCGAAATGCTCTGTTTTTGGAATTAAAGTTCACAAAATAACCGACAGAAATACACACAATTTTGCCAAATTCGGCCCAAATTCCGGCACGTTCGTAAAAATCAGATGAAGTCACTTCTTCTTTGCGCTGGTAAGCTGTTTTTTGAGAAAAAAGTTCTTGCTTTTCTTCAGACAATTCAGAAAAGTTTTCAACCTCAGGAACGGTTTCAATATCTAAACACAGGATGTTTTCAAAATTCAACGTTGTGCTCATAGCTTTTTTTAATGATAAATATACTCAAAATTTGATATCAAAACACAAAAATCATTATTTGCTTTAAATACCAATTTTTCTTTTAAAATTAAGCAATTGTAAGGTTTATGTTATCTTAATGTTATAATTTTAAATTATGGTTATCTTTTGCATTGTAAAAAAAAATTATGACTACTTTTGACTGCTTTTATGACTTAAAATAGCGCCAAGTATGAAAAATTCAGAAATTAAAATACTGTTAGTTGATGATGAACCGGATATTTTAGAGATTGTAGGTTACAATCTAAAAAATGAAGGCTATAAAATCTATACTGCAAAAAATGGAATTGAAGCCATTGAAAGTGCAAAAAAACACGAGCCTCATTTAATTATTTTAGACATTATGATGCCTGAAATGGACGGCATTGAAGCCTGTGAAAAAATTAGGGCAATAAAAGGTTTGGAAAATGTGCTGATTACTTTTTTTACGGCACGCAGTGAAGATTATTCGCAAATGGCTGGTTTTGATGTTGGTGCAGATGATTATATCACCAAACCCATAAAACCAAAAGTACTTATCAGCAAAATAAAAGGGCTCTTGCGCAGGGTTGATGATGTGAATATTTCCAATTCAGAAAAAATTAACATAGGCGACTTTATTATTGACCGAGAAGAATATGTGATTGTTAAAAATGGCGAAAAAATGTCCCTTCCCAGAAAAGAATTTGAACTCTTTGCGTTACTGGCCTCAAAACCTGGAAAAGTGTTTAAACGCGATGATATTTTAGACCAGGTTTGGGGAAATGATGTGGTTGTGGGCGGAAGAACTATTGATGTTCATATAAGAAAATTACGCGAAAAATTGGGTGATGATAATTTTAGAACGATCAAAGGGGTGGGGTATAAATTTGTAATTGATGAAGATTAAAAAAACATATTATTTTGCGTTTTGGACATCGGTCTACATCACCATTTTTACGGCGATCTCATTTTTTCTATTGGCATATTTTTTTTTAGAAAGTTATTTTAAGTTATCTTATATTCTGCTTTACATAGTTGTTGTTTTCACATTTAATTTCTTAATAACGCAATACCGCCTAGAAAAATTTATTTACCAGCGCATCAAAAAAATATACAACAGTGTTTCTATTTTAGACACTTCAGATTTTAATAAAACACCAATTACCACTGATATTGACACACTTTCAAGAGATGTGCAAACATTTGCTAAAAACAAACAACAACAAATAAAGAATTTAAATTTAAGGGAAGACTACCGAAGAGAATTTTTGGGCAATATTTCGCATGAATTGAAAACACCGTTATTTACGGTTCAGGGTTACTTATTAACCCTTTCCGATGGCGCCATTAACGATAAAAAAATCAGCAAAAAATACATAAAAAGAGCCAACAAAGGCGTTGAACGACTGATTTCCATCGTTAAAGATTTGGATATGATTTCTAAACTGGAATCGGCCGATTTAAATCTGAAGAAAGAGCCTTTTAATTTGGTTCTAATGATTCGAAACATATTTGAATTGCTAGAAATGAAAGCCAAAAAACGACATATCACCCTTTCTTTTAATAAAAATTATCGTTTTCCAATCATGGTCATCGGCGATGCTGAACGCATTGAGCAAGTACTCACAAACTTGTTGGTAAACTCCATAAAGTATGGCAAAATCGACGGAATCACTACGGTAAGCATTGAGCCCCTTAAAAAAGACAAAATACTCATTAAAGTGAAGGATGATGGTGAAGGCATTGAAGCCAAACACCTGCCAAGAATTTTTGAGCGTTTTTACAGAGTAGATTCAAGCAGATCAAGAGAGCAAGGAGGCTCAGGCTTGGGCTTGGCCATTGTAAAACACATTGTTGAAGCGCATGATGAAGCTATTTTTGCAGAAAGCGAATTTAAAAAAGGGTCCACTTTTTCATTTACCCTCGAAAAGTTTGAACAGCTTTAAATCGACTGTTGAAGTAATTTCCTTAAACCCTGAAAATTTTGTTAAATCACTTAATCTCAATGCCGTAAATTCATCCTGTTTTGCATAAGGTACAAATCCTTTTTCCTGTAAGGTCTCTGCTAAATATTCCTGTTCAAATTGTCCGGGAGTCGGAATAAAAAAAACCCTTTTTCCCAATATTGCCAAATCCATGATGGTTGAATATCCCGAACGCGCAATAACCAAATTACTTTGGCTTATAACTTGTTCCAGCTCATTTGCCAATAAATAATTAACGATTTGAAGGTTCTTTTTCGCGGTAATTTCTGAAGTAGAAAAGACACCCCGAACCATTATAATTTCACCTTTGAAATTCTTTAATTCGTTCAATAATTTATTTTCGAGCAACGTTCTTTGTGGCTCCAGACCTGAAAGCAACAACAATAAATCGTATTTAATTTCAGATTCTTTTGGATGAAATCGGCTTAAAACTCCGATATATTTTAGCTTGAAATTGTGCTTTTTTAAATGGCCTAAATCTCCTGAAAAATTTGGATTTTCTTCCGTATCCGGCACCCAACATTCATCGAATTTTTTGATGTATTGCTGATGGATTTTTGAAGTGATAAAAGTCGTTTTTCCCGACAGCACCTTTAATTGATGCGTGATATAAACCGATGGTACTTTTTTACTGAATACACCAAATCGGTTGTCGGAAATAATTCCGGCAATGCTTTCTTTTTCAATGAATTGTGAAATGATTTTTTGTTCCCTTTTGACTGCTGAAATAATAAAAGGAAGTTGCAAAAGCAGCTTAAACCTTAGGTTTTTTCCCTTCTTCGGATAGCGAATGTTGTAAGACGGAAGTTCAACACTTTTCAACAAAGGAAATTCTTTTTGAAGCAGTAGCAATGCCTCACCATCACTCGCCAAAACAGGTTCGTAGTTGGCTTTTAACAAGGCATGAATAATGGGAATGCAACGCGTTGCATGTCCCAATCCCCAATTTAAGGGCGCAACAAGAATTTTTTTTTAGAGGTCAAATCCAATATCTTTTCTGAAATTCATTTTTTCAAAGCTAATTTTCTCTATGTTTTGATACGATTTTTTAAGCGCTTGTTTAAAGTCAGTTCCATAAGAAGTTATCGCCAAAACGCGACCGCCATTGGTGACCACTTCATTGTTTTTATTTGTGGTTCCTGCGTGAAACACGATGGATCCTTCAACCTTATCCAGCCCATAAATCACTTTTCCTTTTTCATAGCTTTCCGGATATCCACCAGAAACCAGCATTACGGCACAAGCGCTTTCAGGTACAAATTCAATGGTTTTGGTGTGTAATTCACTTTCTCCAGCAGCAATCAACAGTTCTAAAAAATCACTTTTTATTCTTGGAATCACCACTTCACTTTCCGGGTCGCCCATTCGGCAATTGTATTCGATTACTTTTGGCTCATCGCCCACTTTAATGATTCCGAAAAAAATAAATCCTTTGTAGGGAATATTGTCTTTTTGCAAACCTTCTACTGTTGGTTTTATAACCTGTTTTTCAATTTTGTCCATAAAAACTTCATCAGCAAAAGGCACAGGAGAAACCGCGCCCATACCGCCGGTATTCAATCCTTTGTCGCCTTCACCAATGCGTTTGTAATCTTTGGCATTAGGAAAGTTCACGTAACTTTTTCCATCGGTTAACACAAAGCAGCTCAATTCAATACCGTCCAAAAATTCCTCAATCACCACTTTGCTGCTTGCCGTACCAAACTTTTCATTTGCCAGCATTTCTTTCAATTCATCCTTTGCTTCCTGCAAATCATTCAAAATTAACACACCTTTTCCTTGTGCCAATCCGTCGGCTTTTAACACATAGGGCGGATTCAAAGTCTGCAAAAACTGAAAGCCCTCCTCCAAATTATTTTTTGTAAAACTTTTATACGCAGCGGTTGGAATAGTGTGGCGAACCATAAATTCTTTGGCAAATTCCTTACTTCCTTCCAATTGGGCAGCATATTTTTGCGGCCCTATTACGGCTACATTTTTTAATTCGGAATCATTTAAAAAGAAATCATGTATGCCTTTTACCAAAGGGTCTTCGGGACCAACCACCACCAATTCAATTTCGTGATCCAAAACCAGTTCTTTTACCGATTCAAAATCAGTAGGCTGTATTTTTATATTGACACCCAACTGATCGGTTCCTTCATTTCCCGGCGCGATAAATAATTGCGTTAACAAATCACTTTGTGCAATTTTCCATGCCATTGCATGTTCCCTTCCTCCCGAACCTAAAATTAATACATTCATATTTTTAACTGATTTTGTCTCTTTTTTATTCAGAAATGTCTTAAAATATTTGTTCTAAAATTTTTTGGGTAATGACATAGGTTGGCCGTACGCCTGTGGTTCCCAAACCTCCAGAAGCCAAGGTACTTCCTGTTACCATCGGATTGTCCGAAGCGTAATAGGCATAACGAACCTTCACTTTTTCAGAAATATTTCCCCTAATTTTTGACGCTGCCTGAATCGCTTTTTGATAATGTGCGCCTTCCATCTCAAGTCCAACCACCTTCCATGTTGAATTGTAAAAGAATTTTAAAATATCTTTATTTTGCAAGGATGTTCCTAAAACCGAAACCATTGTCCCTGTGTACACAGCAACGCCGCAGTCTTCAAACATACTGCTTTTAAGCTGATTTTTAAACGGATAATTGTCGGCTGTGCCTTCAAATATATGAGCCGAAGGAATCATAATATCACCTTTGCCGCCATCTAAAATTCCTGCTTTACCCATAATTGAAACCGATTCCACATTTAAGTGATGGTTTTTGCCTTGGACATCGGTATAAGGTTTTAACAATTCATCCATCGTTTCATAAGCCTGCTCTCCAAAAGCGTAATCCATCACAATCAGCACTGGCTTTTCATTTGTAGGCAATGTGTTTTCAAACTTATATTTAGTTTTATTGAAGTCTATTTTGTTGGTATCAATAATTTGAACATCAATATAAGTTCCGGAAGTATCTTTTATGTGGGTCAATCCATTTTTTTCAGCATAAACCTCTACTTGGCTGCGTAAATCTTCATTTTCAGAGTCGCTTAACAATTCAAACAAAGAAATTGGGTCATTGTCTTTAATTTGTTTAGGCAGCACCACTGGCGCATAAATGGAGTTCATTACGCTGTGCATATTGGCACTAATAATATGGATTGGGCGGTTCATCAGGTTTTTTTCCATTAAAACATCCTTTACATTGTTTGCCCAAATTTCTCCATAAATGTGATGTCCAATTCGCTCGCGCAACACCGGACTAAAAGTGATGGTTCTTTTTAAGTCGTGAATTTTTTCATTGATAGCCAAACTTCCGAGCCAGAAAATAATTTGAAAAAACCTGTCCGGATTATTTTTCTCTTCTAAAATTCCATGAACCATTTGGGTTTCTTCAAAAGTTCGTCCCAAAATACTTGCCAAATGCGCCAACATAATATCGCGTTCATCTCTTGACAATTTTATGTTGTTCAACACAACTTCTTCCAATTTTTTCCATTCTCTATTGGTATCATCGCCCTCGCTAATTAACACTTTGTCTGCTATTTTATGGGACTCAATGAATAAAAAAGTAAGGTGTGTTAAAACGTCATAGATTTCCGATCTTCCGCGGGTTACCTCAATATTCATTTGATCTTTGTCTATTCGGTAACAATTTCTTCTTCTTTTTGGTGGAACGATGGCTTTAAAATGCGATTTTCCGTAGCCTTCTTCAGAAGTTAAATTGATAAACCGGCATTCTTCAATGCCAATAGGAAGTCTTTCAATTACATAAATTAAGCCATTTAATTCCACTTTTTCTTCTGCAATGGTTCCGTAAATCTCCGGGCGAAGCAATAACAATGATTGTCTTAAAGTCTCTCCAGAAATTCCCATGGGTTTGTAAAATCCCCTGGTAAATATGTGACGCATGGAAATATATAAACGTTCAATAGCACCAGATGATTCCTGTGCGCGCGTTCTTTCTTTTATTCTTGAATTTTTCATCTATTTATTTTTGATGGGTAAAGATACAGATTATCTGTTTATTCGTTTAGTTGTATAATTATTGATTTGATTAACTATTTAATTTTTCAGAATTCCATGATACTCCTTCGAATTATTCAATATTGAAACGGCTTTTAAAATGGTAGGGTCAAAAATTGCTTTTTGCTGATAAATACCTTCTGCATAATAATATCGTTTTATAATTTCTTCTGATAAATTATTGATTATTTCATCTTTATTTTTATCTAGTTCCTTAAATTTTTCTTGTTGAATACTTGTTAAAAGTTCCGAATAGTTTTTGGATAAATTTTTATTTAAATTCTCTGAAGCTGCTATTTCAAGCGCTTTTTTAAATTCAGCTTCAGTCTTTGTTTCAAAAGCAAGGTTGTTTTTACCCAAATAATTTTTAAATGAAACATAATCCGCATCCATCAACTTAAATTTTGAAGGTTCAGCAATCGTCTTGTTTTCATAAAAATATTGTGTGGCGTAGTTAAAAAACGCATCAGAATTCAACAGGGTTTCGGTTGTTTTTGTAGTTGTAGGTTTTTCTATTTCAACATCAGGCAAAATACCGCCTCCACCAAAAACAGTTCTTCCTTTTTCAGTTTTAAAAGTTTCGGTACTTTTTGAAAATTTAGGAACATTGCCTTTTTCGTCGGTATTGGTGTAATCCAATTCTTGAATGCAACGACCGCTGGGTGTATAATATTTAGAAATGGTAATTTTCATTTGCGTGCCGTAAGACAGCGGCAAATAACGCTGTACCAACCCTTTGCCAAAAGAGCGCTCGCCAATAATAACTGCCCTATCGTAATCTTGCAGCGAGCCTGCCAAAATTTCCGAAGCCGAAGCAGAACGGTTGTTTACTAAAATGGCTATGGGAATTTCTAAATCCATTGGTTCTTGCAATGTTTTAAAAGTGTCGCTCCATTTTTCAATTTTCGCTTTGGTGGTTACTACTATTTTATCTTTCGGAATAAAAAAATTGGCAATGGACACCGCTTCATTCAACAATCCGCCAGGATTACCACGAACATCAATAATCAATTTTTTCATTCCTTGCTCCTTCAAGTCCAAAAAAGCTTTTTTAACTTCAAACGACGCTTTTTCATTGAATGTGGTGAAGGAAATATAGCCAACTTCATTGCCCAGCATCGTATAATACGGAACAGGATTTACCGTAATTTTTTCACGATTTATTGCAAACTCCATTTTTTTGTTCTGGCTTTCAATTTGAAGGTTTACTATGGTATTTGGCAAACCATTTAGCAATGCGGCAACACCGCTTTCGTCAAAATCCTTGACTTCAATGTCGTTAATTTTTAAAATTTTATCGCCTGGTTTTATTCCTGCTTTTTCGGCTGGAGAATTTTTGAGCAGTTCTCGAATGGTTAAATTATTATTTTTGTAACGGGTGATAACGCCAATTCCGCCATATTCACCGGTTGCAGCAATTCGAGCATCCTCAACGCCTTGTTCATCGTAATAGCGTGTATAAGGATCTAAACTTTCAAGCATAGAACCAATGGCTTTATTGGACAACTTTGCCGGATTCACTTCATCAATATAGTACATATTGAGTTCTTTAAACAACGTAGTGTAAATATCAATTTGTTTGGCAATTTCAAAAAAATTAGATTGAAATGCGGTGGTTAGTAAAAGTACCAAGCCTGCTAAAATACCTATTGTCCATTTTTTAATTTTGCCCATCTTCTTCAATTTTACTTAAAAATTTGACACAAATTTTTTTAAATGTTTCCTCTAAATCTGCATATTTCGGTTCTTCCTTATTTGTAAAAATAAACATAAAAATATACTGATTTGTTATGTTTTCTGCAATTAAATATTTGTTTAACCGATACACTTCTCGCATCATTCTTTTGATCCTGTTTCTGTCAACAGCGAGCTTCACCACCCGCTTTGGTGCTGAAAACCCGACTTTTATGGGAAACTCGGCATCATGGCCAATTGGCAAATAAATCAACTGCAAAGGAAATGATTTAACGCGTTTTCCTTCCTCAAACAGTTGTTCAATTAATTTGCGACTTTTTAATTTTTCGGCTTTTCCTAAGGTAAATTTCATCAAGACAAATGTAAGGAATAAAAGATTTTGAAAAATCAAATTCCAAAAGACTTTAATTAGTTAAATTTGTGGGCAACAAAATATAAAATCAAAATGTCACAAGATTTATTTCAAGCTCCGGATTATTATCAATTGGATGAGTTGTTAACCGAAGAGCATATTTTAGTTCGAAACGCTGCAAGAGAATGGGTGAAAAGAGAAGTTTCTCCAATTATTGAAGAAGCTGCCCAACAGGCAAAATTTCCCAAATCCATCATTTCAGGTTTGGCTGAAATAGGTGCTTTTGGACCATATATTCCAGAAGAATACGGTGGTGCTGGACTAGATCAAATTTCTTATGGATTGATTATGCAGGAAATTGAACGCGGTGATTCTGGCGTTCGTTCAACGGCTTCGGTACAATCTTCTTTGGTGATGTATCCTATTTGGAAATATGGTAATGAAGCACAACGAAAAAAATATTTGCCAAAACTGGCTAGCGGTGAATTTTTGGGCTGTTTTGGATTGACAGAACCCGATCACGGTTCCAATCCGGGCGGAATGACCACCAACATTAAAGATATGGGCGATTATTATCTGTTAAATGGTGCTAAAATGTGGATTTCAAATGCCCCTTTTGCCGATGTTGCCGTAGTTTGGGCTAAAAATGAAGAGGGAAGAATAAAAGGCGTACTTGTAGAACGTGGTATGGAGGGATTTACAACTCCAGAAACACATAACAAATGGTCTTTACGCGCTTCTGCAACCGGCGAATTAATTTTTGACAATGTTAAAATTCCGAAGGAAAATATTTTGCCCAACAAAGATGGATTGGGTGCGCCGCTTGGCTGTTTAGATTCTGCACGTTACGGAATTGCCTGGGGTGCCATTGGTGCTGCTATGGATTGTTATGACACCGCTTTGCGCTATGCCAAACAACGCATTCAGTTTGATAAACCTATTGCAGGAATGCAATTGCAGCAAAAAAAATTGGCTGAAATGATTACTGAAATCACCAAAGCACAATTGCTAACTTGGCGTTTAGGTGTTTTGAGAAACGAAAACAGGGCGACTACCGCCCAAATATCCATGGCGAAACGAAACAATGTTGATATGGCAATTCATATTGCTCGCGAAGCCCGACAAATACTTGGAGCTATGGGAATTACCGGAGAATATTCCATTATGCGACATATGATGAATTTAGAAAGTGTAATCACTTATGAAGGAACTCACGATATTCATTTATTAATTACAGGAATGGATATTACAGGGATTTCTGCTTTTAAGTAAAATTAAGCTAAAATATATTAAAAAGGGGACTTCAAAAATTAAGTCCCCTTTTTTATATTTATTACTCTATCACCACTTTCTTTATTCTGCTACCTCGTATGCTGTTCACTTTAACAAAATAAACTCCTGCCTCTAAATGTATTGTTGATATTGTATGAATATTGTTAGTTATTGATTTAACATACTCCGTGAAGATTCTTTGACCCAATATGTTAAATATTGTAACATTAAATTCCTCAATATCATTCGGCATTTCTATATGTATTTTACCAATCGATGATGGATTTGGATATATCTGTATATCCCAGTCATTATTCTCATCTGTTTTCCCATTACAGTCGTCATCAATTTCATTGAACGGAATCTCTTTTCTTCCC
>DAIDMK010000058.1 GCA_027449025.1 Lutibacter sp. | reverse complement strand
AAAAATAAAAGTAATACCCAAAATTGAATGGAAATAAAAAACCGCCTCAAAATTTAATATTGAGACGGCTTCTTTTTTATACTGAAATTGTACTCTAACAGAAATTGTTGTATTTTCACTTTTTGAAATAAGCAGGAATGTTAAAACAATTATTCACATTATTAGTTTGCTCGTTTTTGATTTTGTCTTGCTCTTATATTGAACAACACACAAAACGTACACCCATTAAAAAAATCGATACCGTTGTAGATTTTAGTTCAGTAGATTCTTATCCGCTTTTCCCCAATTGCGCAGATATCCCATCACGCGAAAAGCAACAGATTTGCTTTCAAATGGAAATGTCGCAACATATTTATGCTTCTCTTAAAGAATTTGAATTAAGTGTAAAGGATAGCGTAAATGATACTGTTTTGGTGAAATTAAAAATAGATTCGTTTGGGAAAATAACCTTATCAAATATTAAAAAATCAGCTAAAATCAGCCAGTTAATTCCTGAATTTGACAGTGTTGTAAAAGTGAGCCTTCAAAATTTACCAACTTTGCAGCCTGCAATAAAAAGAGCGATTCCAGTTTCAACGGAGTTTACGCTGCCAATTGTGATTAAGAATTAGCCACCTAGCCTTGAAGGGCAATGTCATTAAGTTATGGAAATATTAGTTATTGCTTCGCCAGTTCGTGCCCGACAAAGGAGGAATCATATCAAATAGCATAACATGATGTGATTCCTCGTACCTCGGAATGACAAAAAAATAATATAAACGCTTAATTTAATAACCATATTTATCCTTCCACAATTTCTTCAAAAAATCCCTGATGGTGTTTTCGCGGGCATTGTTGCCAGGTTCATAAATTTTGGTGTTTTTAATAGCATCAGGCAAAAATTCCTGCTCGGTAAAATTATTTTCAAAGCTGTGTGCATATTTGTATTCTTTGCCGTAATCCAATTCTTTCATCAATTTGGTTGGCGCATTTCTCAAATGCAGCGGAACCGATAAATCACCCGTTTCTTTTACAATGGTTTGCGCTTTTCCAATGGCTTCATAGGAGGCGTTGCTTTTTGCAGAACTTGCCAAATAAACCGCACACTGGCTCAATATAATTCGGGATTCCGGAAAACCGATAATATTCACCGCCTGAAACGTGTTATTGGCTAAAATTAGGGCAGTCGGATTTGCATTTCCTATATCTTCCGAAGCCAAAATCAGCATTCTTCGGGCAATGAATTTTGCATCCTCGCCGCCTTCAATCATGCGTGCCAACCAATAAACTGCGGCATTTGGGTCACTTCCTCTAATAGATTTTATAAAAGCCGAAATAATATCATAATGTTGCTCGCCAGTTTTGTCGTACAACACGGTGTTTTTCTGAATTTTTGAGAACACCATTTCATTGGTGATTTTTATGGGTTCTTTTTCAGTATTTACCACCAACTCAAAAATATTCAATAATTTTCGTGCATCGCCTCCAGAAACCCGCAACAAAGCTTCTGTTTCTTCTAAAATAATATTTTTTTTGGAAATATAGACGTCTTCTTTTAAAGCGCGTTGCAGCAAATCTTCCAAATCTTTTTTGCTGAAAGAGTTCAATACATAAACTTGGCAGCGCGACAACAATGCGGGAATTACTTCAAAACTCGGATTTTCGGTGGTTGCGCCAATCAAGGTTACCCAACCTTTTTCAACCGCACCCAGCAACGAATCCTGTTGTGATTTGCTGAAACGGTGAATTTCATCAATAAATAAAATCGGATTTTTTTCGGTAAACAATCCGTCGCCTTGTTTGGCTTTATTGATAATGTCCCGCACATCTTTAACCCCCGAACTTATGGCGCTCAACGTATAAAATGGCCGTTTAGATTCTTTCGCAATAATGTTTGCGAGTGTGGTTTTCCCAATTCCCGGCGGTCCCCAAAAAATCAACGATGGAATTATGCCGCGCTTAATATGCTCGGTTAACGCACCGTTTTTCCCCACCAAATGCTGTTGGCTAATGTAATCATCTAAGGTTTTCGGACGGATGCGTTCTGCTAATGGCTCATTCATAGCGTAAAAATAAGCATAAAAATTTGTTGGGCATTACACTGCATTACATTTGTGCCGGGCTATTCGTTAAATCTTTTTTATGAAAAATAAAAAAGGATATCACTACTATCCCTAATGCGGATTGAATTAAAAATGAATAATTTAAACTTTGTTGGCGCACTTTGCGGTTTTACTTTGCGTTACTTGCGGTTAAAAAATATTTGGGATCTGTTTTTTTTATAATTTTTTATTGCTCTTTATCATAGAATACTCAGGTTCAAATAATAATTAAAAAACCGCCTTAGGCCGGCAGGTGAAAAATTTATTTTCCATAAAAATTTAATCTCAGAGCGCTTGTCCAAATTTTTCGGGAGGCTAAATGTTTATCAAGCCCAATTTTGATTGAGATGAATTTTTTCTGATTAATTTTTATGGTACAACAATGTAATTGATAGAAAATTTTAATAAATTCATCCATTCATAATTTAAATTTTTCAATGCCAGAAAGTAAACCCATATTCCCTCGAAAATTTATAAGCATACCTGTTATTGCTGTTTTTTCAATTTGGTTGGTGTATTATTTGGAAATAAAATTCAAGACCAATTTTAACGATTTTGGCATTTACCCACAAACATTATTGGGATTGCGCGGTATTATTTTTTCGCCGTTTTTGCACAGCAGCATCGAACATTTGTTTAGCAATTCAATTCCTTTATTGGTTATGCTGGCAAGTTTGTATTATTTTTATGAAGGCATCGCCACAAAGGTTTTATTGTGGGGAATTTTTTTAACCGGATTGTTAACTTGGTCTTTTGCGCGACCATCCTATCATATTGGTGCCAGCGGCGTGGTTTATTTTTTGGTGAGTTTTATTTTCTTTAGCGGCGTTTTTCGCAAATATTATCGCTTGGCGGCAGTATCTTTAATTGTCGTTTTTTTATATGGAAGTACTGTCTGGTATATTTTTCCAGTAAAAGAAGAAATTTCTTGGGAAGGTCATTTATCAGGGTTTTTGGTTGGCTTTGTTTTTGCATTCATTTTTAAAAAGAATGGTCCGCAACCCGAAAAATTTGTGTTTTCCCATAACCCAGAATTTGATAAACTATTTGATGAAGACGGAAATTTTGCACCACCAACCGAAAATGAAGCGTCTGAATTAAAAGAACAGTAAAAAAAATCCTGACAGTCCTTGCTGAAACTTGTTCAACAAAGGCTGTCAGGGAATTTAAAATAAGTAAATACTTTAGGCTTTAATCTCCACCACTTCAAGATCAAAAATAAGGTCTTTGCCTGCTAAAGGATGATTTCCGTCTATAACAATGCTATCCTCTCTAACTTCAACTACAAGTAAATTCATTTCTTGTCCATCCGGAGTTTTAGAAACAAGTCCCATACCAACTTCGGGGGTAATATCTTGTGGAAGTTCGCTTCTTTTTACTTCATGTCTTAAGTCGTCATTGATATCTCCATACGCTTCCTCTTTGGCAATTGTAATGGTTTTTTTCTCATTTAATTTCATGTCGATTACCCCTTTTTCAAAACCAGGAATTATCTGTCCTTTTCCTAAAGTAAATTCTAATGGTTCTCTTCCCTCAGAACTGTCAAAAACTTGTCCGTCTGATAATTTCCCTGTGTAATGTACTTTAACCGTGTTGTTTTCTTTAACTTGATTCATACTCTATATTTTAATTTTAAAAAATATTCTATGCATAATTTTTATGCAACAAACATTTTAGTTTAAATTTATTGCAACAATTACCGCCAAAATCAGACCAAAGAGCTAAAAAACTGGAGTGGATATTTAGAAGCCTACAAATTGATAAGCTTAAAATGTAAAAATAATGCTGTAGCCCTTTAATGATGGTAAAGCCCAATTTTAGAACCTTTTTCAAAGTAAACTCATTTAAAACAATTATAATCTGCAAATATGTCAGTTAACCTAAAAACTCATAAAATATTTTGTGTTGCCCACAGCCCGGAATTCGACAATATGTTTGATGAACAGGGAAATTTTGCACCACTGATCGAAAATGAAGAGCCTGAATTAAAAGAACTTCCAAAAAGCCCTGAAGAATGTCATTTTTATAACTCTTCAAATTAATTAATCTCAATTGTTAAAAAAACACTTGACTTCCCATTGATATTTTCCCTAGTTTTATCTTTCTCAAATTTTGAGTTTGATTGTAAGTGAGATTAAAAAACAGATGCTTTAAAAAATATTTATTTATTAGCGCAATATTAATAGGTAACAAAATGTTTTGAAATGGATATAACAAGTTATAGACAAGCAGAAATTACGAACAATTATAATTTGAGACTATAAAAAAATGACAAGCGCCCTATTGATGTAACAGATAGGTTAAAGTGCAATGTTATTGAAGGAACTTATAGAGGAAAATTAGGTTTTGTTAGAGATATCAATACCAGTAAAATTGAAAATGTTACAATTACTGTAGTTCAATCAAATGGAGTAAGATTTAAGACTCCTACTAATAATATTTAAGCCACAAATAAATATACAAGAAAATGAAATACATACAAGAAATTGAAATCGATAAACCGATTGACCAAGTTATAGCTCTTTTTGACAATCCTGATAATATGAGCAAATGGATGGATGAACTGCTAAGTTTTGAATCTATCAGAGGAACACTAGGACAATCTGATGCAAAATCCAAACTTAAATTTAAAATGGGTAAACGAGAAATCGGAATGATTGAGACAGTTACAGTTCGCAATCTTCCTGACGAATATAGTGGTACTTACGAAGCCAAAGGAGTATTTAATATTGTAAAAAACAAATTTGTCAAAATTTCGGACAACAAAACAAAATATATTGTTGAAAGTGAATTTCAGTTTACAGGATATATGAAGTTTGTTGCATTCTTCATGCCTAACATATTTAAAAAACAGTCAATGAAGTATTTAGTTGGCTTTAAGGAATTTGCAGAGAATGAAAAATAAAAAGCCTGCCTAAAAACACCGTATATAATTAATTGTTAGTTCTACCAACTAACGAAAATTTTCTATTCGGTTTGTATTTGCTTAATTAGGTGCTTAAACCACACAACTAATCATACACAACCCGCTGTAAACAATTTTGGAATACTTAGCTGTACTCAATAATTTAAATTTACAAAATGAACATTAAAGACAATTCTATTAATTATGTTGAATTTAAGGCAAACGACCTTGAAAAAATAAAAGAATTTTATTCGAAGTCTTTTGCTGGACTTTTACTGATTATGGGCCAACTTATATCGCCTTTTCAGAAAGTGGACTTGAGGGAGGATTTGAAAAAACTGAAAATGAAATTGCAAATGGTGCATTGATTGTTTTGTATCATAAAAATATTGACAGCATAAAAAGTAGAATAATTAAATCAAACGAGAGAGTTTCAAAAGATATATTTTCTTTTCCTGGTGGACGAAGATTTCATTTCATTGACCCAGCGGGTAACGAACTTGCCGTATGGTCAGACAAATAATAATTAAAAAAACTGGCTATAACATCACATAAAATTTATGCTTAAATTTGAACTAGTACGAACTGATTAACATTTTAACAAACATTTGTTATTTCTGGAAAATCTCCAATTTTACGTCGCACAAATCATAATACAAACTCGTTTTGTGTCATTTAAAGCCAAATTTGAATGCAGTAAATTATATGATGCAAAAAATATTTCAAGAAATAAGAAAATACCTGCATACAACAAAGCTATAATGGAATTACTTATTTATGCTAGATCTAAAAATTAGAGTAGCTTTATAGCATATTAGCAAACAACAGAAATTTACTTTTTCAAATTGGCAACTTCTTTAAGAATATACCGTTGGGCAACTTTTGAAACTATAATAAACATTTTAAGTTATGAAGAAATATTATTTACACAATGGATCTGAACAAGAGGGGCCATTCTACATTTCACAGTTAAAAAAGAAAGGAATAACTAGAGAAACGGAAGTTTGGTATAGAGGACTTTCAGATTGGACTTGTGCCGGCCAAATTGATGAACTGGAAGCATTATTTACGCAACCGCAACAAGAATTACCTCCGATAAAACCAAAGGAAACGGAACAAACAACTCAAACCAATACAAAACCGAAAAACAGTGTTTTAGGGAAAAATATTTTGAAATTAGGACTAATAACTATTGGTATATTAGTTGCTTTTGCCTTATTTAATATGTTTACTTCAAATAATCCCAAATCAAATCCTTCGAATGCTCATGAACAGAATATGACTATTGAAGAAAAAAAAGTGACTATTGAAGAAAAGAAAATGACTATTGAAGAAACGGAAAACGCTTACCCAAAACAATTTTTGAGTGTGGAAGGAAAATATAGTAAAAATATTTGGGGAACTAAATTCAAAGTGAAAGGGGAAATTACAAATAAAGCAACCAAAGCGGATTATAAAGATATTATCATCAGATTAAACTATTATTCAAAAACAAATTCAGTCATTGAAAGTGAAGATTATACAGTTTATGAAGTTTTTCCGCCTAATCAAGTCAAGTCTTTTAAACTTGATGCAGCAAAGTATAAAGATGTAGATTCAATAGGGTTAAATATTATTGGGGCTACACCAAACTAATCGGAATTATAACTTTGTATAACCTTATGTTTAGTTCATGAAAATCTGAGAGGATTTTCATACAACGAATTCAAACATAAACAATTTTAATTATAGTTGGAAAAGACATTAAATAAAAATAGACAATATGAACACTGCTTTAAAAAACTGGCATACATTTCTAGAAACCAGAAACCCTAAAATATTGGATGAGCTTTTGGCAAACGAGGTGATTTTTTATTCACCTATTGTTTGGACACCACAAGAAGGAAAAATGATTACCAAAATCTATTTAATGGCAGCACTGAAAGTTTTCGGTGGCGAAAATTCTAATTTCACTTACGTTAAGCAAGTGGTTGATAAAAATAATTTTTTCTTAGAATTTACCACAACAATTGATGGTGTCACTGTTAATGGAATTGATATGATTGAAGCAAACGATGAGGGTAAAATCATAAGTTTTAAAGTCATGATTCGACCATTGAAAGCAATCAATAAAGTGCACGAAAAAATGGGGGAAATGCTTGAGAAGTTAAAGTAAGAAAGGGGAATTCCTTAAATTCCTAAAAGCTATTACTCAAGTTTTAATTGTCAAATTCGACAAATGTTATTTAGGTATTAATAACTTAAAATTCAATACTCATCACTCAAAACTAATTTCGCTTACATATTTCGTCTATACTGTCCGCCCACTTCAAACAAAGCATCCGTAATTTGTCCGATAGAACAAACTTTACAAGCTTCCATTAATTGCTCAAAAATATTTTCGTTATTCACGGCTTTTTGTCTTAACAGGGCAATATGTTCTTTTACTGTGGAAGCATTTGCTTTATTAAGATTTTTAACTACCGTAATTTGGTATTGTTTTTCCTTTTCGGTGGCTCTGATGACTTCCTGCGGTAAAACTGTTGGGGAGCCTTTACTGCTTAAAAAAGTATTTACGCCAATAATCGGAAATTCTCCATTGTGTTTTAAGGTTTCGTAATACAAACTTTCTTCCTGTATTTTGCTGCGTTGGTACATGGTTTCCATCGCGCCTAAAACGCCTCCGCGTTCCGTAATTCTGTCAAACTCAACATAAATGGCTTCTTCCACCAAATCGGTTAGCTCTTCAATAATAAAAGATCCCTGAATCGGATTTTCATTTTTTGCCAAGCCCAATTCTTTGTTGATAATCAGTTGAATGGCCATGGCGCGGCGCACGCTTTCTTCAGTTGGTGTTGTGATGGCTTCATCATAAGCATTGGTGTGCAAGCTGTTGCAATTGTCGTAAATGGCATACAAAGCCTGTAAAGTTGTACGGATATCATTAAAGTCGATTTCTTGTGCATGCAAACTTCTTCCGGATGTTTGAATATGATATTTCAGCATTTGGGCTCTTGGGTTGGTACCGTATTTTTCTTTCATGGCTTTCGCCCAAATTTTGCGCGCAACCCTTCCAATCACTGCGTATTCAGGGTCAACGCCATTGGAAAAGAAAAAGGATAAATTTGGACCGAATTCATTAATATCCATGCCTCTCGACAAATAATATTCCACATAGGTAAATCCGTTTGCCAAGGTAAATGCCAATTGTGAAATTGGATTGGCGCCGGCTTCGGCAATATGATATCCGGAAATGGAAACCGAATAAAAGTTGGTGATGTTATTGGCAATAAAATATTCCTGAACATCACCCATCAAACGCAAAGCAAATTCTGTAGAAAAAATGCAAGTGTTTTGCGCCTGGTCTTCTTTTAAAATATCGGCTTGTACAGTTCCTCGAACTGTTGAAATTGTTGCTGTTTTAATTTTTTTATAAATGTCAAGCGGCAAAACTTCATCTCCAGTAACGCCCAACAAACGCAAACCCAATCCGTTGTTTCCTTCTGGCAATTCACCTTGATAATGCGGACGGGCAACACCCTTTTTCTTATAGATAGCCTTTATTTTTGCTTCAGTTTCTTTTTCAAGTCCGTTGGCAACAATATATTTTTCGCATTCTTGATCTATCGCAGCATTCATGAAAAAGGCCAACATCATTGGTGCCGGACCATTGATGGTCATAGAAACCGAAGTCATTGTATTGGTTAAATCGAAGCCTGAATATAATTTTTTGGCATCATCCAAACAACAAATAGAAACACCTGCATTTCCAATTTTCCCGTAAATATCAGGACGAATATCAGGGTCATTTCCGTATAAAGTTACGGAATCAAATGCGGTGGACAAACGTTTTGCGGGCAAGCCTAAACTCACATAATGAAAACGTCGGTTGGTGCGTTCCGGTCCGCCTTCGCCTGCAAACATTCTTGCCGGATCTTCACCAGTTCTTTTAAACGGAAAAAGACCCGCAGTATATGGAAACTCCCCGGGAACATTTTCTTCCAAAATCCACAACAACAAATCGCCCCAAGCCTCGTATTTTGGTAGGGAAATTTTAGGAATTTGCGTGTGCGATAAAGATTCACTGTGTGTTTTAATGTTTAACGCTTTTCCACGGACCTTAAAGGTAAAGACATCATTTTTATAAGATTGTTTTTTGGCTTCCCAGTTTAATATAAAATTCCAGTTATGTGGATTTAAGTCCATTTTAACTTGATCAAATTCAGAAACTAACAATTTTAGAAAGTCTTTATTATTATCAGTTTCAGCTTGTTGAAGACTATTTTTTTCTAAACCAAACTTCGACAGTCTTAGTTTGACACCAGAAATTGATTCTATAGTTTTATAAATTCCAAACAATTTTTGCGCAACTTCTTTCTGGGTTTTTGCGGTTTTGTTGTATGTCCGGTTATTTTCGGTTATTTCCGACAAATAACGCACCCTGTTTGGCGGAATGATAAATTGTTTTTCGCTTATTTTATCAGAAATCTCAAAAGTGCTTTTAAAGTGAGTACCGGTTTTTTCATTGATTTTTGTGATAAGCACCTGATACAATTCATTGGTTCCGGGGTCGTTAAACTGCGAGGCGATGGAACCATAAACGGGCATCGAATCAACGCTGTTTTCCCATAAATTATGATTGCGCTGGTATTGTTTTTTTACATCGCGCAGGGCATCCAAAGCCCCGCGTTTGTCGAATTTATTCAGTGCGATTACATCGGCAAAATCAATCATGTCAATTTTTTCCAATTGTGTTGCGGCGCCATATTCTGGCGTCATTACATACAAGGAAACATCAGAATGGTCTAAAATTTCGGTATCACTCTGTCCAATTCCCGAAGTTTCTAAAATTACCATATCAAAATGGGCAACTTTTAAAATATCCACAGCAATACTCACGTGTTTTGATAGGGCCAAGTTGGATTGGCGCGTAGCCAGTGAACGCATATAAACACGATTGTTTTTTATTGAGTTCATTCTAATTCTGTCACCTAACAAAGCACCGCCCGTTTTTCTTTTTGAAGGGTCAACAGAAACAATGGCGATAGTTTTTTCTGGAAAATCTATTAAGTACCTTCTAACCAACTCATCAACCAAAGACGATTTCCCAGAACCGCCGGTACCTGTAATTCCCAAAACTGGCGTTTCCGATTTTTTTGACTGATTTTTAATTTCGTCGATAAAATTGGGATGTTTTTCAGAGAAATTTTCAGCGGCAGAAATTGCTTTGGCTAGTTTCATTGGATTTTTTTTAGCCAAATCGGCAACAGAAAAATCAACAATTTCACCTGTTGGGAAATCGCTTGTTGAAATCATATCATTAATCATTCCTTGCAAACCCATCCTTCTGCCATCATCTGGAGAATAAATACGTGTAATTCCGTATTCCGTCAATTCCTTAACTTCTTCAGGAAGAATTACACCGCCACCGCCACCAAATATTTTAATTTGTGGTGCGCCTTTTTCCTGAAGCAAATCATACATATATTTAAAATATTCCATATGTCCGCCCTGATAGGAAGTCATCGCTATGGCATTTGCATCTTCTTCAATGGCGCAATTCACCACCTCTTCAACACTTCTGTCATGACCCAGATGAATCACTTCAACGCCAGTTGCCTGAATAATTCGTCGCATAATATTGATGGCAGCATCATGGCCGTCAAAAAGGGAAGCGGCAGTAACTATTCGTACTTTATTTTTTGGTTTATAAGGTGTAATTATGTCCATTTCATGTTTAATTGTAAGCCGCAATTTACGAAAATTAATAAGGATTATTTAACTGTCTTTTTTCGAGTTTTTAACAAGATGACATTTATTTTGAAAATAAATAAACAGAAGGCTTAAAATTCAGGATAAAGTATGGTAATAGATTTAAAAAGTTACAAATATTTTAAAAAAGAGAATGTTTTTCTTGATTCTAAATAATTCAAATCCTGCTCATTTTTATAAGCTTCTTTTTCAAAACTGATATTATTATAAGCAAATTCATGGTTTTTATATTGAAAAAGTCGAATGCAGTATTCTATAAGATACCAAACAAAAAAGAAAATCCACAGCAATTCTACTTGCTGTTTTAAATGAATTTTTTCGTGGTTTAATAACAAGGCATTATTGATGCTTTTCTTATTTCTGATGAAAATAAAAGGAAAAACTGTTAATCCGGTATAGTTCTTCGGAATGAGATATTTAAAAATGACAATCACATCAAATGCAATATTCAATAATTAGTCCAAATGAAGTTTTTTAACTGTTTTTTTTGATTTAAATTTAAAAATTCTTGATTCATCCAGCTTGTTGTCTTTAAAAAACATATTGTTAAAAAAATTGTAATTAAATTATTACCAATTATATTTGTTGGATTTTAGTAAATACGCTAAAATATAATCGGTCGAATGTGGTTCATTTCGGGAAATTAGAAAATAAATTTGTAATCACTTTATTTTCATTTGCGCTTCTTTCTTTTATTGGTTTTTTGGATTATAAAACAGGCTCAGAAGTTTCGTTTTTGCTTGCCTACTTAATTCCAATTTTTTTAATTTCGTTTTATAATAGGTCAGAAAAAACTTTGCTGACTATCAATGCGCTTTTTGCTGCAATTATTTGGTTTGTTGTAGATTCAAATTCAATAGATTATTCCAATCTTTTCAACCCCATTTGGAATGCTTTTGTGAGGCTTTCAATATTTTTAATAATTGGACTTTTGATATTAAATATTAAAGAGAAATATAAAAATGTTTTAAAATTAAATGATGAATTACAAAAATTAAATGACGAGAAAAATAAATTTATTGGTGTTGCCGCACATGATTTAAGAAACCCTATAGGCGCTATTTATTCTTTTGCCGATTTGCTTTTAGTAGATAATAACATCAGCAAA
Source organism: Lutibacter sp. (assembly GCA_027449025.1). Taxonomy (GTDB): domain Bacteria; phylum Bacteroidota; class Bacteroidia; order Flavobacteriales; family Flavobacteriaceae; genus Lutibacter. Next base: position 3,689 of record DAIDMK010000058.1, on the reverse strand, counting down.
CTGGATTCTAAAGCAATTAAAATGCTCTCCTATATCAAAGAGCTGAGTCATGATTCACTTGAATTGGTTACAAACTTATTAGATGTATCTAAAATTGAATCGGGAAGAATTGAACTTTCTCCTAAATTTCAAAATTATATTGAATTCAGTACAAAACTAATGTACTTTAATTTGTTGATTGCCAAGAGGAAGGACATCTCTATTAAACTCGAAACCACTTATGAGGAGTTGTATTTTAATTTTGACGAGAATTACTTAAGTGAAGTATTTAATAATTTATTAACCAATGCCATTAAATTTTCTCATCAAAAAAGCAACATTTTAATACGCATTTCTATTACTGAAAAAAATATGGTAAAGACGGAAATCATTGATGAGGGGCAAGGAATTCCTGTAGAAGAACAGGCGAAACTATTTAATTACTTTCAAAAAACCAGTACGCAACCAACTGGCGGCGAGAAAAGTTATGGCCTAGGTTTGGCTATTGTAAAAAAAATAATTAATGAACATAAAGGAAGTTTAGGGGTGGTAAGTGAAGTTGGCAAAGGCTCCAATTTTTATTTTGAGCTTGCCAAATAATCTGATTTTTCTTTTCTGCTGTAAATTGATAAATAAAATCATTATTGTCCGGTTAAATTTTTCAAAACAAACAGACCACCCTAACGGGGCTTAAATAATCGAAATTTTTCATTTTTCTACGAACATTTAGCTCCTACGGAGCTGTTTCAGTCCTAGAGGGACGACCTATTTCTAAAGTCCCATTTATTTTGAGATGAATCATTTTTTATGAATTTTTATAGGACAACAATGAAATAAAATATAAATTTTATGTGAAATCAAATTTTGCGTAATCAGATAGGCAGAATTTGCTATGAGTGCTACTATAACTAAATTTTATTGCTTAGGTTTTAATTTAAATTTTATAAGTATTGAAACCGTTACATCAATTGAAAAATTGTAAATTTGGAATCGTAAAAACTCATTAAAATGACCTTTCAGGAACAAATAAAACTAGGGATTCCTTCCGAATTACCTTCAAAAAAAACTTACGATAAAGTAATAAATCATGCGCCAAAGCGTATGGATATTTTGTCGAAAGAAGAAAAAGAGCTCGCAATAAGAAATGCCTTAAGGTATTTTGACAAAAAACACCACACTATTTTAGCGAAGGAATTTGCAGAGGAATTAAAGGAATACGGACGTATTTATATGTATCGTTTTCGTCCCGATTATAAATTTTATGCACGGTCAATCAATGAATATCCAGGGGAATCTGTACAGGCAAAAGCCATTATGCACATGATTCAGAATAATTTGGATGATGCCGTGGCGCAGCATCCCCACGAATTAATAACCTATGGCGGCAATGGTGCTGTTTTTCAAAATTGGGCGCAATATTTATTGACCATGAAATACTTGTCGGAAATGAACGATGAGCAAACGTTAATTATGTATTCTGGCCACCCGATGGGTTTGTTTCCTTCTAATACCAATGCACCTAGAGTGGTGGTTACCAATGGAATGATGATTCCAAATTACAGCAAACAAAATGATTGGGAAAAATACAATGCTTTGGGGGTAACACAATACGGACAAATGACGGCTGGCAGTTATATGTACATTGGCCCACAAGGAATTGTGCACGGAACCACAATTACGGTGTTAAATGCAGGCAGAAAAATTGCTATAAATGGTGAATCTTTGGCGGGAAAATTATTTCTTACTTCAGGTTTGGGAGGAATGAGCGGCGCTCAGCCAAAAGCTGGAAATATTGCTGGCTGTATTACAGTTTGTGCCGAAGTGAATCCGAAAATAACAGCGATTCGGTTATCGCAAGGTTGGATAGATGAAAAAATAACCGATTTGAATGAATTGACTGCAAGGGTAAAAAAAGCCAAAGCAGATAAGGAAGTGGTTTCTATTGCCTTTTTAGGAAATATTGTGGAGGTTTGGGAAAAATTTGCCGAAGAAAAGGTATTTGTAGATTTGGGATCAGACCAAACTTCGCTTCACAATCCTTGGGCCGGGGGTTATTATCCAGCAGGAATCTCTTTTGAGGAGTCGAATGTGATGATGGTGGAAAATCCTACATTATTTAAAGAAAAGGTTGAGGAAAGTTTAAGAAGGCAAATTGCTGTGATAAACAAACACACTGCTAATGGAACTTACTTTTTTGATTACGGGAATGCTTTTTTATTAGAAGCAAGCAGGGCAGGAGCAAAAATTTATAAGGATTCTATGGGGAATTTCTGTAGTAAAGAAACCCTCTCTTCCCTTGGGGAAGCGACTGAGAGATGGGAATATCCATCCTATGTGCAGGATATTATGGGACCAATGTGTTTTGATTATGGTTTTGGACCCTTTCGCTGGGTGTGCACTAGCGGAAATCCGATTGATTTAGAAAAAACGGATAAGATTGCTTGTGAAGTTCTGGAGGAAATCAGAAAAAAATCTCCAGAACAAATTCAGCAACAAATGACCGACAATATTCAGTGGATTAAAGGTGCCCAAGAAAATAAATTAGTGGTGGGCTCACAAGCAAGAATTTTATATGCCGACGCGGAAGGACGTATGAAAATTGCTGAGGCTTTTAATAAGGCCATAAAAAAAGGAGAAATTTCTGCTCCTATAGTTTTAGGAAGAGACCATCACGACGTTTCCGGAACAGATTCGCCGTACCGAGAAACCTCAAATATTTATGATGGTTCTAAATTTACAGCCGATATGGCTATTCAAAATGTGATAGGCGACAGCTTTCGTGGAGCTACCTGGGTTTCAATCCATAATGGTGGTGGTGTAGGCTGGGGAGAGGTTATTAACGGTGGTTTTGGTATGGTTCTTGATGGTAGTTTAGAGGCCGAAAAGCGATTGAAAAGCATGCTTTTCTGGGATGTAAACAATGGGATTGCACGCAGAAATTGGGCAAGAAATGAAGGTGCGGTATTCGCCATAAAAAGAGCGATGGAAGTGGAGCCAAATTTAAAAGTGACTTTACCTAATTTAGTTGATGACACTATTTTGAAAGATTTATTTTAATAATTATAATTGTATATAAATGAAAGCCTTAAAATTACTTCCGCTCGCTTTAATCTTCTTTGTAGCTTCCTGTAGCTCCATTAGAGTGACAACCGACTATGATACAACTACTGATTTTACCAAGTATAAAACATTTGCCTTTTATAAAAAAGGGATTGATAAAGCTGAAATCTCCGATTTAGACAAACGAAGAATTTTAAAGGCCATTGAAAGTGAATTATTGGCTAAGGGATTTACAAAATCTGATGAACCGGATTTGTTGGTAAATATATTTGCTAAATCAGTACAAAAAGTTGACGTTTACAATAATAACTTCTATTATGGTTGGCATCCTTGGTATTACGGACCAAATTTTGGAACACAGGTTTCCAAATACACAGAAGGCACTTTGTTTATTGATTTAATTGATGCTAATAAAAAGGAATTGGCTTGGCAGGGAATAGGAAGCGGGGCTTTATCCGTAACCGGTAATGTAGCCAAAAAAGAAGAAAAAATTAAAGAATTTGTTGCGGAAATTATAGCGCAATATCCTCCGGGAATAGTAAAATAATCTTATTTTAAAAATTTTAGCCTATGAATAAAAAGAAGCCGTCTCACAACTAGAGACGGTTTTTTTTGTACATTTATTTGGAAGTTTTATTAGTTTTTTGTAT
>DAIDMK010000057.1 GCA_027449025.1 Lutibacter sp. | reverse complement strand
TTCCCTAAAAAACCTTCATTAAATATAGAAATAATAGATAATGGCATTATGGCTTAAATCGAACTCACGTTAATTAGTAATTAACCCTAGCTAAAAATTAACCCCAATACCCCAAATGTCTTTATTAAAAAGCAGTTATAAAATTTTAAAGGAGTACAACCTTATTATAGAATCCCATTCGGGCAGTTTAGATTTGAAATCTTATATTGATTTTGTAGAAAAAATGAAACTTGACCCCTTGTTTTCTTTAGATATGAACTTTTACGTAGATTTAAGCAATGTGGTAGTAACGGCTTCTATAGATGAGGTTAAATTATACAATAATTTTTCCAAAAACACATTTAAGTCTGAAAGAAAAAGAAAGATCGCATTGATAACCGATTCTCCAAATCAAATGGTTTTTGCAACCTTATTTAAAAATAGCAATACGCAAAAGTCAAAAGTAATTGAAATTTTTTCAACTAAAGAATGCGCAATACAATGGCTTAACAGAAGCCTTGACAAAGAGGAGATACTTAATATTTTTAGCAATATAAAGAAGGAACATGCGTTAAAATAAAAAGTAACCAATATTTAATTTAATAAATGGCAGACTTAGTAAGTAATTATAAAATTTTAAAAGATTACAACCTTATTATAGAGTGCCATTCAGGGTTTTTAAATGCCGACTCATTTATAGCTTTTAAGAAAAGTATCACTTTAGACCCGTTCTTCTTGCCAAGCCTAAATTATTTTGTGCATTTGAAAAATGTTACTTTCAGTAAAAATTTGGAGGATATTGATAAATATGTTCATTTTTTAGACACCAATTCAAAGGTTTATGGAAACAGGCGTGTTGCAGTTATTACGAACACGCCAAATCAAGTGGTTGCTACTACGATGTTTAAAATGATTCAACAAAACAAATCTCAATCTGTTGAATTATTTTCGACAAATGAATCCGCCCTAAAATGGCTTAACAACAATTTAAATAAAAACGAGATTCTTGCTGCTTTGGAGGAATTAATGCGTGCCTAAAAATTATCTTTTATTTAAAAACGATAGTACATTTTTTTCAATTCTATCCATAATATTGCTCACATCCGATTTTACAAATTTTTCACCGGTAATTTTCTCGTATAGCTCAATATATCTATCTGAAATTTCATTTATTTTTTCATCAGTCATTTCCGGAATCTGTTGTCCTTTTAATCCTTGAAAACCATTTGCAATTAACCACTGACGCACAAATTCTTTAGACAATTGTTTTTGGTCTTCTCCTTTATTTTGTCTTTCCATATAACCATCAGCATAAAAATAACGTGAAGAATCGGGGGTGTGAATTTCATCAATCAATACAATTTTACCCTCTTTAGTTTTACCAAATTCATATTTGGTATCCACCAAAATCAAACCTTGTTTTGCCGCTATCTCAGTTCCTCGTTGAAATAAAGCCCTGGTATACTTTTCCAGCATTTCATAATCTTCTTTTGAGACAATTCCTTTACTTAAGATATCCTCTCTAGAAATATCTTCATCATGTTCGCCTCCTGCTGCCTTTGTTGAAGGCGTGATTATAGGTGCCGGAAACTTATCATTTTCCATCATACCCTCAGGCATTGAAACGCCGCACAAAATACGTTTTCCCAATTTATATTCACGTGCTGCGTGACCCGATAAATAGCCACGAATAACCATTTCAACTTTAAAAGGGTCGCATAAATGACCCACAGCAACATTGGGATCCGGAACGGCAATAATCCAGTTTGGAACAATATCCTTGGTGGCATCCAACATTTTAGCTGCAATCTGATTTAAAATTTGTCCTTTAAACGGAATTTGTTTTGGCATCACCACATCAAAAGCCGAAAGCCTGTCGGATGCAATCATCACCAAAATTTCATCATTAATATTGTAAACTTCTCTTACTTTACCTCTGTAAAAAGATTTTTGCTTTGGAAAGTTAAATTCGGTGTTGTTAATTGTATTGCTCATTGTTAGGTAGATTTGCTTAATTCTGTAATCGTTTATTCATTAAATATTAGCAAGAAAAAATTTGAACTTTTAAATGCCCTTGCGCCGGCTGGCACACTAACAAAAAATATTCTCTAAACATTTTCATTAGGCTCTGTCATCCCCTCTTCAAGGTTTGTATAGGCTAAAATAATATTTTTTACCAATCGGTGTCTTATAATATCTTTATCGTCAAAATGCACAAATGCAATTCCATTAATATCTTTCAGGGTTAACATCGCTTCTTTTAAACCCGATATTTGCCTTTTCGGCAAATCTACTTGTCCAGGATCCCCGTTAATAATAAATTTTGCGTTTTTTCCCATCCTCGTTAAAAACATTTTCATTTGGTTATGGGTGGTATTTTGAGCTTCATCTAAAATCACGAAAGCATTGTCTAATGTTCGTCCGCGCATAAATGCCAGCGGCGCTATTTGTATAATTTCCTTTTTCCAAATAGGAATCCAGTCTTTCGTAAGGAATCATATCGCGCAAGGCATCGTACAAAGGTTGCATATACGGATCCAGTTTTTCCTTTAAATCACCGGGTAAAAATCCTAAATTCTCACCAGATTCAACTGCTGGTCTGGTTAAAATAATTCTTTTTACTTCCTTTTCCTTTAATGCTTTAACGGCCAGAGCAACAGCTGTATAAGTTTTTCCGGTACCAGCAGGACCAACAGCAAAAAGCATATCATTTTGACTCATTTTTTCAACCATTATTCTTTGGTTGGCCGTTTGGGCTTTAATAAGTCTTCCGCTCACTCCATGCACAAGAACACCATCTGCTACAATTGAACTTTTATGCTCACTTCCGTTTAATGTTAAAATGCGTTCAATGCTATTTTCGTCAAGTTTATTGTATCTTCCAAAATAAGAAATAATCATTTCTAACCGTTTCTCAAATTCATCTAAAATTTCTGATTCGCCATAAATTTTAAGCTCTGTGCCTCTGGCTACGATTTTAAGCTTCGGAAAATATTTTTGTAATAGTTCTATATTGGAATTTTTATTACCAAACAAGTCGTTTGGATGAATGTCGGTTAATACAATAATACGTTCGTTCAAATGATAAAAGTGTTAAGTCTTATTAAAAAATTTGTCTTTCAATCAACAAATAATTGATTAGATTTGCATAACAAATGTAGTAAATATCAAATAACAAAAATTGAATTCACACAAATAAGTTTTAAACATTTTATTAAAAATTTGCTTTAATTTTTATCAAAAATTTCGTCTGTATTTTATATGTCAATAATCACTTTAACTACCGATTTTGGAATCAAAGACCACTTTGTAGGGGCAGTGAAAGGCACTATTTACAGTGAACTGCCAGATGCGCAGATTGTAGATATCACCCATCAAATTTCACCATTTAACATTACAGAAACCGCTTACATCTTAAGAAATGCCTATAAAAAATTTCCTGATGGAAGCATTCATATTATCGGTGTAGATTCTGAGTTAAATGATGAAAACAAACATATTGCCTTAGAATTAGACAGCCATTATTTTATTTGTCCGGATAATGGTATTATTTCGCTGTTGGCTTCAGAAATAACCCCTGAAAAAATTGTTGAAATAAATATTCACGAATATATAGAAAGCAGTTTTCCGGTGTTAGATATTTTTGTAAAAGTTGCCTGTCATATCGCACGCGGAGGGAAACTGGAAGTAATTGGTAAAATTATTTCTGAGTTTAAAAAAATTAGTGAGCTGCAACCAACAATTTCATCAGACAATAATACCATCTCAGGAAATATTATTTATGTGGACAATTATGGAAATTCCATAAGCAACATCAGTGAAAAACTGTTTAACCAAGTTGGGAAAGGTCGCAATTTTGAGGTGATTGGCAATAGATATTCCTTCCCTAAAATATATAGAAAATACAGTGAAATTGTAGATTTCTCCTTACCAAAAGAGCAACGCCAAAAAGACGGAACTAGGTTGGCCTTATTCAATTCGGCTAACTATTTGGAAATATCAATATACAGAAGCAATTTAAGCACTGTTGGTGGCGCTGTTTCGCTTTTAGGGTTAAATTACAGGGCTCCAATTACAGTAAAGTTTCGCTAAAAACTAAAATATATGTTTATACGAATTGTAAAAATGAATTTTAAAGAATCAAACATCGATTTGTTCCTTGAAAATTTTAATGAAAACAAAGAAAAAATAAGACATTCCAAAGGCTGTAATTTGTTGGAATTGTACAGAGACAAAAACGAACCCAATACATTTTTTACTTATAGTTACTGGGAAACAGAAGCCGATTTAGAGGCCTACAGAAATTCTGAACTTTTTAGAGTGGTTTGGGGAAAAACAAAGGTGTTGTTTAACAACAAACCCGAAGCCTGGAGCGTTGATAAAATTAGCCCCCAGCCCCCGATAATTAGCCGATGCTGAATGTTGAATTTTGAATTTTGAATTTTGAATTTAAAGCATACCCATAAACAGTTAAACAAATAAACGATTAAACAATTTCATGAAATCCATTTTAATAAAAGAACTAAACACCTTTTTCTCTTCGCCAATTGCTTATTTGGTAATTGGAGTCTATTTGGTTATTAACGGCTTATTTTTGTGGGTTTTTAAAGGGGATTTTAATATTTTGCACGCAGGCTTCGCCGACTTAAACAGTTACTTTTTTTTAGCACCCTGGATTTTTATTTTTTTGATTCCAGCCATTACAATGCGCAGTTTTTCTGAAGAAATAAACACGGGAACCATTGAAATTATAAAAACAAAGCCCATTACAAACTGGGAAATCATCTTGGGGAAATATTTTGGAGCCTTGATGTTGGTTATCCTGGCAATAATTCCAACATTGATATATGTATATAGCATTTATCAATTGGGTAACCCGATTGGGAATATTGAATTTGGAACCACTTTCGGATCTTTTATCGGATTGTTATTTTTGGCAAGCGCTTACACCGCTATCGGTGTTTTTTCCTCCACAATTTCTAATAATCAAATCGTCTCATTCATCATTGCGGTTTTTATTTCCTTTTCTTTATTTTATGGGTTTGAAGCAATTTCTGGTTTGAATTTGGTTGGAAATTTAGATTATTTCCTTAAAAATTTAGGGATGAGTGAACACTTTACCAGCATTGGCAAAGGCGTTATTGACACACGCGATTTAATTTATTTTATCTCCGTCACTTTTATTTTTTTAGTATTCACCCATTTTAGAATTCAACATGAAAAATAAGTATTCTAAAATAATATTATTGCTTACAGCCATCGTTTTGCTGAACATTATTGGCTCAAATGTGTACAAACGATTTGATTTGACCCAAGACAAACGCTACACTTTATCAAAAGCAACTGAAAATATTGTTGAAAATGTTAAGGAAATTATTGTTGTTACCGTTTATTTAAAAGGAGATTTTCCTGCGGAATTTAAACGACTTCAAACAGAAACCAAATTGCATTTGGAGGAGCTTAAAGCCCTGAATAAAAATATTCAATTCAGGTTTGTGGATCCAACTGAAATTGCACAAAATTTAATTGAAAGCGGACTCGAACCAAGCAGGTTACAAATTCAAGAAAACGGAAAATTATCGGAAATTATTATGTTTCCCTGGGCGGTGGTTTCCTATAAAAATAAGACAGAAAATGTGCCGCTTTTAAAAGACGTATTTTCAAATTCTCAAGACCAGCAATTGGAAAGTTCCATTCAAAATTTAGAATTTGCCTTTGCCAACGCCATTCATAAAGTCACTTCAGAAAGGTCAAAAAAAATCGCTGTTTTAAGAGGAAACGGAGAACTTAACGATATTTATATGGCTGATTTTTTGAGAAAATTGGGCGAATATTACTTTTTAGCACCTTTTACGCTTGATAGTGTTGCCGTTTATCCTCAGAAAACATTTGAGCAAATTTCAACATTTGATATGGCCATTATTGCCAAACCGACTGAAAAATTTACGGAAGCAGAAAAATTTACATTGGATCAATTTGTGATGAATGGCGGAAAAACATTGTGGTTAATTGACAATGTACAGGCAGAATTGGACAGCTTAATGCAAACTGGTGAAGCCTTGACCTATCCGAGAGATTTGGGATTAACCGATTTGTTTTTTAATTACGGCATTAGAATTAGCCCCGATTTAATCGCAGATTTATACAGTTCTGAAATTCCGTTGGCAACAGGAAATATTGGAAATCAAACCCAATTTAACCAATTTTTATGGGAATATTTTCCCTTGGTAAATTCAATAAATAACCATCCAATCAACAACAATATCGAAGCGGTAAACCTAAAATTTGCCAACAGCATTGATACCTTAAAAAACAATATTCAAAAAACGGTTTTACTGCAAAGTTCGCCATTATCAAAATCCGTTGGTACGCCAGCCATCATTTCTTTGAGAACGATTACCCAGAAACCAAATGAAGCCGAGTATAATAAAGGAAACAAACCAATCTCAGTCCTTTTGGAAGGAAAATTTAAATCGGCTTATTTTGATAGAATAAAACCTTTTAAAATTGCGAATCCAAAGGAAAATAGCATCGAGAATAAAATGGTTGTCATTGCAGACGGAGACATTATTGCCAACGAACTTTCCAAAGGTAAACCGCTGGAATTAGGACTTGACAAATGGACCAATCAGCGTTACGGTAACAAAGAATTTTTGCTGAATACCATAAATTATTTATTGGATGATTCCGGCTTGATTAACATTCGTTCCAAAACGGTTAAAATCGACTTCTTAAATAAAGAAAAAGCATTTGCGGAAGCCACCAAATGGCAACTGTTAAACATTCTTTTTCCGTTAATTATACTCGCATTATTCGGATTCATTTTCAACTATTTCAGAAAGAAAAAATACCAATAAATAACATCTTTTAGCTTCATAAAAAATTGTTAAATTTGAAAAATACACGTTTTTAAGGCGCTGTAAAATGCTATATTTGATACTTAACTTAAACTATTACTATGATGCTTAAAAAATTATTTATCTTATTTACCATTGTTGGAGTCACTTCAGCAATAAATGCGCAGATTAAAACACCGCAACCAAGTCCGGCCGCAAAAATGGAACAGGTTGTTGGTTTAACAGATGTTACCCTTGAATATTCAAGACCTGCGATGAGAGAAAGAACTATTTTTGGCGGTTTGGTTCCTTTTGGAGAAGTATGGAGAACTGGCGCAAATGCAAACACAAAAATTACGTTCAGCGATGATGTTAGCATTGACGGAAAAGAATTAAAGAAAGGAACTTACGCAATTTATACCATTCCTAATGAAACTTCCTGGGAGGTGATTTTTTATAGTGATGCCACCAATGCGGGAACTCCTGCAAAATGGGATGAAAGTAAAGTCGCTTTAAAAACAACCGCTCAAGTTTATCCTTTACCTATGAAAATTGAATCATTTACTATGACATTTGATAATGTGAATAGCGATTCGGCAGTTTTGGGTATCCTCTGGGAAAATACGTATGTAGGTGTTAAATTTGAAGTTCCTACAGATAAAACTACCATGAAAAGTATTGAAACTGCTATGGCGGGACCAACAAAAAATGATTACTTTCAAGCAGCTACCTATTACCATACTGCGGGAAAAGATTTAAAACAAGCGTTGGTTTGGGTAAAAAAAGCTGTTGAAGGTGATGATCCTGCATTCTGGATTTTACGCAGGATGAGCTTAATTCAAGCAGATTTAGGCGATAAAGCTGGTGCAATTGCAACTGCTAAACGCTCATTGGCTTCCGCTGAAAAAGCTGGAAATGCCGACTATGTTAAAATGAATAAAGAATCTATTGTAGAATGGACAAAAAAATAATCATGAAAAATCTAAAATTTACCTTCGTATTTTTGTTGATCACAACAATTGCTTTCGCACAAGAAAGTCCAAGAAAACAAGCAACAGGCAAAGTTGGAATTGTAACAGTTGCAATTGATTATGGTTCACCCAGCGTTAAAGGAAGAACAATTTGGGGAGAACTAGTGCCTTACGGAAAAGTTTGGAGAGCCGGAGCCAATGAAAATACCACAGTTTCATTTGATGAAGATGTTACCGTAGGTGATACTAAAATTGAGGCAGGAAAATATGGTTTCTTCATTATTCCTAATGAAAATAATGATTGGACGGTAATTTTGAACAGCAAAAATGATGCTTGGGGCTCCAATGCATACAATATGGAAGATGATGTTTTAAGAATGAATATTAAACCTGATTACACTGAAAATAATCAAGAAATGTTAGACTATTCTATTGGAGACAAAGCTATTATCATAAAGTGGGCAAAAGTTAAAATCGTAATTCCGGTTCAATAAACCGCTTTACTTTGTGTAATTAAAAGGCTGTCTAAAATTTATTTTTTAGACAGCCTTTTTTTATTCTCCAAAAGTGTCTTTGCAGAAATAGCCGTAACTACTTTTTTACCGGTTTTATCTTCCAATTCTTTTAAGGCAACTTTGGCGACATTGCCACCTTGTTGTGCCACTTTTTGACTTTCTTTAAAATTCTTTGGATTAATCGCTTGTGAAATATCTTTGGTGGAAGCTTCAGCCAACATATTCAAAATTAATTCTGTATTTGTCATATTGTCCCTAAGATTTTCTTTTTTTAACCCTTTCATCCCGATAGCTATCGGGATTATATTCTTTGGTTGTTTTTTCAGACCACGCTTTCGTGATAATATCTGTTAATATCGCAAATTGAGTTCCTTCTTTCAATCCTTTACTTTTCCATTCATCGGTAAGTTCTTTGCGAACTTCAATACTTTTTAAACGCTGGTTAATCCAGTTTTCAGAATAACCCAATTGTAAATAATGATCCAAAGCTCTGTCAATAGATAATTCTGGATCTTGCATTTCGTCAAGTCGTTCGCTTCCAACTTGTGCTAACCATAGTTTGAAAGGCTCTGCTTTTGGAGATGGAATAGATTGGATTAATCGAAATAACTGGGCTGTATCAGCCACATCTGTCATTCGCATTTTACCATCAGCAGCAATCATTTTCAAACCGTGACAATTTGTCACGGTTTGATTTCCTTCTGCTTTAAGTCTTTGTTTTAATTTTCTCCAATATGCTTGAGCATCCATACTTTCAGTTAGAATTGCCACAACATCAACTATGGAAAAATACCATTTTTCTTCCTCTTCATTCCATAAAGAACGAACAAGTTTTTGTTCAAAAAGTTTAAGTGCGGCTGCTTTTTCCATAAATTATTCAATTTTTATTTAAATATACACTAATTTTTTAAATTTAAAAATAGAAGAGATTGAAAGCTAAAAAAGCATCTAAAAACCTATTCTTTAACTTCTGATTGTGAAAATTGAAGCAGTATCGCAATCCCCATCACCAACATACAGCCAAATAAATTCAGCCATAAATAAGGCATCCAATCATAAATATAGCCAACTATTACGACGATTTGTGTAATTAATGCAGCCACAAAAACCGCATTGCTCTTTACATATTTCACAAAAAATGCCAGTAAAAAAATACCCAAAATATTTCCATAAAAAATAGAACCAATAATATTGACAAGCTGAATTAAATTGTCGAACAAAGAGGCAAAACAGGCAAATGTTATCGCGAGAATTCCCCAAAGCAACGTAAACCATTTGGAAGCTTTCACGTAATGTTTGTCATCTTTCACATGTTTTTCGTTTCTTTTATACAAATCGATAACCGTTGTGCTTGCCAAGGCATTGAGCTCAGAAGCGGTGCTGGACATCGCAGCAGAAAGAATTACCGCGAGCAACAATCCAATCAATCCTCGTGGGAGATTGTGTAAAATAAAATGAATAAAAACATAATCTTTATCGTTGGTTTCAACCAAGGCATCTGCTTTTTTAATAATTTCTTTGGCTTGTTCCCTGTTTTCCAATTCCAATAAATTCAACGCTTGGATTTCTTGAACCGATTTTTCAAGCTGAAGTGTGTTATTTTCTCCTTCAAGCGTAATTCCATAGTTTAAATTTGCTACAGATTTTCGCGCTTCAATTTCTAAATGTTTATTTTCCAATTCTTTATATTCATCTGAATAAATGGAATTTTTAACGGCGGTATCGGCAGCCGGATTAAAATTTAAGGGCGAAGCATTGAATTGATAAAAAACAAAAACCATAACGCCCACCAATAAAATAAAAAATTGCATCGGCACTTTTAGCAATCCGTTAAAAATAAGTCCGAGTTGCATTTCTTTCATCGATTTCCCCGACAAATAGCGTTGCACCTGACTTTGGTCGGTTCCAAAATAGGACAGCGCCAAAAAGCTTCCACCGATTATGCCACTCCAAAAAGTATAGCGATTTTCAAAATTAAAAGAGAAATCCAAGACTTCCATTTTACCGCTGGCTCCGGCAATTTTCAGGGCTTTAGAAAAAGTAATATCAGCCGGTAAATAACTTACTATTAAATAAAATGCCACAAACATACCAGCAAAAATAACCGCCATTTGTTGTTTTTGTGTGACGCTTACTGCTTTTGTTCCGCCGGTTACGGTATAAATAATAACCAAAACACCAATAATAATGTTTAAAGTATTTAAATCCCAACCCAAAACGGCAGATAAAATAATAGCAGGCGCAAAAATGGTGATTCCGGCAGCCAAACCGCGTTGGATTAAAAATAAAATGGCGGCAACAGTGCGTGTTTTTAAATCGAACCGGGTTTCTAGATATTCATAGGCAGTAAAAACATTTAATCGATGGTAAATTGGAATAAAAACCAAACAAATAATCACCATGGCAATTGGTAGCCCGAAATAAAACTGCACAAAGCCCATTCCGCTATGGAAAGCTTGGCCGGGCGTTGATAAAAAGGTAATGGCACTGGCTTGTGTTGCCATAACAGATAAGCCAATCGTCCACCATTTCGCTTCACTCCCGCCTTTTATATAGTCGGTTACATTTTTACTTCCCTTTGTTTTCCATGCACCGTATAAAACTATAAATCCCAACGTTCCTATAAGCACCAACCAGTCTAACCACTGCATATTAGGAGAAGTTTTTCATGATTAAATAAAACAGTACAATATAAACCGCATTGGCAATTAAAACAATGGTATAAACCTTTTTCCAAATGTATTTTTGTTGATTCATCTTAGTTTTTTAAAGGTTTTTCCGTTTTATTTTTCCCAATTGAAACCATATTGGCAAACAATTTATAGGCTCCTGAAACGCCCGCAGGCAATTCTCTGAAAAAGCTTAATCCGGTATAAATAAAATTTCCTTTACCGTATTTGGCAACCAACAAACTTCCTTTGCTTTCTGCTTCATCTTTATCATTCATACTTAAAATTGGTTCAAATTTCGGATCCCATTCGCTTGGAAAATACAGACCACGTTCCTGTACCCAACCCTCAAAATCCTTTTGCGTTATTTTGTTCGGATAATTCAGCAGTTCATGAGCTGGATTGATTATCCGAACTTCGGCATCTTCTTCGGTAACCCTGTCATTGGATAATTTCAAAGGAAATGGCGCAACCTCATCAACCTTTAATCCACGGCTGGTGTTGTATTGCACAATTAAAGTACCACCTTTTTCCACATAACTATGTAAGATTTTTTGGTAAAATTTTGCTCGCTCGTTTGTATTATACGCCCTAATTCCTAAAATAACAGCATCAAAATTTTCTAATTTTTTGGATGTAATGTCTTCATCGTTCAATTCAACAACTGTATAGCCCATTTGACGCAAACTGGTTGGAACCGCATCACCAGCGCCTTGAATATAACCAATTACTTGTCCTTTTTTCTCCATGGTGATCCTAACCAATTTTGTTTCCGAAGACCTGATGACGGATTGAAACGGAATATGATCATAATTAATTTCCACCAATTCATTTGTGTATTGCTTGTCGCCTATTTGAACAATAGGATTTATAAATGCTTCTGTTGCTTTGGAAGGTGGTTTCACCTGAAATTCAAAATTTTGCTCCTCGCCTTTTTCTTTTAGAGTAAATGAAAACCTTTTTGGGGAAACAGTCCAAAGTTCTGGTATATCCAAAGCTACATTTCCGCTTAAATTATCTTTAATGGCTTTTATTTTGACATTAATTTTCTGGGCAGCTTCATGGGCAAAAATATAAACATTTTCGCCAAATGTAGCCGAAACCTCAGGCAGTGTCTCAAAAGGCTTATATACTTCTCCTTTTACGGGATCGTTGTATTTGTAAACCACATTTTTTAGCAATGGAATAATAACGCCATTAAAATTAACCTTAAAATTGGCTACAATAACTCTTGGTGTTTCGGGCAAGCCAATTAAAATTTTATCAGAAACTTGGTACATTCCAGTACTTCCCTTTTCCCAAAGCCAATAAGGCGTAGTTTGTTTAATTTCTGAAGGAATTTCAACGGATAAAGAAAATGAATTTACGGTATTTTGTTTTAGGGAAATTAAGGAATCAATTCGTGCTTTTAAAGGTAAAACTTCTACGGATTCCAGCGTAATATTGGCATTGCTCCTGTTTACTGCTTCAATTTTAATGGTGTTTTTTGAATTTGCTGTTGTTGAGGCATTATTGGCTACAGCTTCCAAATACAATCCGGCGCAGGCAGCAATAATTTCTTTAATTTCATCCGATTTTAATTGTTTCCAATGGTCATCTTTTAATTGTTGTATTAATTTATAGGCTTCAATTAAACTCGGAATACTCGCTGCCGGATTTTTAAAATTGTAATCTGCTTCCGTTTTTTGCAGGATTTCCCCAATTTCCTTCCCGCCTTCCACGCGATTCCATGATGTATCAATGCCATCAAAAATATTTTTATTCTTTGGAAAATCCCCTTTCAAAAATTCCAGATACTCGGTTTCTGTTCCTCTTGAACCCGTGCTGCCAAAACCCTGAGATTTATGACTGCTCCTGCTTAAAGAAGCTATTTCACTATTAGACAACCCCTTACCTACATAATACTTACCTATTTCCAGAGAAAGTAAATTGGTTTTATCAGCTTTGTTAAAATTTTCTTCACTTCCGTAAAACCACCAGGAAGTATTGAAAAACAATCGTTTTGGTTGCCATAGGGCATCATTTTGTAAATATGTTTTATACGTTTTTTCTGAAGCCAAATCAAAAGCCTCTACACTTAATATGGCAGAAGAAGTATGATGTCCGTGTGTTGTGCCCGGAGTTCTGTAGTCAAATCTGTTGATAATAACATCTGGTTTTAATTTTCTGATTACAGAAACCACATCATTTAAAACCGCTTCTTTATTCCACATATTTAAAGTTTCGTCGGGATTTTTTGAATAGCCAAAATCGTTGGCGCGGGTAAAAAACTGTTCGCCGCCGTCAATTCTTCTTGCCGCCAATAATTCTTGGGTTCTAATTACACCGAGTAATTCCCCCAGTTCGGGTCCAATTAAATTTTGTCCGCCATCACCTCTTGTGATGCTTAAATAAGCGGTACGCGCTTTTACATCGTTGGCAAAATAAGAAATTAGGCGTGTGTTTTCATCATCGGGATGGGCTGCGATATATAGTACGGTGCCTAAAAAATTAAGTTTTTGAATGGATTCGTAGATTTCCCCAGAAGTTGGTTTTTTTGGGGCCTGCGCAAAAGTTACAGCAATGCAAACTAAAGTTAAGAATAAGACAGAAACTATTTTTTTCATCTGTTTATATTTGATTTTTTAGTAGTTAAACAAATATAAAATTAAATTTTAGACCTCACTTTTTTTAAGAGTATATTAACATAATAGTAAGAGTATTTAATTAAAAGGTTGTAAAGCTTGCCTGCCGGAGGTAGGTTTGAAAGTTAAAAGTTCAAATCGTATTTCAAAAATCCTAGATCGTAATTTAAGCTGTGTTAGGGATTGAGTGGTTTGTTTGAGCTCTTTTTTTGTTGCTTTTCGCAACTAAAAAAAGCGAGCCACGAAAGCCCGACCCCCCGCCAGCTGGCGGGGGGAACACCCAGTAAAAAGGCTGACTGGTTCACCAAACCCAAAATATTATTTTATATGCTGTTTTTAGTGTTTTGACACTTTTAATTTCATAATTTTCCGGATAGAATAGGCGAAATTTTACGCCATAATTTATAATGATAACCTGTTAATAAAAAATCTTTTAAAAACAACATATTTAGAATATATTTGTAACTTATTCCATTAAAATAATCATCAATGAAATTTATAGTATCAAGTGGTCAATTATTAAAACAGCTTCAAGTTTTAGGGGGCGTTATCAACAGCAACAATACATTACCAATTTTAGATAATTTCTTGTTCGAATTAAAAGAAAACGAATTAAAAATATCGGCTTCGGATTTAGAAACAATCATGAGTACCATTATTGAAGTGGAATCAGAATCTGAAGGGTCTGTGGCAATTTCCGCACGATTATTATTGGATACTTTAAAAACATTTCCAAACCAACCGTTGACTTTTAAAACCGAGGAAAATAGCACCATTGAAATTAGCTCGAGCCACGGTAAATATGATATGGCTTATTTTGATGGCAATGAATTCCCAAAAGCAGTTACGCTTGAGTCGCCAAGCAGCACCACTATTTCAGGGGATATTTTAGCCACTGCAATTTCAAAAACAATATTTGCCGCAGGAAGCGACGACTTAAGACCTGTAATGAGCGGTGTGTTTTTTCAGTTTAATGCTGAAAATTTAACTTTTGTGGCAACAGATGCTCATAAATTGGTTAAATATTCTAGAACTGATGTTACTGCAAACGAACCTGCAGAATTTATTATGCCTAAAAAACCGTTGAACTTATTAAAAGGAATTTTAACTGGTTCAAACAGTGATGTTATTATTGAATATAATGATTCAAATGCAAAATTTACATTTGACAATGTAGTTTTGGTTTGCCGATTGATTGATGGAAAATATCCAAATTATGAAGCGGTTATTCCAAAAGAAAATCCGAATAAATTAACTGTCGATCGAGGAACTTTTTTAAACTCGGTGAAACGTGTGTCTATTTTCTCGAGTAAAACTACGCACCAAATTCGTTTGAAAATGGCAGGAACCGAATTAAATATTTCTGCGGAAGATATTGATTATTCTAACAAGGCCGAAGAGCGTTTGGCTTGCGATTACCAAGGTGATGATATGCAAATTGGATTTAACTCCCGTTTTTTAACTGAAATGTTGAGCAATTTAAACTCCAATGATGTGTTGATAGAAATGTCCTTGCCGAACAGAGCCGGAATTTTAACGCCTGCAGACGGTGTTGAAGAAGGAGAGTTTATAACCATGTTGGTGATGCCAGTGATGTTAAATAATTAATCTATCTTAAGAATAGAAAATATTAAAAATCCGCTATTCGCGGATTTTTTTGTATTATTGTTTTAAATCCTATGTATGAATTTCTTGGCGCATTTATATCTTTCAAAAAATAATAAAAATATTTTGATCGGCAATTTTATTGCTGATGCCGTAAAAGGAAAAAAATATGAAAATTATCCGAAAGAGATTAAAGCAGGAATTTTATTACACAGGGGAATTGACAATTTTACCGATACCCATTTAATTGTTAGACAAAGCAAACGACGCTTAAATATACAATATAACCACTATAAAGGTGTTATAATCGATATTTTTTACGATCATTTTTTAGCCAAAAACTGGGAACAATATTCGGATATTCCGCTGGAGATTTATGCGGAAAATGTTTATGCTTTTTTACAAGAAAATATTGAAATTTATCCGGAAAGAATTCAGAAACTATTGCCTAATATGATTGAATACAATTGGCTGGTGAGCAATGCTTCCATTGAGGGAATTGGAAAAATTTTAGCGGGAATGAACAGGCGATCTAAAGGAATTTCAAAAATGGATTTGGCTATAGAAGATTTGGTGGAACACTATGATGATTTTGAAGCAGATTTTACAGTATTTTTTGAAGAATTGCGGCAATTTTCAGATGAAAAAACAATAAATTTATTGAAATGAACCGAGCCTTACAAATTTTGATACACAATTGTATGATTAATGGCTAACAGCAGCTGTTACAGCTAAAAAATAATATTTAAACAGATGAACCGAGCCTTACCAATTTTGATACACAATTGTATGATTAATGGCGAACAGCAGCTGTTACAGCTAAAAAATAATATTTAAACAGATGAACCGAGCCTT
>DAIDMK010000056.1 GCA_027449025.1 Lutibacter sp. | reverse complement strand
GTTACCAACAAAAAAATAAAATTTAAACAGATGAAAAAAAGCGTATTTATTCTTGCATTAATTTTATTGAGCAGTCAAATAAGTGCGCAATCTAACTGGAAAAAGTTTTGGAATCAATCTGCGCCACACAAAATGTGGGTGTTATTTCATCTTTGTAAAGCCAAAAAAGCTTCAGATATATCCTTTGAAGCCACAAGGATTTCTGATTCAATTGCCAAAACCGATTTGTTGGATAATGATATTGTTGGCGAACAAGTAGATGCGTTTAGGCATGCATATTGGATGGCAAGGTTACAGCAAGAAATTGGGAAGCGAGCGGCGATTTCTTTGGGGAAAGCGCATGAAAAAGATAACTATAGAACATTCAAGAAGAAACAGACTGAAAATGGTATTTTGCCAGATAAAGCTTCAAAACAAATGGACCTGTATAACAACAAAGTTGGGTTGCGTTATTCTGAAAAGGGAATTTTAACTTCTAAAACTGAACTTACACATAAAATTGTTAATGCTATTTTAATGGGTGATTTAATAGTTATTAAAAAAGACACTATCGGAAATTATTTGACTTGCGATGGCACATTAATACCCTCTGAAGAATTGCATCATAGTTGGCAAAATACAAAATGTCTAATTCCTTCGAATAAATAAAAGACTGAACCTATTTTAAAATTAAAACGCCCAACTTGATTGGACGTTTTTTGATTTAAGTCATTTTTAATTTTTTGTTGACTTCTAGTCTTTATTATAACATAATGCTCTATTATACTCGAAATTCATACGCGTAATATCTAATAGTTGAATTTCTTGCGGACAAACCATGACGCAGGCTCCGGTATTGCTGCAACTACCAAAACCTTCATCATCGTGTGCATTTATCATCCATAAGGCACGTTCATTCCTTTCTATTTGACCTTGAGGTAATTTAGCTAAGTGTCCTATTTTTGCTGAAACAAATAGTGCTGCTGATGAATTTTTACAAGTTGCTATACAAGCACCACAACCAATACATGCAGCACTATCAAAAGCACTTTCAGCAATATCGTGGTGAATAGGTATTGAATTAGCCTCAGGAGCCATTCCTGTAAATGATGAGATATAACCACCAGCTTGAATAATTCGATCCATGGAGCTTCTATCTACTTTTAAATCTCTAATAACAGGAAATGAATTTGCTCTAAAAGGTTCAATGGTTATGGTATCACCATCACTAAATGATCTTAGGTGAGTTTGGCAAGTTGTATAATGCTCTTCAGGACCATGTGCTTTTCCATTGATAACTAATGAACATTGACCACAAATTCCTTCACGACAATCGTGATCAAATTCAACAACAGGTTCTCCTTTTGAGGCCAATTCCTCATTAAGTACATCTAACATTTCTAAAAAAGAGCTGTCTGAGCTTAAATCTGATAATTTATAGGTTACTAATTTTCCTTTAGTTTGGGCGTTTTCTTGTCGCCATATTTTAAGTGTCAGTTTCATAATCTTTATTATTTATATGAGCGAACTGTTGGTTTAACTTCAGTAAATTCTAATGGCTCTTTGTGTAATTTCCAATCTTTTCCTTGTTGCCATTCCCAAGCAGAAGAATACATATAATTTTCATCATCACGCATGGCTTCACCTTCTGGAGTTTGATAATCTTCACGGAAGTGAGCACCACAACTTTCTTTTCTATTTAATGCATCAACAGCCATTAATTCAGCTATTTCTAAATAATCTGCTAAACGACCCGCTTTTTCTAATTCTGAGTTAGGACCATTTTCATTTCCAGGGATTGCAGCATTTTCCCAAAATTCTTTACGTAATTTTTTAATTTCTTCTATAGCCCAAATCATCCCTTTTTCATTTCGAGACATCGCTACTTCTTTAAACATTATTTTACCTAAACGTCTATGAATTTGATCAACAGGCATGGTGCCTTTAATAGCTAATAATTTTGATACTTGATCTTTTACTGCTTTTTCGGCTTCTTCAAATTCAGGAGAATCTGTTGGGATTTTCCCTGTTTTAATATCATCCGCTAAATAATTAGAAATGGTATTTGGTAAAATAAAATTACCATCAACCGATGCTTGTAAAAGAGAATTTGCTCCTAACCTATTTGCGCCGTGATCTGCAAAATTTGCTTCACCTACAGCAAATAAACCTGGTATTGTTGTTTGTAATTCATAATCAACCCACAAACCTCCCATAGAGAAATGGGCTGCAGGTGATATTTTCATAGGTTCTTTATAGGCGTTAATAGCAGTAATTTTTTCATACATGGTAAAAAGGTTGCCATAGCGTTCTTTAATAGTATCTTCACCTAATTTTTCAATAGCAGTTTTAAAATCAAGATATACAGCGTTTTTTAGAGGTCCAACTCCATGTCCAGCATCTAATCTTTCTTTAGCTGCACGTGAAGCAACATCACGAGGTACTAAGTTTCCAAATGCAGGATAACGACGTTCTAAATAGTAATCTCTATCTTCATCAGGAATATCTCCTGGAGCACGTTTTTCATCTTTATTTTTTGGCACCCATATGCGTCCATCATTTCTGAGTGATTCAGACATCAAAGTTAATTTAGATTGATGTTCACCAGATTGTGGTAAAGCAGTTGGATGAATTTGAGTCCAAGATGGATTTGCAAAATAAGCGCCTTTTTTGTGTGCACGCCAGTTTGCAGAACCGTTTGAATTCATTGCTAAAGTGGATAAATAAAATATTTTACCAAAACCACCAGTTCCAAACACTACGGCATGAGCTGAGTGACGTTCAATTTCACCAGTATTTAAATTACGAGCAATAATCCCTCTGGCTTTACCATTTACAATTACAATATCAAGAATCTCATGGCGATTGTATTGTGTTAATTTTCCAACTTTAATTTGATTCATCATCGCTTGATAAGTTGCTAAAAGAAGTTGTTGTCCAGTTTGTCCACGCGCATAGAAAGTTCTTGACACTAAAACGCCACCGAAAGAACGATTACTTAAATAGCCACTATATTCACGTCCAAAAGGCACTCCTTGAGCTACCATATGGTCAATTAAATCTACAGATACTTCAGCCATTCTGTAAACATTGGCTTCACGAGAGCGGAAATCTCCACCTTTAATCGTATCGTAAAACATTCTATATACATTATCACCGTCATTTTTATAATTTTTAGCGGCATTTACACCACCTTGAGCGGCAACAGAATGTGATCGTCGTGCTGAATCTTGAAAAAAGAATACTTTTACATTGTAACCTAATTCAGCTAATGATGCAGCTGCACCTCCACCAGATAATCCTCCACCAACTACAATAACATCTAATTTTTTGCGGTTTGCAGGGTTAACAATTCGGGTTTTAGCAAGGTAATTTTGCCATTTATCTTTTAAAGGTCCTTCTGGAATTTTTGCGTTAAGAGCCATAAGTTTATGTTATTTTAAGTAAAGAATGATAGGAATAATGGCATATAAAATTGCCATAACTAAACTGAAGCATAGTGCTACATACTTAATAATGTTCATCACTTTTTTAGGGTAAATTCCTAAAGAACGATGTGCACTTTCAATTCCATGTATTAAATGGAAACCTAGTGCAATAATTCCTATTTCATAAATAAGTACAAACCACCGAACTTTAAAGATAGCAAATACTAATTCATATAAATCGTGTTCAGTGCCAAGTACTTTATATTTTAACCAAAATTGAGCCATGTGTATTACAATAAAAACTCCTATAATAGTTCCTAAAATCCCCATATTTCTAGAGTACCAATTACTTGTAGAATTATCGGTAACCTGATATTTTTCTCCTCTAGATTTGTTGTTTTGCAAAGTAATGATGATTGCATCAATTACATGAATCATTATTGCAGCATATAAAACCCATGCAACTAATGTTACTGGCCAAAAACTTACTAAAAAGTGAGAATACGCATTATACATGTTATGTACGTTTTCTACACCTCCCCAAAATTCTACAGGGAAAAATGAATCTGGAAGTATTAAGATAAGGTTCCCTACCAAGTGAATTATAAGGAAAAAAATGATAAATAGCCCGGTTACAGCCATTAGATTTTTACGCCCAACCGATGTTTTGAATAGTCCTTTTTTAACTGCCATAAGGCTAATTTTTAGAGTTTAGACGTTAAAGATAAAAGAGCAATGCGTTTATAATAATGACATTTGTCAGATTTTATTTTGAATAATTTTATTTATAACGCATCTAAATTAGACTAATAATTTCCACTTGCTTTTAAAAACATGATTTCAAATGTGTATATTTGGACTTTAAAAAAAATCAACAAAAAAATGAGCGGATTTTTATCTTCATCAATCGCAAGGAAAGTAGCGATGGCTTTATCTGCACTTTTCCTTATTATTTTCTTACTTATTCATTTAACGGTTAACACAGTTTCATTAGTTAATAAGGATGTGTTTAATGAGTTGTCCCACTTTATGGGAACTAATTTTTTAATACAATTTGTCATGCAGCCCATTTTAATTTTTGGTGTTGTTTTTCACTTTGTAATGGGATTTGTTTTAGAGTTAAAGAATAAGAAATCAAGAAGTGTTAAATATGTAAAATACAATGGTGCTGCAAATTCCACTTGGATGTCAAGAAACATGGTAATTAGTGGCGGTGTTATTTTAGCCTTTATTGTTTTGCACTTTATCGATTTTTGGTTCTCTGAAATGAACTACAAATACATTCAATTCTTACCAGAAGACCCAACAAGGTATTTTGATGAATTGCAACACAAATTTACCAACCCATTAAGAGTTGGGGCTTATGTAATTGCTTTTGTATTATTGGCTTTGCATTTATTGCACGGCTTTCAATCGGCATTCCAATCTCTTGGTTTAAATAGATACATTAAATGTATAAGGACTTTGGGTAAAATTTACGCAATAGTAATTCCGTTAGGATTTATTATGATTGCATTGTTTCACTATTTTAGTCAATTAAACCATTAATCTTATAAAATTATGACGACTTTAAATTCAAGAATACCAGAAGGTCCAATAAAAGATAAATGGACATTATATAAAGATAAAATAAATTTAGTAAACCCAGCCAACAAACGTAATATAGATATTATTGTTATTGGAACGGGTTTGGCAGGAGGTTCTGCAGCTGCTACTTTAGCCGAATTGGGCTATAATGTAAAAGCATTTGCTTACCAAGATTCTCCGCGTCGTGCGCATTCAATAGCCGCACAAGGAGGTATTAATGCTGCAAAAAATTATATGGGTGATGGGGATTCAAACTATCGCTTATTTTATGATACCGTAAAAGGTGGTGACTATCGTTCGCGTGAAGCGAATGTGTACCGATTGGCTGAGGTTTCAGGAAATATTATTGACCAATGTGTGGCACAAGGTGTGCCTTTTGCACGTGATTATGGCGGATTGTTAGACAACAGATCATTTGGTGGTGTGTTGGTTTCCCGTACTTTTTATGCGAAAGGTCAAACTGGTCAGCAATTATTATTGGGTGCTTATTCAGCAATGAATCGCCAAATTGCCCGTGGAAAAATTGAAATGTTTAACCGTCATGAAATGCTTGACGTTGTGAAAATTGATGGAAAAGCAAGAGGAATTATAGCCCGTAATTTAATTACCGGCGAAATTGAACGCCATTCTGCACATGCGGTAGTTGTTGCTACTGGAGGTTATGGCAATGTTTATTTCTTATCAACCAATGCGATGGGATCTAACGCAACCGCTGCATGGAAAATTCATAAAAAAGGAGCGTATTTTGCAAACCCATGTTTTACGCAAATTCATCCTACTTGTATTCCAAGATCAGGAGATTATCAGTCAAAATTAACGTTGATGTCTGAATCATTGCGTAATGACGGTCGTATTTGGGTTCCGGCAAAAATTGAAGATGCAAAAGCCATTCAACAAGGAAAATTAAAACCAATTCAAATCGCTGAAGAAAACAGGGATTATTATTTAGAAAGACGCTACCCAGCTTTTGGGAATTTAGTGCCTCGAGATGTTGCTTCTAGAGCTGCAAAAGAACGTTGTGATGCTGGTTTTGGCGTAAACGCAACAGGCGAAGCAGTTTATTTAGATTTTGCCTCAGCTATTAAACGATACGGAACTGAACAAGCCAAAATACATGGAATTCACAATCCTTCTGTAGAAAAAATTACTGAATTAGGAGAAGCGGTGATTGAAGAAAAATATGGAAACTTATTCCAGATGTATGAGAAAATTATTGATGAAAACCCATACAAAACACCAATGATGATTTATCCTGCAACGCACTACACAATGGGCGGTATATGGGTTGATTATAACTTAATGACCACCGTTCCCGGATTATATTGTATTGGAGAAGCTAATTTCTCTGATCACGGAGCAAATAGGCTTGGTGCTTCTGCGTTGATGCAAGGTTTGGCAGATGGTTATTTTGTGCTTCCTTATACTATTGGCGATTATTTGGCAGATGATATCAGAACAGGGAAAATTTCAACTGATGGCCCTGAATTTGATGCAGCTGAAAAAGAAATAAAAGACAAATTGGATTTCTTTATCAATAACAAAGGGACACATTCAGTAGATTATTTTCACAAAAAACTTGGTTTGGTAATGTGGAATAAAGTAGGAATGGCTCGTAATGAAAAACATTTAAAAGAAGCCATTAAAGAAATTCAAGAAATTAGAGAAGATTTCTGGAAAAACGTAAAAGTACCAGGAAGTTTATACGAGTTTAACCAAGAGCTTGAAAAAGCGGGTAGGGTTGCCGATTTCTTAGAATTGGGTGAATTATTTGCAAAAGATGCCTTGGAACGAGAGGAATCTTGTGGAGGTCATTTCCGTGAAGAACATATTACAGATGATGGTGAAGCAAAAAGAGACGATGTAAATTTTGCTTATGTTGCTGCTTGGGAATATACCGGAAAACCTAGTGAGGCTATTTTACACAAAGAAGAATTAGAATTTAAAGATATCGAATTAAAAACTCGTTCATACAAATAGGCAATAGTAAATTAGGCATTAGGCAATAGGTAAATGAGTGAAATAAAATCATATAAAGATTTATTAGTTTGGCAAAAAGGTATAGAAATTGTCAAGGAAATATATTTAATATGTAAAGATTTACCTAAAGATGAAGTGTTTGGTTTGCAAAGTCAGATGAAAAGAGCTTCAATTTCTATTCCTTCAAATATTGCAGAGGGTTATGGTAGAAATTACACTCAAAACTATATTCAATTTATCAAAATAGCGAGAGGTTCATTGTTAGAGTTAGAAACTCAAATAATTATTTCAAAAGAATTAGATTTGATAAGTGATGATAAGTTTGATAAAATAATAAATTTAATTACAGAAGAAAACAAAATGTTAAATGCCTTTATAAAATCAATAAGCAGCTAAAACTATTGCCTATTGCCTAATGGCTAATAAACTAAAGATATGAATTTAACGTTAAAAATTTGGAGACAAAAAGGACCACAAGACAAAGGTCAAATGGTCGAATATAAAGTAACAGATATTTCAGAGCACATGTCATTTTTAGAAATGATGGACGTTTTAAATGAAAGTCTGGTTGCAAAAAATGAAGAACCAATAGCTTTTGATCACGATTGCAGAGAAGGTATTTGCGGTATGTGTTCATTACAAATTAATGGAGAACCTCACGGACCAGATAGAGGTATTACAACCTGTCAATTGCATATGCGTATGTTTAAAGATGGGGATACCATTTATATAGAACCTTTTAGAGCAAATGCTTTTCCGGTAATTAAAGATTTAGTGGTTGACCGCATGTCATTTGAGCGCATTCAGCAAGCCGGAGGGTATATTTCCGTAAATACATCTGGAAATACACAAGATGCAAATTCAATTCCGATCCCTAAACACAATGCCGATTTATCCATGGATGCTGCTGCTTGCATAGGTTGCGGAGCTTGTGTTGCAAGTTGTAAAAACTCTAGCGCCATGTTATTTGTTGCGGCAAAAGTTTCACAATTTGCTTTATTGCCTCAAGGAAAAATAGAAGCAACAGATCGTGTTAAAAACATGGTTGCGCAAATGGATTTAGAAGGATTTGGAAACTGTACCAATACTGGAGCTTGTGAAATTGAATGTCCGAAAGGAATATCGATAGAAAATATTGCACGTTTAAATCGCGAATATTTAACGGCATCTATTTAGCATAAATCAAACTTTAATTTTTCAAATGAAAACCCAAAGGAGCCTTCTTTTGGGTTTTTTAATTGATGACTAAATAAACTATACCAGCAATCATAAAAATGACAATTATGATTAAATATTGCCAAATATCTGTGAAATATCGAGCGTACTTTCTCCAAAGGGTTTTAAAATAGTTCATCTTTAATATTTAAAGCTGCAAGTTGGTTAAATTTGGATAACATTCAAATAAAACAGTGGCGATTTTTTTATTTCTGATTGACTACTATCTGATATAATAGAATTTCCATCAGAAGCATAATTTTAGTAACTTTAAACGATTAAAAAGTTAAAAGTTAAAAGTTAAAAGTTATTTATTTAAAACTCTAAACAATTCAACAAATAAACACATCAACAAATCAATGATTTAACATGTCCCACTTTAAAGTTTCTTTACATTCTAAACTTCCCGCTGTTAAAACCAGTATTTTTAGTATAATGAGCGGTATGGCTACCGAAGAAAACGCGCTGAATTTATCGCAAGGTTTTCCAAATTTTGAAAGTGATCAAAAACTGATTTCCTTGGTAAACAAAGCCATGATAAACGGTAAAAATCAGTATGCGCCAATGCCGGGAATTTTAAGTTTGAGAGAAGCCATTGCTGAAAAAATGTTCAATTTATATGGACTTTCTTATAATCCGGAAACAGAAATAACTATTACGGCAGGTGCAACCCAAGCGATTTTCACAGCCATTGCTGCTGTGGTGCATAAAGATGATGAAGTTATTATTTTTAAACCGGCATACGATTGTTACGAGCCAACCATCGAGCTTTTTGGAGGAAAAGCAATTTCGGTTCAATTAAATCCGGAAGATTTTAGCATAGATTGGGAAAAAGTAAAGAGATTGATTTCCGATAAAACCAAAATGATCATCATTAATTCTCCGCACAATCCTTCGGGTAGGGTTTTATCAAAAACGGATATGCTACAGTTGGAAGCACTGTTAAAAAATACCAACATTTTATTGCTGAGCGATGAGGTGTATGAACATATTATTTTTGATGAAGAACAACATCAATCTGCTGCTTTATATCCCGCTTTGGCAGAAAGAACATTTATTACGGCTTCTTTCGGAAAAACGTTTCACAATACAGGATGGAAAGTGGGTTATTGCATCGCTCCGGTCTATTTAACTGATGAATTTAGAAAAGTGCATCAGTTTAATGTGTTTAGTGTAAACCATCCCACACAAGTAGCGCTGGCTGAATATTTAAAATATCCCAATCATTATTTGGAATTAGGCTCTTTTTATCAGCAAAAGAGAGATTTATTTTTAAGTCTGCTGAAAGATTCCCGTTTCAGTTTTAAACCTTCTACCGGAACATATTTCCAACTATTGAATTTTTCAAAAATAACTGATGAAAGCGATGTTGATTTTGCAATAAGATTGACGAAAGAACAAAAGATTGCTTCAATTCCAATTTCGGTATTTAATGAAGCTGGATTAGACACCAAAGTATTGCGTTTTTGCTTTGCGAAAACAGATGAAACCTTAAAAAAAGCAACAGAAATATTATGCAACATTTAAAAATAGCGATGCTGCAGTCCGATTTGATTTGGCATAATGCAGCACATAATCGAAAAAATTTCTCAGAAAAAATAAATCAGATTGAAGAACAAGTCGATCTCATTATTTTGCCCGAAATGTTTTCTACTGGGTTTACGATGCATCCGCAAGACATTTTTGAAACTATGGAGGGAGAAACTGTTAAATGGATGCAAAAAACGGCTACTGAAAAAAAATTGGCCATCGCTGGCAGCGTTGTCATTTTAGAGGGTGGAAAATATTATAATCGGTTTTTATTTGTGCATCCTTCAGGCGAAATTAATTTTTACGACAAGCGGCATTTATTTACCTTGGCAGGAGAAGATAAAGTGTATGAGAGCGGTATAGAAAAGCTTATTGTGGTCTATAAAGGCTGGAGAATATGCCCGATGGTTTGTTACGATTTGCGTTTTCCTGTTTGGGCTCGAAATGTAGAAGATTTTGACTTGTTAATTTATGTTGCCAATTGGCCAAAAATAAGAATTGCGGCATGGGACACTTTGATAAAAGCGCGCTCCATTGAAAATATGTGTTACACTATTGGTGTAAACCGAGTTGGGATTGATGCCAATAATTACGAATATAACGGTCATTCGGCAGCCTTTAATTGTTTGGGGGAACAAGTAGTTGAAACCAGAGAAAACATGGAAGAAATTACTGTTTTTACCATAGATAAAAACCATATTTCCAAAATAAGAAATAAGTTGGGGTTTTTAAATGACCGAGATACTTTTGAGATTAAACGATAATAAATTACCACACTGTTTAATGTAATGGATTAATCCATTTAAATGGGTATTTTGTATCAGGAACAACAATACGTTCGGTAATGCGATGCATACGTTCAGGTAATTTTAGCAAATATTCTCTTGCTTTTTCTGCTTCATCGTTTAATCCAGTAATTTTATCGATATCCCATACGGCATTTAATTTTTTAATAATATCCACATAATCGAAACCTGTATATACACCGGCACGCTGTGCTACGGTTGAAAATTGACCGAATAGTGTTCCTTTTTCATCAGAAGAATGCCTTAAATGAAAAGCGGGCATCACAATTTTATGTTTCATCATATATTGAAAAGCCAACATCATTTCACTTGGGTCATACTTAAAAATTTGTTTTACAAATTCGGTATAAGCCAAATGGTGTCGCATTTCATCGCCGGCAATAATTTTAGACATTTTTGCCAATAAGGTATGTCCGTTTTTACGAGCAATTTTTGCCACATTGTTATGGGAAATGTAAGTGGCCAATTCCTGAAAACTTGTATATACAAAATTTTTATAAGGGTCTTGGCCAGTGCCAATATCCATTCCATCAGCAATTAAATGTTGTGTAGTAATTTCAACTTCACGCATATTTACCCTGCCTGATAAGTAGATGTATTTGTTCAACACATCTCCGTGTCGGTTTTCTTCGCTCGTCCAGGCGCGTATCCATTTTGCCCAGCCGTTATCACCGCCGTTATTGCTAGTTTGCGAAATTCCTTCAACATCAAGCAGCCAGGATTCATAGGTTGGCAAAGCTTCTTCGGTAATGGTGTCACCAACCAAAACAGTCCAAAAATCATCATCCAATTCTTTAGAAATTTCTCTAATTTCTTTTATCTCTTCAATAAATTTATCGCTTTGGGAATTTGGAAGAAAGTCGGTTGGCTGCCAAATTTTTTCAGGAGTAATCAAAAATTTTTCAACGAAAGTATCGATGCTTTTTTCCAAGGTTAGCATCACCTCTAACCGGATATTTTGTAATGACATAATTTTTTAATTTAGTAGTAGTTCTCTAAATTACGGCATTTTTAACGGTATTTTCAACCTTTTCAAAAAGTTTATCAAATTCAAGGGAATCAGCCTTAATAGATTCATGAAGCTCAAAAGTGATTTTCACACCAACTTCTAAAGGAAACATTCCATATCTGTTGAGTTTCCAGCAATTATTAATAGTCAATGGAATTACATAAGCAGAAGGCGCGTATTTGGTGAGCGTTTTCAAGCCATTTTCAGAAAAGCGTTTAGGAACGCCGTCTTTACTTCTTGTCCCTTCCGGAAAAATAACTGCGGAATAATTGTTTTTTTCAATGTACTGTCCAAATTCTTTGAGGGCGGTTATAGCCTGTCGTGAATCTTTTCTGTCGATTAAAACTGAGCCACCGTGCCTTAAATTATAGGAAACGCTCGGAATACCTTTTCCCAGTTCCATTTTTGAAACAAACTTTGGATGGTATTTCCTCATAAACCATGAAATAGGAGAAATATCATTCATGCTTTGGTGGTTTGAAACAATAATTAGGGGTGCATTTTCAGGAATTGGATATTTGCTGATAAATTTTATGCGTGTTCCTAAAATATAAAGTAGGTAGGTAAAAGAGCCATTCATAATATCTACCGCAATTTTATGACCTCGATATTTACCAAGATTAAAACCGAGCCACTGCATCACATGAAAAACAAGTAACAAGGTTCCATAAATGGAGTAGAAGATAATTGAAAGAAAGTAGGCTAAAATTTTTTTCATCTGTTTAAATTTTATTGCGGTACTAGCTGCTACCTGCCGCAGGCAAGTTCGCCATTAATCATTCTTTTGTGTATCAAAATTTGTTATGCTCGTTTCATAATTTAAAAAAAATCCGAAGCCAATTGGCTTCGGAAATGAATTTTTTATTTAGAAAACCATAAACCCCAAGGAATTACCGCAAGAATAAGGATTAGGGCAATTGTATAATAAACGGCTATGGTTTTAAATTTTGCGGTATCGGTTGTTTTCTTTTTATGTTTTGAAAACCCAATTGTAATTAAAGCAATGGCAATAAGAATAAGCAAAGGATGCTCAATTAAAGGCTTTCTCAGCTCACTGTTTTTCATCACTTCACCCATACCAACCTTTCTCATTGTTTCATAATAAAGAGAAGAATAATAGGCAATAAAACCCAAAATCAATTGGATGTGAGCAGTGATTAGGACAAATAACGAAATACGCAAATCCTTGTCTTTGAATTCTTTTTTTGAGTTTACCCCATTGATGGCGTTTATTACGGCAATTATTAAGATTAGTAATACTAGGTAAGCCCAATAAGAATGAATCATTTTAGTCATAGTAAATATGTTTTTTAGTTTGAGCAAAAATAGGTAAATTAAATTAAATTAAATATTCAAAGAATAGTATCTAAGTGAATTATAAATCGTTGCAAAAATCAACTCTTATATTGTAAATGATTGTGAAAATGGATTATTAAAATAATTGGGCAAATGGAATTAGAACTGAAACAATGAGGTTTTTCTAATATGAAATCCCGAAAACGATTAAGTTTGAATTAGCAAAAATACTGTTGATTAACTGAAAACGAATCAGACCGAATCGGCAGGATAAAAAAAGAAGAAGGTGAAATAGCGTAATTACCAAAAGTTATTGGTAAATTAAGCATTTTGTAATAGACAGATAATCAGCGCGTTAGTTATAATAAAGGATTAAATTAACTTTTTATATTTTTTTTAGCTCGTTTTTTACAATAATAGGAAAAAAATTGTATTTTGCATTCACATTAACCAATATTATTAAGGATATTATGAAAAAACTACTAAGTATTATTTTTGTACTTTTTATGGGCTCAGTTATGTTTGCCCAAACTTCTATTACAGGTTCTGTGAAAGAAGCAAAAACTGGTGAACCCATCCCGGGCGCCAACATAAAAGTTATAGGGAAATCTATTGGAACTACAACCGATTTTGACGGAAATTTTTTGTTTAAAATCGCCCAAAATCCCCCTTTTACCTTAGAAATTTCACTTATTGGATACACATCTACAAAAGTTGAAATTACACAAAGCGAGCAAAAAGTTAGCGTAATGCTTGATGAAGCTGCTACCGCTTTAGATGAAGTTGTTGTTTCGGCTTCAAGAACGCCCGAACGCATATTAGAGTCTCCGGTAACCATTGAAAGAATGGATATCAGAGATATTAAAAACACCTCTTCTCCAACTTTTTATGATGGATTGGAAAATTTAAAAGGTGTTGATGTTAACGTAAGCAGTTTTACATTTAAATCTGTCAATACAAGAGGTTTTGCAACAATTTCCAACACGCGTTTTATGCAATTGGTTGATGGGATGGACAATTCATCTCCTGCTTTAAACTTTAATTTAGGGAATTTATTGGGAATGTCTGAACTTGACATTAACACAGTTGAGTTGCTTCCAGGGGCTTCTTCTGCTTTGTATGGAGCCAATGCCTTCAATGGTATTTTATTTATGACAAGTAAAAGTCCTTTCGAATATCCAGGAGTTAGTGTTTATGCAAAAACAGGAATTACTTCACAAAAAGCGGCTGGTGACAACCAGTTTGCAGATGTAGGGATAAGAATGGCCTATAAATTCAGCGATAAATTTGCCGCAAAAGCATCCTTCTCCTACTTAAAAGGAACCGAATGGTACGCCACAGATTATAGAGACCATGAAAATCCAGGATTTGATAGAAGCAATCCTGCCTACGATGGGTTAAACGTTTATGGTGATGAGGTTTCTACAAATTTGGATTTTGACGCTCTTGCAGGTACTCCTAAAGGAACTTTAGGCTCTGCCACTGTCTCAAGAACTGGGTATAATGAAGCAGATTTAATGGGTGATTATGAAGCTAAAAGTGTCAAAGCTGATTTTGCCCTTCATTACAGACCATTTGCCAATGATTTTGAAATTATTTATAACGCAAAGTTTGGACAAGGAAATACAATTTATCAAGGAGCTAACAGATATAATCTTAATAATTTCTTTATGCAACAGCATAAATTAGAAATTAAAGGCGATAACTTTTTTGTTAGAGGATACATTACAGATGAAGATGCAGGGGATTCTTACGACAGCCGTTTTGCAGCGATTAATGTGAATAGAAGCTGGAAGTCGGATAAAGATTGGTTTACCCAATACGCAACAACTTACATTGGTGGTCGTTTTGGTCTTATCCCGGGATTACCGGCTTTAGACGATGCAACAGCACATAGTGTTGCTAGGCAAGTCGCGCAAACTGGCGCTTTAATTCCTGGCACTGCCGCTTTCAATACCACTTTTAAAAATGTGATTTCTGATCCAAATTTAGCTACAGGAGCAAAATTTCAAGATAACACAAAAATTTATCATACAGATGCCAATTATAATTTTGCGAACCTAATTGATTTTGCGGATGTTCAAGTTGGTGGTTCTTGGAGACAATATTCTTTAAATTCTTTTGGAACAATTTTTACAGATTATGATGGACCAATCGATTACGAAGAATATGGTGCTTATATGCAATTACAAAAGAAATTTGTTGATGACCGATTGAAATTTACCGGATCTATTCGTTATGATAAAGCCCAAAATTTCGATGGTAATTACTCTCCAAGAGTTTCGTTTTCCTACTCTTTGGGTGAAGGCAAAACCCGTAACTTAAGAGCGTCCTTTCAAACTGGTTTTAGAAATCCAACCACCCAAGACCAATACATTGGTTTAGATGCTGGAAGGGCTATTTTAGTGGGTTCAGCGCCTGACAATTTGGACAGATACACCACAAATCCATTGTTGGTTAGCACTGGTGGTCAGCCGTATGCTGGAAGTAGCACTGTTGAGCTTTCAGGAAGAAGAGCTTATGACAATTCATTCACTTTGTCATCTGTTTTGGTAGGAGCTCCTGCAAAATCTGATATTTCTCTTGTAAAACCTGAAAAAGTAAGTGCTTATGAAGTTGGCTATAGAGCCGGTTTCGGAAAATTATCTTTAGATGCAAGCGCGTATTATAATGATTATCAAGATTTTATTGGAGTTAAAACTGTTTTGGTGCCATACTATGGAACTGTAGGGGACAATGCATTGTCATTATTGGCACTCCAAAAAGGAGACTACAAAGCATTCCAAGTTTATACCAATTCACCTGCAGACATTACGTCTTATGGCGCAACGATTGGCGTAGACACTAAAATAATGGGAAACTACAGTTTTGGCGTAAATTATACTTTTGCGAAGTTTGAATTTGACCAAGCAACAGATCCAGATTATGAGGCCAGTTTTAATACTCCAGAACATAAAGTAAAAATTTCCTTTGGAAATACAAATCTTATTGAAAATTTGGGATTCAATGTTAATTATAGATGGAGTGACAATTATTTGTATGAAGCAACATTTGTAAATGGAATGATTGATTCTCGTTCAGTAGTTGATGCCCAAATTAATTATAGCGTTCCAAAATGGAAGTCGATATTTAAAATTGGAGGTGCCAATATTGGAGGAAAAGAATATTATAGTGTACCTGGTTCAGGAAAAATAGGCTCACAATATTTTATGTCTTGGACAATTAATCCATAAATAATAAATCTCTTTAAGTTGAGAAGAAGCCGTCTCAATATTAAATTTTGAGGCGGTTTTTTATTTCCATTCAATTTTGGGTATTACTTTTATTTTTAAA
>DAIDMK010000055.1 GCA_027449025.1 Lutibacter sp. | reverse complement strand
AGATTTAGGTTTAATGATGTTAGGCGGAAGCGACAAAACAAAATTCCGTTACGCATTGGCATTAATGAATGGACGCGGTATAGGCGTTAAAGATAATAACGAGAAAAAAGACATTATTGGTCGTGCTTCTTATAAATTGTTTGATTTTATGAGTGTTGGTGGAAGCTTTAGATACGGCTATCCTAACAACGACGATGTAGATCGTACCACTTATGGCGCTGAAGTTGCTTTTAATTACAGTGGTTTTAAAATTCAGGGAGAATATATTTATGATGAAGGCGATTATAACAGAGCTGCTGATGGTGGTTGTGGTTCAACACCTTTGGAATTGGGAGCAAAAAGAGCGGGTGGCTATGTAATGGCTTCGTATGATGTAAACACAAAATTACAACCTGTTTTTAAATATGAATATTTTGACCAAGATTTAGATATTAAAAAAATTGGTTATCAAGAAATGATGACAATAGGTGTAAATTATTTCTTTAATAAAGATACAAGATTACAGATAAATTACCAAAACAAGATTGAAACGGGAATTAGTGTAGACAATGACGCATTATTAATGCAATTGCAAGTTAAATTCTAATTTAATATATAATTATTTGAATTCTAATAACTCCTGATTTAAATCAGGAGTTATTTTTTATATAAAGTGTATATTTGGAATTAATTAATTTCATTAATACAATTTACTATGAATTCTGATAAGACATTGTTAAGGAGTAAATTAGAAGATTATTATTCTCAAATTTTTGAAAAAGAATTAATTGATGAAATTGTCAATTTAGGGATATATAGGACTCTTTCCAGTGGTGAGATCTTAATTGACATTGGCGACAACATGACTCATGTGCCATTGATATTAAGAGGCGCCGTAAAAATTATTCGCGAAGATAAAAATGGGGAAGATATTGCCTTATACTTCCTTGAAAAAGGAGATACTTGTGCCATTTCTTTCATAAATTGCATTAACAAAAGCAGAAGCATGTTCCGCGGAATTGTGGAAAAAGAAACCGAAGGCATATTTGTGCCCGTTAATAAAATTGATGATTGGTTAATTAAGTACAAATCCTGGCGTCATTTTATTATAGATAGCTACCATATTCGCTTAATTGAAATGGTGGAATCTATAGACAGTTTGGCATTTATGAAGTTAGACGACAGGTTGCTAAAGTATTTAACAGATAAAGTTAAAATAATGCAAAACAATACTTTAGTAATTACCCATCAAGAAATTGCCGACGACATAAACACCTCTCGCGTGGTGGTTTCCCGTTTGCTTAAAATCCTTGAAAACGAAGGGAAATTGATTATTCGCCGCAATAGAATTATTATTGAAAATATTTAAAATTCTGTTCAAAATTTCATCTTTTGAATGAAAAAATCTATTTCATCTATTTATTTGGGCATTCCCGCTTAAAAAAGCGGTCGGGCTTTCCGTTCCAATCTTTTTTGGGCAAAACCCCAAAAAAGTATTTCCACTGCTATCCCTAATGCAGTTTAGCTACTCCATTTCTTAAAATCAGCCAATCATTTCTAAATAATCACTTTCAGAAATTATTGGAATACCCAAACCCTCTGCCTTTTCACGCTTGCTAGGTCCCATATTTTCACCTGCAACAATAAAATCCGTCTTTTTAGAAATGGAACTTGCCACTTTCCCCCCATTGTCCTCTATAGATTTTTTTAAATCATTTCTTTCAAAATGAGCGAATACACCAGATACTACAAAAGTTCTTCCCTGTAAAATAGCCGTTTTACCAATTAGAGATTCCGCAGTTACTTCCAACTGCACACCATATTGTTTTAATCGGTCTATCAATTGAATATTGATTAAATTATTTGAAAAATTAATGATGCTTTTAGCAATAATATCACCAATTTCATCCACAGAAATCAATTCTTCAAAAGAAGCTTGCAATAAATTATCTATAGATTTAAAATGCTTCGCCAACTTCTTCGCCACGGTTTCTCCAACAAACCGAATTCCCAAAGCAAACAACACTTTTTCAAAAGGCACTTCTTTAGATTTTTCTATTCCCGCAATAATATTTTGAGCCGATTTTTCGGCCATTCGCTCCAAAGGAATAATTTGTGCCTCCCTTAATTCATATAAATCGGCATAATTATGAACCAATCCTTCTTTAAATAACAATTGAATCGTTTCCGCACCCAATCCGTCAATATTCATAGCTTTTCTGCTGATAAAATGCTGAATTCGACCTGTAATTTGGGTGGGACAACCATATTCATTCGGACAAAAATGTTTGGCGTCACCAGCCGCCCGAACAAGCGCCGTTTTACAATCCGGACAATGCGTAATGTATTTTGTGGGTTCAGAATCTTTTGGCCTTTTGCTTAAATCAACCCCAATAATTTTGGGAATTATTTCTCCGCCTTTTTCCACATAAACGGTGTCTCCTAACCTAATATCCAGTTTTTCAATTTGGTCGGCATTGTGCAATGAAGCTCTTTTTACCACCGTGCCAGCCAATTGAACCGGTTCTAAATTCGCCACGGGTGTTATAGCGCCTGTTCTTCCAACTTGATAGGTTATCTCTTTTAAAACAGAACTTTCCTGTTCTGCTTTATATTTATAGGCAATAGCCCATCGAGGCGATTTTGCGGTATAGCCCAACTCGTCTTGTTGCGCCAAACTGTTTACTTTTATCACCACGCCATCTGTTTCATAAGGAAGCTGGTAACGCTTTGTGTCCCAATTTTCAATAAAGGAAAATACTTCATCAATAGTTGAACATATTTTAAGCGTATTTGGAATTTTAAAACCCAATTTTCGAGCCATTTCTAAAGATTCAAAATGCGTTCTATTCAGATTTTTATTGGCAACTACGTGATACAGCAAACAATCTAGCGGTCGTTTGGCAACTTCAGCACTATCCTGCAATTTTAAACTGCCGCTTGCCGTATTTCTCGGATTGCTATAAGGTTCTTCACCAATGTCAATTCGGTCTTCATTCATTTTATTGAATCCGTCGAGCGGAAGAATTATTTCACCCCGAATTTCAAAATTATCAATCAGGTTTTCTTTTAAAACAAGTGGAATTGACCGAATTGTTTTAATATTGGCCGTTACATCATCACCCTGATAACCGTCGCCACGGGTTACTGCACACTGCAAAACACCATTGTTGTATGTTAAATTAATGGAGGCTCCATCATATTTTAATTCGCAAACATATTCCACATCTTCTGAGCCAATCATTTTTTTAATCCGCTTTTCCCAGTCCAAAATATCATCTTTTGAATAAGAGTTATCCAAAGAAAACATCCTGTTTTTATGATTAACGGTATTAAAACTTTTAACAACCTCACCTCCAACTCTTTGGGTTGGCGAATTCGGGTCAAAAAATTGTGGATTTTCAGCTTCCAACTGCTCCAATTCCTTCATTTTTAAATCAAAATCAAAATCGGAAATAGTTGGTTTATCCAACACATAATAATTGTAGTTGTGCTGGTTTAACGCTGCTCTAAGCTGCTTTATTTTTTCTTCAATATTATCGGACATATTCATTAAATTCTCGGCTAAAAGTAATCATATTTTCTGATTTTTTACTTACAAACTACTTCACGGCATTCAACTTTTTTTTGGTATTATAATTGACCTTATGTGTTTTTATTGGTAACAATTGTTACTTAAGATACTGATAATTATCATAAAGCAGCTTAGGTAACTTAAGTAACTTTACAAATAGATTAATAACTGTTTCAGAATAGCTAACAAACAATAATTAAATTAAACTGTTAAAAATGAAAAACTTAGTCATATTAGGTGCGGGTACTTCGGGTACAATGATGGCTAACCACCTAAGGCCAAAACTCTATTTAAATGAATGGAAAATCACGATAGTTGATCAATATAAAACTCATTATTATCAACCTGGATTTTTATTTCTCCCTTTTGATATATATAATGAAAAACAAGTAAAAAAAGTTGGTAAAAAATTTATTCCAAAGGATGTAAAATATATCCAAAAAAAAATAGAGAAAATCCTTCCTGAAGAAAATAAGGTAGAATTGGAAGGTGAAACTTTAAATTATGATGTTTTAATCATTGCAACAGGATGTAAAATAGCTCCGGAAGAAACAGAAGGGTTAGTTGGTCCGCTTTGGAAAAAAGACATCTTCGACTTTTACACCTACGAAGGATCTTTAGCTTTACGAGATAAATTAAGAGATTGGAAAGGTGGAAAATTATTGGTGCATATTACTGAAATGCCTATTAAATGTCCCGTTGCCCCTTTAGAGTTTGCCTTTTTAGCCGATTCTTATTTCAAGGAAAAAGGAATGAGAGATAAAGTGGAAATTACCTATGTTACACCATTGTCTGGAGCCTTTACAAAACCAACATGCTCAACAGCCTTAGCTTATCTTTTAAAAGAAAAAAACATTACTTTAGAATCAGATTTTGCCATAGAACATGTAGATAATGACACCAAAGAAATTGTGGATTATGAAGGCAGAAGAATTCCCTTTGATTTGCTTGTGACCATCCCAACAAATATGGGTGATGAAGTTATGGCAAAATCAGGTTTGGGAGATGATTTAAATTTTGTGCCAACAGATCATCATACTTTACAATCAAAAGCCCATGAAAATATTTTTGTAATTGGTGACGCAACCAACGTTCCTGCCTCCAAGGCAGGCTCAGTTGCTCATTTTGCAGCAGAAACATTAACAGATAATATTGTATTATACATCAATGGCTATCCACTAAAAAAAGAATTTGATGGACATGCAAACTGTTTTATTGAAACCGGAAACAACAAAGCCTTGCTTATCGATTTTAATTATGTAACAGAACCTGTACATGGAAAATTTCCTTTCGCCAAGATTGGTCCACTTTCACTTTTAAAAGAAAGCTTATTTAATCATTGGGGAAAATTAGCCTTTAGGTGGATTTATTGGAACATGTTGTTAAAAGGAATCGCCATTCCATTTGTTTCAAGACATATGAGCTTTAAAGGCAAGATTTTTGATATAAAACCAGAAAAAAACAATTAATAACTTAAAAACTAAATATTATGTCAGTAAAAACTATAGCAGGTGTTGTGGTAAATGTCACTGAAGACGGCTACATGGAAAATATGACTCAGTGGAACAAAGAAATCGCAAAAGAAATTGCAAGTGAAGTGGGAATTGAATTAACAGATAAACACTTTGAAGTTATCAATTATTTACGCGAAAAAACAATTGCTAAAGAAGCTTTAACAATTAGAAGTGTTGGTAAATCAGGAATTGTTGATATTAAACAATTATACGCATTGTTCCCAAAAGGACCATTAAAATTCTCCTCAAAAATAGCAGGAATCCCTAAACCTTCAAGTTGCATTTAATTTAAAATTTCAAATATGGAAACAAAAGAAAAAAAACCTTTAGAAAAAGTTTGCATTATATGTGCTAAAGGAAATTTAGAAGACGTATATGCATCATTAGTTATGGCAAACGGAGCCGTAATGGAAGGTATTGAAACAAATGTATTTTTTACTTTCTTTGGCCTTGATGGAATTACAAAGAAAACTATGAATAATTTGCATACTGCAACAACCGGGAACCCAGCTATGAGAATGCCGGGCGGACTTCCATTTCCAACGATGCTTGGAGGATTGCCGGGTGTAGAATCGGCTGTATCAAGTATGATGCGAAAACAAATGGGAGCGTTAGATATGCCTCCAGTAGATGAATTTTTAGAAATGATTACAGCTGGTGGTGGTACAATTTATGCCTGTAAGCTTGCTGTTGATATGTTTAAATTAACTAAAAATGACCTGTTTGAAGAGGTAAAAGATATTATTACAATTGGTGAATTTTATGAATTATGCGATGGTGACAGAACGCAAATCATCTTCACTTAATCGTAAAAAATTCTAGAAATAATGCTGCACTTTGGATGATCCTTTGTGCAGCATTCTTTTTATGCTGTATTTCTAACCTT
This sequence comes from Lutibacter sp., assembly GCA_027449025.1. GTDB lineage: Bacteria > Bacteroidota > Bacteroidia > Flavobacteriales > Flavobacteriaceae > Lutibacter. The sequence continues at coordinate 11,979 of DAIDMK010000055.1, read as the reverse complement.
ATTTTAGTATATTTTCTTTTTAGTGCCAATGCTTCCATAAGCTATTGTTATAACCCCAATTATGGTAATTGCGCCGCCAATTAGTGCTATTACCCTTGGAAATTGCCCAAAATATAGATATGAACCCAACAACACAAAAACACCTCTTGTGCTGGAAATGATTGCCCTATGTGACGAAGTAATATATTGCAAAGCTAAATACCCAGCAATGACTGTTAGAAATGGTCCTAAAAGTGAACCTATAAAAATATTGATAAAGGCGGTTTCAGAAATTATGAGTGAATCATTAAAATACAGCAATGCCATTAATGAAAAAATCAATATAAAAACACACCTGCTTATGGTTAGCAGAATTGGATGAATTTTTGTGATATTATTTTTCACTACAACATAATTTACGGCAGAAAACAAACTATAAAGCAGCACATCTTGGGTGCCATTTATAAACATGTCCTGAAACCTTAAGTCTCCTTTATAACTAATCACAAAAGCACCAAACAACACTAAAATCATCCCTATAAATTCTAGGACGCTAAATCGTTCTTTTAAGAAGAAAAAACTTAAGACAATCATAAAAACAGGGGAAATATTTCCCAAAAATGAAACAATGGTTGGATTGGAAATTACATGGATTGATTTATAAAAATAATAAGTACTAAAGATTTCTATAATTCCCAAAAATAATAAAACCCGATAGTTTTTATGAGTAAGACCTTTTAAAATCTTATAGGATTTTTTATGCCAAGCATAAAGTAAAATCCACAGCAACCCAAATAGAAACCAATACACCCCAAACTGAGGAATACTAACCTCAGTAAGGGCTGCCTTGCTAAATATATAAACGTTGGCTACGGCTATTACCGACAATAATGCCAATAAATAACCTTTATTCGCCTCTTTTATTTTCATCAAATAAAAGTAATTTTTTTAATCATCCCAATAGGCAACTTTGGTTGCCCAATCTATTAATAATAATTAAATCGTCTTACTTTTGAAATGTAACGAGCCAACCTAATTACTTGGTGTGTATATCCAAATTCATTGTCGTACCAAACATATAAAATCACATTTTTCCCATCATTGCTTGAAATGGTTGCATAACTGTCAAAAATTGCTGGTGCGGCAGTTCCCACAATATCAGAAGAAACCAATTCGTTGCTTAAAGAATATTTAATTTGTTCTACCAAACTACCTTCCAACGCATATTTTTTCATAACGGAATTGATGGTTTCTTTGCTTGCAGCGTTTTCCAATCTCAAATTCAAAATGGCCAATGAACCGTTTGGAACCGGGACACGAATAGCATTGGATGTTAATTTTCCTTCAAAAGAAGGCAATGCTTTAGAAACTGCGCTTCCTGCGCCCGTTTCGGTAATCACCATATTTAAGGCTGCCGCTCTTCCTCTTCTGTATTTTTTATGCATATTATCAACCAAATTCTGGTCGTTTGTATAGGCATGGATGGTTTCCAAATGGCCATATTCAACACCAAAATTATCTTCAATAACTTTTAAAACAGGTGTGATGGCATTTGTGGTACAGGAAGCCGCAGAAAAAATATCAACTTCATTAGGATTGTATTCCAAATGATTAACCCCATGAACAATATTTGGAACGCCTTTCCCCGGTGCCGTTAACAATACTTTTGAAACACCTTTCGATTTTAAATGTCGGCCCAACGCTTCTTTATCCCTATAGGCACCAGTATTGTCGATAACCAGCGCATCTAAAATTCCATACGCCGTATAATCAATTTCTTCGGGAGCATTTGCGGAAATTACATTTACCGTTAAACCATTAATAATTAAGGCATTTTTATCAACATCAACTATTACAGTCCCTCTAAAATCGCCATGAACCGAATCATTCCTTAATAAAGAAGCCCTTTTTTCCAAAATGGACTCATTAATTTCACCGCGTGTCACAATGGCTCTTAATCGCATTAAATTTCCTTTTCCGGTGCCAGCCATTAATTCACGAGCCAGCAATCGCCCAATTCTTCCGAATCCATAAAGGACTACGTCTTTTGGCTCAATTCCTCCTGAATTTTTTGCATCCTTCAATTTGTCTTCAACAAAATCCTTTACAGTTTGTAGCTTATCTTGTAAATGAAACTCGTAAACCAATTTACCGATATCTAATTTTGAAGGCGGAAAGTGTTGGTTTTTAATTTCACGCGCAATTTCAACTGCTTCAAAAATGGAAATTGGTTTTTCCACAAAATCGCTGGCATAATTAACCAGGCTTATAATTTCACTAACGTTTCGATCATTTAATTGATTTCTGAATAAAACCAATTCTATCGTATCATCATACCATAAATCACTAATAATTCTAATTAATTCAACTGCAGCCCTTCTTCTTTCTGTCTGAAAGGCAAGTTCTTTTTCGTAAAGTTCGTTAAATGACATATTAAAATTGTTTTGTTTAAATTTTATGCAAAAGTACCCATTTCAAACGATTTCGCAACACATTTATTCATAAAAAATTATCGCTTAAAAACATAAAAAAGCCACCTAAAAAAGTAGCTTTTTTAACATTAAGAATTCCGTTGTCGGTCTTTCTATTTTCTTTTCTATCTAAAGATATAGCGTTCTTGTTCCCCCTTTAAATTGCGCATTTCTATACGCATGACTTCTCCGCTCGATTTATTGGCAATCATATTGTTTACATCGTCAATTGTGTACACTTTATTGCCATCAATTGAAGTGATGACATAGCCTCTTTTAACGCCATAATTGGACAATTCTTTATTGGTAATTTCGGTAATTCTAACACCGTTTGCAATATTAAGTTTCTTTAATTCAGCTGAAGTTAAATTTTCTAAATCCAAACCCAATGCCGAAACTTTGGTTGTTTCGTATTTTATTAAAGTTACATTAACCTGAAACGTTTTACTATTTCTCAAATAAGACACATTCACTACATCGTTTGGTCTTTTTGTATTTATGTACCCATTTAAATCTGCAAAAGTTGCTATTTTCACCTGATCTAATTTTACAATCACGTCGTTGGCTTTTAATCCTGCTTTTTGCGCTCCAGATTTTTCAACCACGTTGGAAATATAAAATCCACTAGCGTTTTCAATATTTAATTTATCTGCCAATTCATTGTTCAACTCAACACCGTTTATGCCCAAAATAGCCTTTTGCACATTCCCAAATTCCATCAAATCCTCAATCACTTTTTTTGTAATATTGGAAGGAACTGCAAAGGAATACCCCACAAAGGACCCTGTCAATGAAGAAATTGCCGTGTTAATTCCAATAAGTTCTCCTTTAGTATTTACCAAAGCACCACCACTATTACCAGGATTCACTGCAGCATCCGTTTGTAAAAATGAATCTATGGTGTTATTGCCTTCTAATTCCCTTCCTTTTGCGCTTATAATACCTGCAGTTACGGTAGATGTTAAATTATATGGATTCCCAACGGCCAAAACCCATTCCCCTACCTTTACATTGTCAGAATCACCAAGTGTTATGTATGACAAATCTTTGGCATCAATTTTTAGCAATGCAATATCACTTGATGGATCAGCGCCAATCAATTTGGCCTTATAAATCTTTTTGTTATTTAAAGTTACTTCAATTTCAGTTGCATTGTTAATCACATGGTTGTTTGTAACAATATAGCCATCAGCAGCAATAATAACCCCGCTTCCGGTTCCTACTTGTGAATATTGTCGGGTTCCGTTTTCCTGACCATAAAAAAACTCAGCAAAAGGATCCCTTATTGTTTTGTACATGGTATTTTTTACGTGAACCACGGCATTAAGCGTTTTTTCAGCAGCAACTGTAAAATCAGTGTTTTCTGCGGAATAATACATAGCATTGCTATAATTTGTGGGCATGGTATTTAACAAGGAATCATCCTTTTTTTCAATTTGAACCTGTGGCTTGTCAAAAAATAAGACATAAGTACCTAAAGATATGGCACCTCCCAGAGCAGATATCAAAATCATGGTCAGTATTTTTTTCATCATCCAATTAATTAAAGTTTATTTCGCAAAATTAATAATTTATTGCTTTTAAAAATTGCTTTAACTGTTTGTTAACGCACTTTTAACGGATTTTAACACCTTAATTTTTCACAAAAATTTAATAAATAAAACCATTCTGAATTTAGTACATTTGCAACAATGGAAATTCATTTTTATAAATATCAGGGTGCGGGAAATGACTTTATTATGGTCGATAACAGAAAGTTATTTTTCCCAAAAAGAGATATCGGTCTCATTCATAAATTATGTGACAGAAGGTTTGGCATTGGTGCTGACGGATTAATTTTACTGGAATCTTCTGAAAAACAAGATTTTACCATGATTTATTATAATGCCGACGGAAAAGAAGGAAGTATGTGTGGAAATGGCGGTAGATGTATTGTGGCTTTTGCCAAAAAACTAGCGATTATTGGTGATGAAACTACTTTTGAGGCTACAGACGGACTTCATTATGCCAAGATTGAATCTGATTTGGTAAATCTGCAAATGGCGGATATTGAAAATATCGAAATTTATGATACCCATACATTTTTAAATACAGGCTCACCGCACCATGTTAAATTTTGCAATGCAGTAGCACAGCTAGACATCGCTGAATTGGGCGCAAAAATTAGATATGGCGCTCCTTATTTTGAAGAAGGGACCAACGTTAATTTTGTGGAACAGGTTTCAGAGAATTCATTCAAGGTAAGAACTTACGAACGTGGTGTGGAAGACGAAACATTGGCTTGCGGTACCGGTGTTACTGCGGTTGCAATTGCAGCCAATAAAACAAACAGAACTGTTGAAGAAGTAATTTTTATTGAAGTTTTAGGCGGCAACTTGGAAGTTTCTTTTAAAAAAGATGTTGATTGTTATAAAAATGTATTTTTAAAAGGTCCCGCCCAATTTGTTTTTGAAGGAAATATCACTGTTTAATGGCAACTTTACACAGCAAAAATAGCAACCTACGCGCATTAGAACCAGAAGATCTTAAATTTTTGTTTTCTACGGAAAATGATGAGTCCTTTTGGGAAATTAGCGAAACCCAAATACCCTATTCCAAATATACCCTCCAAAAATATATTGAAAATGCACATCAGGATATTTATGAAGCAAAACAATACCGATTTGTAATTAGCAATACGAAAAACACGCCTGTGGGTATGATTGATTTGTTTGATTTTAATCCACAACACAAAAGGGTTGGCGTTGGAATTTTAATCCTACCTCAATATCAGGGTAAAGGCTATGGATCTGAAGCCCTAGAAATGATTATCGATTATGCGTTTTTATATTTAAATGTTCATCAGATATTTGCAAATATTACGGCTGAAAACCACAAAAGCATCGTCCTTTTTGAAAAATTTAATTTTAAAAAAGTTGGAATTAAAAAAGACTGGATTTTTACCAATGATTCCTATAAAGATGAAATATTATACCAATTAATTAAAAAACCCTAATGAATTCTAAAAAACTTTTTCTGCTAATTCTTAGTTTAATGCTTATTATTGGCACTGTTTTAGGCTTCAGCCTTTACAGCAAAATATTTAAGGCCAATACCATACAAGATGGCTTTTTATATATTCCCACAAACAGCGATTTTAAAGAAGTTGAAAATTTAGCACGTCCGTTTTTAAAACGCGTAAAACCATTCGTGTGGGTAGCAGAAAAATTAAATTATACAGAGTCCATTAAGTCTGGAAAATACAAAATTTCGAAAGGAATGAGCAATCTTGAATTGATTAGAATGCTTAGAAGCGGCAAACAAAGTACAATTAACTTATCTTTTAACAATCAAGATACTTTTGAAAAACTTGCAGGAAGAATCTCCCAACAACTTGAAGCTGATTCAATTTCACTGCTAAAGGCCTTTAATGACACCGTATTTATTAATGAGGTTGGACTTAATCCTGAAACGGCCATCGGCATGTACATTCCGAACTCTTATGAATTTTACTGGAATACAACACCTGAGGATTTCAGGACTAAAATGTTGCATGAATACACAAAATTTTGGGATACAACAAGGCTCGAAAAAGCAAAAAAATTAAATTTAAGTAAAAATGAAATCATCACCCTTGCTTCGATTGTTCAAAAAGAAACAGCAACGATAAGCGAAAGACCCCTTGTTGCAAAATTATACTTGAACAGATTGGCTAGTGGCTGGCCGCTACAGGCCGACCCAACAGTTATTTTTGCCCTAAAAGCCAAATTGGGAAATGATATGGTGATTAAACGCGTATTTTCGAAAGATTTAGAAATTGACTCACCTTACAACACCTATAAAAACATAGGGTTGCCTCCAGGGCCAATTTCAATGCCCGATATTTCTTCTATTGAAGCTGTTCTCAATCCTGCCAATCACGATTATTATTATATGTGTGCGAGTGTAACAAATTTTGGAACTCATGAGTTTGCAAAGACACTAGGCCAGCACAATAATAATGCTGCAAAGTATCAGCAATGGTTAAATAAACAAGGTGTAAACAGATAACTACATACAATTTTTAGTAATGACCAATTTGCGCCTATAAACACTGCGTGTTTTAGAATTTTAATTTTATTAATTTTAATTCAATAAATACGATTTTCTGTTAAATTTTTACTAAAATACAGGTCGATTTTGCGATTTTTCTGCAGTTTAAGGAATTTGTTGTATATTTGCCCGAAAATTTAATAGGCCAAACACCATTAAATTATGAAAAAAACAATATTTTTTACAATTTTACTGACCATAGGAGTTTTTATATCAAGTTTTACCAAAGATAAAAAAAACGTTAGCAGTACTATTACTTCCATCAAAGAAATTGCCTTTGTTCCTACCGAAAATGAGGTTTCCACAATAAAAAGTAACGTTATTCCTTTTGTCGGCAAATCATTCAATGGATTTAAAGAAGCCATAGCTTTTAGAGAATCAGGCGGAAGATATGACATCGTTAGCTCATTCGGATACTTGGGCAAATATCAATTTGGAGAATCAACCTTGAAAAGATTTAATATCCTCGATATGGAACATTTCTTAGTAAATCCAGAATTGCAGGAAGATGCATTTATGGCCTTATGCTCCTTAAATAAATGGATTCTAAGAAAAGAAATCAAAAAAAAGGTTGGAAAAAAAATCAACGGTATAGAAATTACTGAGTCAGGCATCCTTGCCGCTGCGCATTTGGCAGGGTCAGGAAACATAAAAGAATATCTAAGAACCAATGGCAAATATCGATTTACAGATGGTTTTGGTTCTTCAATGCAACACTACCTTAAAAGATTTGGAGGCTATGATACTTCAATGATCGAGGCAGATAGAAATCCTAAAGTACTATAAAACAGCACATATTTAATAAAAAAAAGCCTTGAGTTCAACAACTCAAGGCTTTTTTATTCTTTATGAATTATAAATATCGCAGTTCTTTTTTCTTACTTCCTCACTTTTTTCTATTTTTCATTTTGAGAGCCATTAGAGCTCTTTAATACAGGATTTTAATATTTTTAGTTTTCTGTTTTAGGTGTTAACTTTATTTTTTACCCTCATTTCTATGCTTATCGGCAGGTTAAAACATAACAAAGGATATACTTATATTCAGGTTATAGACAAATCCTTTGGCAAGTACACGGTTTTAAAAAGTTTTGATTTTTTGGAAAGTTTACCAAGCAACGGTCATAATTTATTTAAAGAACTAATGTAATAATTAAACTAATTTAATATCTTTATGCAACTAAAATTACACAACAATGTAACAATACTCGCATTAAAATTGATTAAAAAGAATTGAAATTTTTGTAAATAACCTATAAGTAGTTCATATACAGCTTTTTAAAAAAACTTAAATGCTGATTTTTATCATAGAAAAACAATATCTATGTACTTATTTTTATGACATATTTAAAAACAAAAATCTCAAAATTAATTTTTCAAGTCTCTGTATCTAATAAATACTACTAATTATGAATGAAAAAACCAAAAAAGGAACTCAAATCTCCAGAAGAGGCATACTGCCGTTGTTAGGAAGCTCTTTACTACTGCCCTTACTAGGATTTGGAAAAACATCAATCGCTGATGAAATAGTTCTTCCTGAAGAAAACGAAGAGTACCAAACTTTGTTAAAACCTGATGGCACAACAGTTAGAGTTAAGATTAGCACTGTGCAGAAATCAAAAATTATTAAAAAGAATATTTCGAATGAATCGTTTCTAAACTGGTTAGGCCGAAAACTTTAAAATCATTTAATCACTACTGATAATGGAAAATAATAAAACCAATTCAAGACGGAAATTTCTTGATAAAGGGCTAAAAATGGGCTTAGTTACCGCAATTGGCGCCATTGGGCTAACAAAGATTGCTTCAAAATTAAATGCGACAACCGATGAAGCGGGATCGCATGATAAAATGCAATTAATGACGACAGATGGAACTCTCATTGAGGTAGATTCTTCTGAAGTAGAGGAAATGGGTCATTCCGAAAAGAAACAAACAGAAGCAGAATATAATCTTAGGGAAGGTATGCCTAACCGAAAATTTGTTATGGTTATAGATTTGGCAAAATGTAAAAATGCTTTAAAATGCCAAGCTGCCTGCAATAAACAACACTATATTACAGGCGACCACGCTTGGCTAAAAGTGTATAAAATGCAAGAAGATACAGATACAGCTCCTTATTGGATGCCAACTACTTGTATGCATTGTGATCACCCAGCTTGTGTAACCGTTTGTCCTGTTGATGCCACCTTTAAAAGAAGGGATGGGCTAGTCCTAATTGACAACGAACGTTGTATAGGTTGCAGATTCTGTATGGCCGCTTGTCCATATTCAACACGTGTATTTAATTGGAAAGAACCAAACCAAGGAGAAATTACCATGTTAATGGATATGGAGCATCAAACAGAAACTAACTCTGTTGAATTTGCCGGTCTGCCTAGCGTAAAAGGAACTGTTGATAAGTGCGATTTTTGTCCGCACACCATAAGAGACAATCAATTGCCACATTGCGTAACAGCTTGCCCTAACGGCGTATTCTATTTTGGAGACAGATATGAAGACACCGTTACCAATGGAGAAGAAACGCTAAGATTGAGCAAATTATTAAAAGATAAAGCTGGATATAGGTTGATGGAAGGTTTGGGTACAAAACCAAGTGTTTTCTATTTGCCACCTGCTGACAGATTGGTAGATTTTAAAGATGGATTAGAAAGTTTCACCGATTACAAATCTGTTGACAAACCTGAATAATTATGAACGAGCTATACAAACTTCAAATCTCAAGAATATGATTAAAAGTAGAATTACCTGCGGCAAGCAGCATATGTTACCTCTAAAAAATAAAATTTGAACATATGAAAAATTACGACAAATTACTTAACGATTTAGCACCACAAAAATTTGGCAGAAAAGGCGTTATATGGACCATTTCTTTAGTTATTTTAATCATTTTAGGAATTGCGGCCTATATAGATCAAGTTATACAAGGGCAAATAGTTACCAACATGAACGATTATGCCTTATGGGGTGTCTATATCTCAAACTTTGTGTTTTTTGTGGCAACAAGTTTTGTTGGTACAGTTACTGTAGCAGTTTTAAGACTAACCAACAATAACTGGAGAACACCTATTGTTAGAATTGCCGAAATCATTGCTGTTGCAGCAATTATTATGGCAGGAATTACCATCACAATTGATATGGGAAGACCAGACAGACTTATGAATTTATTCATTCATGGGAGAATGCAGTCCCCTATTACTTGGGATGTTATCATCATACCAACTTCTATGATGGTGTGTCTATTGTTATTGTATTTTCCATTATTGCCAGATTTTGGCCTATTGGGGAAATATTATCAAGAAAAACAACCAACGCTTAGTAAATGGTATAGACGACTTTCGTTGAATTGGACAGGCAGTGATGTACAAAAATCAATTCAACTCAAATCAATACATATAATAGCCATTTTAATTATTCCTGTAGGTTTTATGTTACAAACTATTGATGCTTGGTTATTTTCAACCTTGTTTAGAGTAGGTTGGGACAGCACCAATCTGGGGGCCTATTTTATTTCAGGAGCAGCTGTTGCCGGTGTAGGAGCTTTAGTGTGTGTAGTGTATGTTCTTCAAAAAGTATATAAATTAGAAGATTATATTACAGACTTACATTTTGATAAATTGGGTAAATTTCTGGTATTAACTTGTTTAATTTATCTATATTTTAATTTGAATGAATATTTAATTCCTCAACTTACTTCAAAAAAAGAAGCAACAACCCACATAAATGTATTGCTAACAGGTCAATTTGCACCACTATTTTGGTTTGTAATTATTGGAGGTTTGATTTTACCGGTTATTGTTTTATTATTCAAAAAAGGAAGAAAACCTTTTCCGATGTTTATTATTGGATTGCTTGTAGTTACAGGATCTTGGTGGAAACGCTACCTTATTGTAACACCAACCTTATTGCATCCGTTTTTGCCAATACAAGGGGTGCCAGAAGAATGGCGCCACTATTTCCCAAGCTTGCATGAATGGCTAATTACCATAGCAACATTGGCAATGGCACTATTAATTATTACAATTTTAGTTAGATATGTACCAATTGTACCTATTCAAAAAACCGCTGACGAACAAGAAGCATTAGAACTAAATAAAAACACAAAATCATGAGAAATCAATTGATAACACGCCGCTTTTTTCTTGTTGTATTAAGTGTGTTTTTATACACTTCAAGTTTTGCACAAGACAGGGTTAGATTAAAAGCTGACTATGTTAAAATAATGAACGAAGGTGCTTATTTTGACTTACAGGCTACAGCAAAAGTAAATGATGAAAACGTTAATGTTTCAAAAATAGAATTGGTAATTTATAATCTGGTAGGAGATGAACAAGTGGTAATTGGTAAAACAATCACCAATATGCAAGGTAAAAGCAGATTTAATCTTAAAGATTTAAAATCTTTACAGCCAGATGAAACAAATACTTATAATATAGAAATTTCATTTGACGGTAATGATGCATTTAAAGCTGCTTCAAAAAACATCAGCTTTAAAGACGCTGCTATTGAAGCTAAACTTGTTACCATAGACAGTATTAATTACGTTACTGCAACATTGATAGATAAGTCAACCGATAGTTTACTAATTGGTCAGTATTTAAAAGTCCAAATTCAAAGATTATTTAAAAATTTACCAATTGGTGATGAATTTAACGAAACTGATGAAGATGGCACAATACTTGTACCTATACCAGAGGGAATACCAGGTGTAGATGGGATATTGGCTATTGAAGTAATTCTAAACGAAAGCGATGAGTTTGGCACTGTAAAAACAATAGTTAAAGCTCCAATTGGAAAGCCTGTAGTTGATGAATCAACGTTTGACCAAAGAACCATGTGGTCACCTAGAAGTAAAACACCTTTATTCTTACTTATATTTCCAAATATATTAACATTTGGAATATGGGGAATAATTATTTATCTAATATTAAATCTAATAAAAATTAACAAATCGTAAATTAAAAAAAATGAAAACATTTAAAATTTTAACACTAGTCGGAATTATTTCTTTTGCATTCTATTCTTTCACAACACTTATCCAAGAACCTTGGAAAGTACCTGCAAAATATGAAACTATGAAAAATCCGGTAGCGCCTAAAACAGATGCAGCCATTGGAAAATCATTGTACACAAAACACTGTAAATCTTGTCACGGTGCCGAAGGTTACGGCGACGGAACAAAAGCGAAAGAAATGAAAGGTGATTTAGGAGATTTTTCATCAAAAAAATTCCAAGCACAAAGTGATGGGGCGTTATTCTATAAAACTACAACTGGAAGAGATGATATGCCTGAATTTATTAAAAAAATTCCTTCAGATGAAGACAGATGGTTAATCGTTAATTACATGAGAACCTTAGCCGAATAACTTTAAATTTCATTAAATAAAAAGAAGCCGTCTCACAACTAGAGACGGTTTTTTTTGTACATTTATTTGGAAGTTTTATTAGTTTTTTGTATCTT
>DAIDMK010000054.1 GCA_027449025.1 Lutibacter sp. | reverse complement strand
AAGAAATCCTTTTCCATCATGTTTTGATCGTCCCCATAAAACTCAAATTGCGGTGTTCCTGTGATATGAATGGAATCAGCAGGAATTTCAGGATAAAACATTTTCATTTCTTTTTTCATATAATCCGACCAAACCAAATAACTGTCCGCTCGCAGCGCCAACCGGGCTTTTGGTAAATTGTCCCATGAATAAATTACGGTACTTGTAGAAATTCCCAAATCTTTTGCGACAGCAAAAACAGGCGCTGCTTTGATGGCACGCTGGTGGGAACAAAAAATAATTTTTGGCTGTACTTGTTCCAATATGGTTTTTACCTCAACATAAAAAGGATTTTTGCGAATTGCTTTTTGGTAATTGTTTTCTAATTTTAATTTGCTGCCTTGTTCCTATATTGATGATGGGAATGCCGTAATAAGGTGCTTCGCGAACGCCTGCGCTACTATTTCCAATCATAAATTGTGCATTTTTAAGCAGGGTTAAAAAATATTCGAACCGCAAGGAAGGAAATACCCTAAAGCGTTCGTTGTTTTTTAAGGGTTTATAAGCGTCAATAATGGCTTGGCTTCCCAAATCGTTGTTGGGAAATATCACCACATAATTATGTTTGTCTTCAATTAATGCTGTAACAAAATCGGTTGCCTGTTTTTTCATGGCTGTAACCTCTGTGGTTACCGGGTGAAACATCACAATGGCATAGGTATCAAAAGTTATTTCGTAATATTTTTTTGCCACCTCCAAGTTTGGTAACTCATTCGAAAACATGATGTCAATGTCTGGCGAACCAATTTTATAAATGGCAGTTTTTATTTCTCCCATTTGCAGCAATCTCTTTTTAGCATTCCCATTTGAAACAAAATGAATATGACTTAATTTACTCACACTGTGCCGAATTAATTCATCGACAGTACCCGATAATTCACCGCCTTCAATATGCGCCACCAAAATATTGTTGAGCGAGCCCACAATTGCTCCTGCCAAGGTTTCCACCCGATCGCCATGCACCACTATCATATCAGGATTTACTTCTTTTATGTACCACGAAAGTCCTTCAATGGTTTTTGCCAAAGTTAAATCCATGGTGGTTTCATGGGTGTGGTTCTCAAAAGTATGTACATTTTTAAATCCGCAGCGTTCAATTTCTATCAACGTATAGCCATATTCCCTTTGCAGGTGCATTCCGGTCACAAAAACATGGACTTCAAAAGCCTGATGGTTTTCAAGGATTTGAATCAAAGATTTTATTTTGCCAAAATCGGCACGAGTGCCTGTTAGGAATAGGATTTTTTTCATCTGTTTATATTTTAATTTTTAGCGGTAACAGATGCTGTTCGCTAATAATCATTTCTTTGTATGTCAAAATTTGTAATGCTCGTTTCATTTGTGTTAATTACGTTTGTTAGAACGATTTTAATTTGCTCAAATTTAGTTATAAAACTTTTTATATTTGAGTATAGTTTCTTGATAATTTTTGTCAGTCTGAGCCTGTCGAAGACACATATTATAAGGATGCATCATGTTACAGGCCTGTGCTGAGCTTTGCAGAAGTGCTCAGTGTGACAACAAATTTAATGTCACACTGAACTAACAAGACCAGAGTTCTTGTCAAAAGAGGTGTTGAAAAACATGATTCCTCCTGTATTACGGGTCTTCGACAGGCTCAGACTGACATTATATTCTTGTTTTTGTCAATCTTTTGAAGACTTACCATATTGCTTGTAATTCCTCGAATATTCAACTAACTTTTCCCAGTCTTCATTAATCAAAGCTTCCTTCTTTCTCCTACTCCACCCCTTTATTTGTTTTTCAACCATAATAGCTTGATTTGGATCTGAAAATGTTTCAAGCCATACTAAGACAACCGGTAATCTTGTGGAGGTATAAGTGCCTTTTGTCATTCCTGAATTGTGTTCTGTGATTCTTCTTTCCATATCATTGGTAAATCCTGTGTAATAAGAATTATCGTAACATTTCAGAATGTAAACATAGTATTGTTTCATAGCAATTAATATTAAAATTGTCACACTGAGCTTAGCTTGCCCTGAGCTACTGTCAAATGAGGTGTTGAAAAACATGATTCCACCTGTATTGCGGGTCTTCGACAGGCTCAGACTGACATTATTTTCTTGTTTTTGTCAATCCTTCTATAAAAAATCACTAACCCTTTTTACTATTTTTTGTCACACTGAGCTTAGCTTGCCCTGAGCTTTTGGCGAAGGGAAGTGCTAACTAACATAATTCTTTTTGCATCATGTGTCTTCGACAGGCTCAGACTGACATTATTTTTTTCTCTTGTCTTCAATAACATTAAAGTCAAGAAACATCTCCCCAACGCAACTGCTCATCATTTTCAATGTCCCTTAAAGTCACTTTGCCCAATAAGTCATTAAAATGTTCCGCTAAAATTTCGCCTGTTCCGGGACGTTTTACCCAGATATTTTCTTTGGTTAAAGTGTCTCCTTTTTTAATTGGGGCAATAGCACACACAGTTGCAAAAGCAAAATCGATGGTGACTTGCTCTTCTTTTGCAGGTGCTTTGGTTCCTCCTCTCATTACCCAAATTTCTTTGCTGCCTATTATCAGTTCCTTTGTGGCTTGTTCATCCATACTGCACACAATATCGGGTCCGGTACGGTTCATGTGGTCTGTAAAATGACGTTCTAAAATACGCGCGCCCAAGGCCACCGCACCCAAACAGGCATTGTTGTTAATCGTATGGTCACTTAAACCGAATACATTATCGGGAAAAGCATTGTGCATTTCTGCCATAGCGCCCAAACGCACCAAATGTGTGGGTGTTGGATATAAATTGGTGGTGTGCAATAAGGCAACTGGAATATTGTGCTTGTCGAAAATCGCTACTGCTTTTGCAATGCTATCAATGGTATTCATACCCGTGCTTAAAATGACAGGTTTACCAAAAGTGGCAATGTGTTCTAACAAGGGATAATTATTACATTCGCCTGAACCTATTTTGTAGGCTGGAATGTCAAACTTTTTTAAACGATCTGCAGCTGCTCTAGAAAATGGCGTTGAAATAAAAATCAAGCCTTTGCTTTCTACATAATTTTTTAGTTCGAGTTCGTCGGCTTCATTCAGCGAACAGCGCTCCATAATTTCATAAATGGAAACCGTTGCATTGCCCGGAATCACTTTTTTGGCCGCTGCACTCATTTCATCTTCCACGATATGGGTTTGGTGTTTTACAACCTCCACGCCTGCTCGGTGTGCGGCATCCACCATTTCTTTGGCCACTTGCAACGAACCTGCGTGGTTGATTCCGATTTCTGCAATGACTAATGGTGGGTAATCGGGGCCTATTTTTCTGCCTGCTATTTCGATGTATGGGTTCTCGCTTCTCGACTGCGCTCGAAGTGACGGCGACTGCACTTCCCTTCGCCAAAGCTCAGGGCAAGCTGGCTCAGTGTGACAGTTATTTGTAAGTTTATTAAACAAGTATTCCGCATAGTCAAAATCTTCCTGGGTATCAATATCAATTGATGCAAATGGATGCTCCACAATAAAAGAAAAATTATTTTTACCTAAAATTTTATCTTCAAAAATTAAAGAGGCTTTTGTAATGTATAGCAAGCCATTTTCAAAATACAAAGGCTCTAAATCCTGACTTCGTTGTCCTATTTTATAATTATAAGGTACAAATCGCTCATTTACTATTTTTCCGAATTTTTGATAGTTCCTTGTAACGGTCATTAAGCTATCATAATTTCCCTCCTCAAACTTTTTAAAAGCTTCTTTTAGTAAATTTTCAGGACGCAATGGATTGGTTGGTTGTAATAAAACTACCGTTTCAAAATCTTCATTGATACTTTCTAATACGTGTTTTAATGCTGAAACTGTGGTGGCTTCATCAGTTGCCAAATGATATGGTCTATCAAGTACTTCAGCTCCAAACTTTAATGCAATTTCTTTTATCTTAGCATCATTAGTAGTTACCACAATTTTAGCGATACCTTTATTTTTTGCATAGTTTATACTATGCACTAGTAACGGAATCCCATTTAATGGTAACAGGTTTTTATTTGGTAACCTTTTTGACCCGCCACGGGCTGGTATGATGGCTATGATTTTTTGCATTAAACTGTAATTATTATATTTATTACTTCATTTTTTTTATTTTATTATATGCCCTAATGCATACCCCATTTCCTTTAAATAATCTATTTATATTGGAAGCGTCATAAATTTTCTGAAAATCATTATACGCTTTTGGTGGTATCTTCATCAAAGTTTCTATATAACGCTCTTCATTTGAAACACCTAAAAATCTTGATCTCCATGCATCAAGCCCTCTTGATAGATGACTATAATTCTGATTTTTTATTTGTGATTCATATAATTTTAAAATTTTATGCTTTTCATCTATAACATTTGAAATATCAACATAAAAATTTGGTAATAAATCAGTATGAACGGCATAAAAAAGTAAAGGGCAATCAATTTTTATCTCACTAAGAGCTTTACCCAATAAATAAGAGCAAATTCTATGTTTTGGAGGTTGATCAACAGGCCAAATCGAAAAAATAAAATCCCAATCCTTAGACAGCCATTCTTTTAAAGTTTCGACATGTATTTTACTGATTCCCATTGAAATATTATCAATACCTAATTCCAACATTTCACAACCTAAAAATTCACTTACCGCTTTTGCTTCCCTTTGACGAATGGTAATTGATTCAGTTGGATTCGATAATTCAGCGCCATCAGTAAGAAAACCTATAGTAATATTGTTGTTAGCTTCTAAAAGTTTAAGTATCGTACCTCCACAACCAATAATTTCATCATCTTGGTGAGGTGCTAAGATTAATATATTTTTTCCTTTCGGAAAAACTAATTCTTGTGGTACTAGTACTTCACGGAAATAGTCTAATTGCCATATATTTTCAATAAAATCAATATCCGTAGATTTGTAAACTTTCTTTAACAAGAAATTATAAGCTCCTTTTTCATTTTTTGAAAAATACCTATATTTAAATACACTCTCTACTTTATTTAAAATACGTCTTATCATAAAACTAAATTAGTACCATTGCTGAATTTTATACCCTAATAATTCTTCTAATTCTTTATTAAATGGTTTGTAAAGCTCTGTTAAAAAGATTCTTGTTTCTTTATCCATTTTTTGCTTGGTTCTATCTGATGTATAATAAAATCCTCTAAATTGTCTTCTTAACTTATCTCTCCTATGCTTACCCTTAGCAACTCTTACAATGATACCTTCCGTAAATCGATCCCAAAAATTAAATAAATTTTTTAAAATTATCGTTTTTGCAAAAGCCTTCCGCACTAAAAGTTCTTCCTTATTTGAATGTTTTAGTTGTATGTTCTTTCCAATAGTTGCATCAATATTTAAAAACTCACAAATTTCAGCTATTTCTTTTTCCCAATTCATTGATAATTCTTCCAAAATAACAATCTTAACTCTTTCTTTAGGAATGTATTTATAAAAATGTTTTAAACTATTAATATAGCAACCTCTTTCAATATATTGAAGATGTAATTTTTCCCAATTAGAAAGATTTGATTTTTCCTCTCTCAAAATAGTTTCTTTAAATGACTTTGTTTCACGCCCTTTTTTTACCTCATTAAAATATTGACTTTCGGCTCTGTTTACTGGGTTTCTTAGAACAATGATAAATTTAGTGTTAGGTAAATAGTTCGCTAGTCTTTGATGTGCTTCTTTCCACCAAAGCAAATCAGCATCTTTTTGACCTGTTACGCTTTTTAAATCTGAAAATAATTTTTGATAGGCTTCAACAGAATGGCTTTGCTCCCAATCGTTTAAAACTTGGTCTGATTTTAAAGGTGTTTTTGAAAATAATTCTGCTTCAATAAAATAATCAAAATCTGTTTTTTGCAACATGCCCACTTCGGGATGTTGATTCAATATATCATAAAGCGTAGTAGAACCTGAACGCCTTTCTCCAGCAATTATAAAGTGAGGTTTATTATTCATAAATTGAGTCTAATTTTGTAAGGTCTTTATCAAAAAGGTATTTAATCTCTTGGATCTCTTCTTCAGTTTTATCCCACCATTTAAGTTGTATCAATTCATGAATCATCGTATCAGAAAATCTTTTTTTAATTACTTTGGCTGGCACACCTGCTACTACATGATAAGCCAAAACATTTTTGGTAACAACTGATCCCGCTGCTATAATCGCACCATCACCAACTGTAATACCTCCAAGAATTATCGCATTTTTACCAATCCAAACGTCATTCCCAACAACTGTTTTAGCACACGTTTTGTATTGAGTCATATAGCCGTTAAGTAGCCTCTTATTAATATAAGTTGTAATATGATTCGTTGGATGATTGAATGTATTTATGGATGCATAAGGGGCAAATTGACAATATTTACCAATCTGCACATCCCCATGAATCAGATTATGCGTACTAAATGTTGTAGCATACCCTACTTTAATAACCCCATTAAAATTACAATTGCCTAAAACTGCATTATTCCCTTCAAAATCAACTTGATTTATCCCTTTAACCAACCCCGAAATTTTTACTTTCCCTTGTTGTTCAAATCTGGAATAATTCAATAATTTTTCTAAAATTTTAATTAATATTGATTTTACCATGCTTTCGTAATTTAACGTAAAATACTACTTATTTTCAAACAAATTTATCATAAAATTTGTTTGAAACCGTATTTGTAATATTGTATATAATTTGTTTTTCATCATCACTTAGCAGATGAGTCCATTTTTCACTATTTTCTTTAGCATTTCTGCAGTGTTTAGAATCATCTCTAGATTGTGTACTTTCATTAATATATGATTTTACTTTTTCTGTAAAATTGAGATTTAAATGCTCAAATATTTTTTTAAAATTATTAATTGGATCTAAAGAAATTTCTTCGTGTGTTATGTAGTACCAATTTGGATGTATCTTTTGATAAACAAGAACTTGGGCGTAACAAATTTTCCAAAAGAGTGCTGCATTTTCAATAATAGATTTAGTTGCCTCCTCTCTTTTAAAATCTTCAACTTCTTTTTTTAAACCTGCTAAATTTCCTTGAAAAAAATTAGGTTGCTCTAAAAAATTATCAAAATCAAACCACCAATTTTTTTCTTTTATACTTAAAACATAAGCTGCCGGATGTCTAATTAAAATAATAGGTGAAACATTAAATTCTTTTACTAACCAAGGAATACAAAATAAAGAAGTTGGATCTTTTATTAATTTAACTGGTTTTGTAACTCTTCTAAATCTTTTTTTAAATGAAGTCAATAAATTATGCCCTTCATATTGTTGAAAAGGAGTTGCAACTAAATTTTTAATGGAAGTTTTTAAATAATAAGAAAACAACAAAGTAGCTTCTTTTTTTATAGCTATATCAACTTTAGAATCAACTTTTAAATACCAATTATTAATCTTAAACTTTTTAAACCTTTTAATTCTATTTAAGTTTAATGGCTCTATAATAGTATCCACATTTCTATTAGTTGCAATTACTTTCCCAACCCAAGTAGATCCAGACCTATTTGAACCAGTTACTAATATTGGTTGTTTAGTATTCATGATATCCCTCTCTTAAACCTAAACACTTAAAATATAAAGGTTTTATTTTTTTGTTTAGTAATAGCCTATTTACAATAAACTTTTTTAAATGATTAGAAATAGCTATTTTTTTTTCTTTTGGTAATTTGATAGATTCAACACTAGTTTCTTGTACTAATTTTTCAAATTCTTTATACATCCATGGCTCTGGCTGATTTCCCATATGATATGCATAGTTTATTGGCGTAGCCAACCTCCAAAAGCCAGATTTCTCATTTGGTATGTCAATATAATCTCTATCGGCTTTAGACGCATACGCCAAATTACTCGCTTTTTTAGGAGATTTATCAAACACTTCCTTGCGCAAAGTTGCAACAAAATGACCACAACCCACAATTGCGGAATACTTATTTCGATTGACCGTTAATTGGTATTTTAATCTTATTTTTTTTGCATACATGGTCTTTTCTTTCCCAATGCTTTTGGCAAATAATAACATATCATCAGCATTACAAAGTTGTTGAAACTTTAAGACTCCTTTTAAAGTAGCATCAAACAACGTATTTGTTGTGTAATTTGCATAAACAGTGCCATGAGGAACAGGAGAAACCATACCTGCTTCTGGGAAGTTTAAAAAAATAGTTTCAACGCCTTTCATCCATCCATTTTTAAACAATACATCCCCATCAGTAATGGTAATTAAAGGTTCTTGTGCTGTTTTTGTAATTGGTATCACTGCATCAATTTTTCCTACATTTTCTTTATAATGAATAAGCTGATCAATTTTGCCATTTTTATATAATTCTTGTAAAAAAAGGGTTACTTCATCACAACTTCCATTATTTACTACGGTTAAAAAACTTTGTGCATGCTTGGTTCTAATTAATGAATTGATACAAAGTTTAGTTACTTCTAAACTATCTTTAAAGTACCCCATTAAATTTGGAACATGCACAGGAACTATTATTCTATGATAATACTTAGAGGTGATTTTTACATCTTTATTTGGATTAACTCCTATTCGCATTTTAACATACTTAATTTATAAAACATTTTTTTATAAAAAATTTGTAATTATCAAATTTTAAAAACCAAAACTTGTTTAAAATAAAAAGGTTTCTAATAGCTTTATATTTATTTAATTTTAACCTTTTAATCTGTAATTTACATAAATTATTTAATAATTTTTTATAGTCCTTACTTGTAATATTATCCTCATTCTTTTGAAATTTTAGTACTTGCTTTAAATATAATGGAAGCTGAACATAGTTTGGGTTTAACTTTGAAATATTATGCTGGTGAGTCCTATAATAAACCAAAGGTGAATTTAAATAATAAAATCTTGTAAAAAATGAACAACGAACCCAAAACTCAACATCTTCACCTGCAGGAGGCATTTTTTCGTTAAAACAGCCTGCTAAATTTATAACTCCTTTTCTTAATAAAACCGAAGAAGTCATCAAAGTCCAATTCCCAATCATTCTTAATGACACATCTCCATGTTTCACTTCTGCTGATCCTGCTTTACCGACAATCTTACCAGTTAATTTACCATTTTCATCAATTACTTGGCAATAGCCATGAACCAATCCGAAATCTGTATGCTCCTCTAAAATTGTTACTTGTTGCTCAATCTTTGTTTCAATCCACAAATCATCGTCATCTAAAAAAGCAATGTATTTTCCTTTAGCCTTTTTAATTCCAACATTTCTTGGCTTGGCAGGTCCTCCACTATTTTCAATTTTAACGTAAGTTACTGTTTTAAAATTTTCGCACACCTTTAATGTATCATCATTTAGCGAACCATCATCAACCACTATAATCTCCATATTGGTGTAGGTTTGCCTTACCACACTTTCCAAGGTTTGTTTTAAATAAATAGGCCTATTGTAGGTTGAGATAATAATACTTACTAAAGGTATTGAAGGTATTGGTTGTTTCATTACTTTTTTATTTAGTATTAACCATATTCCTTATTTTTAAATCAATATTTTTAAATACTGATTCATCTTTAACTGTGTTAAATTTCCTAGCAAATAAAATATTATCGTCTAATACTTTTAATTCCAAAATATCATTAGAGGTAAATGTTACGGGTAGTTTTACATTCTTTCTATTCCAATTAGCATAAGTTAAACAACTTTTTGTTTGAATATTAAATTTGTTTTGCAGATGCTTTATAATAGACTGAAAAAAAAACTCATCGGGAACAAAAGTGAATTTATGTGATTTTAAAAACTGAGGATTATAACTAATCCAATTTAAAATAATATCAACTGTTCTTCTATTTAAAGCAATCCACTGCGCACCGCCATATGGTATTATAATATCTTTCCTTTTTTTTAATAATAAAAAAAAATTAAATTCTTGTTTTGATTTAATTAAAGTATAAACTTTCTTTATGTTTTTATAAAAATCCTCATAGAACATATTAGAATTAATAGGCGGTATTGAAAG
Organism: Lutibacter sp.; assembly: GCA_027449025.1. Lineage (GTDB taxonomy): Bacteria > Bacteroidota > Bacteroidia > Flavobacteriales > Flavobacteriaceae > Lutibacter. Next base: position 8,130 of record DAIDMK010000054.1, on the reverse strand, counting down.
TATGTTTTTTCTATTATTTGAAATACAAAAATTATATTGTTTTAACCTTCTTTTTACCTCTTTTGAAGACCAACAAGTATCTACTGTATCAATATTTATAAAATTATATTCTGAGTTATTAATTAAAAAATCACTTATAAACTTATTTGATTTTATCGGATAGTCTGAGCCACTCAATAAAATAAAAAAACCAATTTTATTTTCATTGGAAATAACAGTTTTAAAAATTTCTATTGTAGCTAAAACCAAATTAATACTACCCCAATTAGATTTATAACGCTTATTTATAAAATGAACATTATTTCCTTTAATGACTTCTTGGAAAGAACCTATATCGCATTTAAGATCTACATGAATATAAAATTTAGAAAATTCATCATCTAAAGCATTGATTAAAAGTCTAACTTGCTTTGGATTAGTATGAACTAACATACAATAATATTTAAACATTTTTTATAATTTTAATTTTAATTTATTAATATTATTAATGCCAATTATTGATTTTAGAAATAACTTTATATAAGTAAAACTTCCTGCACCACCTTGCTTAAATTTCTTTATTTCTTGTTTTTTTTTCTCAATAACATTATTCAAAAATTCAACTCTTTCTGTATATAAATTATAATGGACAACATTTTTTAATAAATTATGTTTAATATTTATAGGTAGTTTATAATTTTTAGGTGTAAACAAAACCATATTCTGTTTATACCACCAAAATACTTTCGGATTATCCCAAAATATTGGTCTTATAACATCCTGTAAATAATACCCATGTTTAAGAAACTTCTCTTGCCAATAATCCAACCACTGCTCATTTATATGATTTTGACCACCTTGCAAAGGTATTGCTGCTGAAAAAAGAATTAAATTTCCAGATGAAATTAAATTATCAACAAAAATACCCGCTGATTCTTCAGATAAATGTTCTGCAACTTCTAAACTTATCACAAGATCAAATTTTCTATCTAAAACTAACTTCTCTTCCAAGTTCTTTTCTAAAAACTCTTCTTCCGTAAGAAATTTATTTACTAACACTTTATTCACCCATGAACCATCTATACCCAAAACATCTCTAATACCTTCTTGTTTAAAACAATAAATAAAAGTACCTATACCACAACCTATATCAACAACACTTTTTGGATTTAATAATTTAATGATTTCAGGAACAATTTCCTTTGGTGATGTTATATTATGAAGGTGTTCAGAATGTATATATTTACTGTTCATTTTACGTTTGTTTTTATAATTTATTAGGTTAATAACACCTAAATTTCTTATTAAAATTTTAATTGGTGTACTTTCTTTTTAATCTCTTGAGAATCCCCTTAAAAGTACTCATTTTAACTAAAGAAAGTTCACGCTCTAGTTGTAAAAACTTCTGATAATCTTGATAATATACTCCATAATATTTTTTTAAAATAGCTTCATCTTCCACCTTTTTTAGTGAATTAAATTCTTTAGCATTGCTTAAACCCTTTAAATCATAGATGGTTAAAGGGTATTTTATATGTGTAAAAATAAATTTATCACTTAAAAAACATTTGATGTAAAAAGCCCTATCAGCTGCAATTTTATATGATTCATTGTACAAACCCATTACTTCAAATACTGAACGTTTAAAAAAGGTGCTTTGATGTGGTAAGGATGACTTGATAAAAAATAAAGGAGTTAATTCATCAGGGTATATTTTTCCTCCATTTTCAAATTGATAATCTCCATAAATAATATCACCTTTGAAATTTGGATGATTTATAAAATCAAGTAATGCATTCTCTCCATTTAAAACATCTCCACTATTCAAAAACAACAAACACTCTCCTTTTGCTTGTTGGAACCCTTTATTCATTGCATTAAACACACCTGTATCAGGCTCACTCACCCAATAGTGAATATGATGTTCATTCTCTTTAATTATAGTTAAACTGTCATCAGTGGAAGCACCATCAATAATGAGGTATTCAAAATTTTTCCATTGCTGTGAAATCACACTGTCAATCGTTTTTTGTAATCCTAAGTGATTATTATAATTGACTGTAATTATAGACAATAATTGGTTATTCATTTAAAACCATTTTATATAGTTCGATATATTCCTTTACTTTATCAATAATATTAAATCTTAATTTTACATCTTTTATAATAATTTCTGAATCAAAATTAGTTAGAAAAGCTAAATTTATTGCATTGACCAAAGCCTCAGCAGTAAAATCTTTTGCTAATATACCATTAATATTATTTTTAATAATATCCACACTTCCCCCATTAGGAAATGAAATAACCGGAACTCCACATGCCAAGGCTTCAATAGTAACCTGACCAAAAGCTTCCTCAATGGAAGTCATTAGAAAATAATCGGCCGCACTATACAATGCCGGTAATAGCCTTTCATCAGTTACAGCTCCAAGATAAATAAATTTTTCTGGTATCTCAAATGTGACATTTCCAAAAATAACTATGTTATAATCCTTTAAATTCATTTTTCCTATAGCTTCTAATGCTATTTTTAATCCTTTTCTAGGAACATTTAATTTATCTGCTCCAATTAATAGTATTGGCTTATCTTGAGGTAAATTAAATAACTCACGTGCTACTTTTTTATCTATCGGTTTAAAAATTGAAAAATCTAAACCATTGTGTATTAATTTTTTTGGAAAATCAGCTATTAATACACTGTTTTCAGCTTTTTGTTTTACCCAATTTGATATGGGTACAAATGTAATATTTTTACCATTTAAAAATTTTCTTCTTATTTCTGTATTCGCTTTTAATTCATTTTCATATAAATTAAATGGAAATCCAACTTCATAATGATTTCCACCACCACAGGCATACAAATCAGGCATTCGCCATACAACAGGTTTTGTATTATTGGCAAAAAAAGATGGCTCATCTAAAAAGCCTGAAACCCAATTTAATTGAATAATATCTGCTTCTTTGTATAAAGGATGATTTAATATATTATACGCTGATGTTGGATAAGAAAATATTTCAACAACTGACATATTCAACATCTTATTTCTAGCTTCATTTTTAATAAAAATATATTTTAATTTTAAAAACACCTTATCTAAAAATGATTTTTTTATAATTTCAAACCTATAAGTTTCTGATATATTCCTTTTTTTCTTTAACAACAAAATTTTGGAATCAATACCTTTAGCTAACAATCCTAAATGAATTCTCGTACAAGCAACGGCTGCTCCACCTTCATCCATCGTATTTATATGCAATACTTTCATATTTAAGATTTTTTTGGGGCTAAAATTTGATGAATCATATTATCTAAAATATCAATATGAATTTTTTTTGAAAAATTGGATTTAATATAATTCTTACCCTTTAAACCCATAGATTTTGCCTTTTTCAAATCAGATAATATTAAAATCATTTTTTGAGCCATCCCCTCTACGTCGTGTTCATCAACTAAATAACCAGTTTCGCCATTGATGACAACATCTGAAATGCCTGAGTGCTTTGTTGAAACAATTGGTAAACCAGCTGCATTGGCTTCTAAAATTGAAACAGGAGTACCCTCAGAATCACCGCTTAAAGCTGTAACTGAGTGTTGAACAAAGCAAATACTGTTTTCAAAATAAAATTCAATCTCTTTTGGACTAACAATACCTTTTAAAATAACATTATTTTCAATATTTAAATATTTGATCAAATTTTCACAAGTATTATAGAGTGGTCCTTGGCCAATTAAAATAAGCTTAGCATTTTGAAACTCTTTTAAAACTAAATTAAAAGCTAAAATTGTATAATAAGGTGCCTTTTTATCAACAAATCTGCCAACTCCAATAAATTGTTTACTTTTAAACAAAGGATTTACATTAAAAAAATTGTCATCAGGAGCACAAGGTGTTATCTGTATTTTATGATTCGGACAACCTAGCTCAATTAAAGTCTTTGCAATTTTTTTAGAAACAGCTATTAACTTTGGTGACTGCCTAAATAACTCTTTATAATTGGTTTCGTTCTTCCTTAATATTTCTTGATCACTAGCATCTTGTCCGTGAAAAATAGGTACCAATGGTATATTCAAATATTTACATACATTCGCAATTGCAACAGCTGTTAAGCCATACTCTGCAACTACAATATCAATCTTTTGTTTTTTAAATGATTTTATTAGCGCATATTCTTTTAGTGAGAAGTTTGAGTTTTTAAATTTTCTTAAAATCCTAACAAAAATTCCAATTTCAGAGGCTAAGTTACCTTCTACATCATTTTCTTTAGGAATAAATCCATTAAAATAAAATAATACATTTCCTTTCAAATTATTTCTATGTTGCTGAATAAATGTTTCAGAATACATACTATTATTTGGTGATATTAATGCTATATTTTTCATTAAAAATTTTATTAGCTACAAATTTAAATAAATTATTTTCTAAAATATTTTTTAACTACTTTATACTTTAAATATATACATAAAAGAGAAGTTTTAGAAGTAGTAGCCAATTTAATATCGTAAAATTTAGAAGTAAAAATAGCTTTAAATTGAAGTAATTCAAACCATTTTATATAAAGGTTATGGTTAATTACATTATTCTGAATATTTTTAGTTATTAAATAAGACCTCACCACTTTTTCCTCTAGTAGTCGTTGCTTTTTTTGAGTTAAATTTTTATGATTTCTACTCACTTGTTCATGATTTCTAAAATAGTTTAAATCCTTAGCCAAAAAACCAATAGAAGTGTTCATAGATAATTTTATCCAAAAAAACCAATCTCCACAATACTTCATATTCAACAATTCTGAAGTGAAAATTGCTGAATTAACTAATTCCTTTTTAAAAAGTACAGCACTTGCATTAGGGATCACATTTTTTTCTAATAAATAATTTTTAATAAATTTCTTTCCTTTTATAAGAAAATTGTTTTTCCAAATATTTGGCAAAAACTCTTTTGTAAACACAATTCTATTATTTAATACATGCCCAAGCTCATTTACGTCAATTGATTGTGCATATACTATACCAATATTAGGCTGTTCCATTATATACTTTATACAATTCTCTAAAAAAGTAAATTCCGAATAATCATCACTCTCTGCAATCCAAATGTATTTACCTATGGCCAACTCCAACCCTTTTTCCCATTGCTTGAAAGGACTTCCTGAATTTTTTTTATTTATAATAAAATGAGAAACTTTGGGATGTTTTGAATAACTCTCTAATAGTTGACAACTAGCATCTGTTGAAGCATCATCTAACAAAATAACCTCAAAATTTTGATAGGTTTGGTTAAAAATACTTTCCAACCGCTGTTGCAAGTAGTTGTAATGATTGTAATTGGGTACTATGATGCTTATTAATGGATTCAATAGTGTTAATTTTTTATCAATGAATTAATTTTTTCATATAGCAATGGACATATTTTTTCAGGCGTAAAATCAGCAAATAGTCCTGAGCCATTAAACCATCTTCAATTAATCTCTCTTGATTTGTGTAATAATATATTATTTTTTCTTCCATCACCTCAATAATAAATTGTTCACCATTATAGGTTGTCATACAGTTAGAAACTAAAGGCTGGTGCATTAATTTTAATTTATTCACTCAAGTTGAATGAAATTACTTTTGCAAATTATTGTACAATCGTATTCCAAATATATAGACTTTTTTTAAAATTGATTTTTTAGACTGAATAAGTTTTTTTAATTTTTTATTTTCATTTTCGTTTTGGTTTATTTGTTGTTTTAAAGAATGAAAGCTACCCCATTGATTTACAAAAAAATCAGCATGTTTTACACTTACATAAGCATATATTCGCTTAAATTGATCATCCTGTATATTGGTGTTTCTTGAGGGAGTTTTAATTCTATAATAAAAACATACTTTAGGTATTTGTTTTACTTCACCCCCTGCTTTTAGAATATTAATCCAAAACTCCCAATCTTCATACCCTATATCTAAATTAACATCATATCCACCAACTCTATTCCAATCACTTTTTCGAAACAATGCACAATTAAAAATAATGTTTCCTTTTGCTAAAGTCCCCATACTAAATAAAGGTAAATCCCAAAACTCATTTAGATCTCCAAACTTAATAGCCTGTGAGTAAACTAGTTTAACATTAACATTTGCAGAAATTTCCTCTAACGCAAGTTCTATATAATCTACCGAAATTAAATCGTCCGAATCCAGTGGTAAAATAAATTCTCCTATTGCTTTATTTATGCCGTAATTTCTAGCTTTAACAACACCCTGATTTTTTTGCGCAAAATATAGAAACCTATCGTCACGACTCACCCATTTTAAACATATTGTTTCTGTTTCATCTGTTGAACCATCATTCACTAAAATACATTCCCAATTGGTATAGGTTTGCATTAATACTGATTGCAAGGCTTCATCTAAATATTTCGCCTGATTGTAGCAGGGAACAATTATTGATACTACTACTGTATGTTTATTATAGTCCAAAAAATAATTATTAGCGTTATGTTTATTTTAAAGTTAATTTGTTTTTATTTCTAAAAACTTTTAATAGTATTCTCAATACAACAGAATTTATTTTTTTTGCAAAAGAAGAGCTTTCCAACTCTAGTAACATTTTAAATCTATTGTTCTTCAATAATTTATTGAATTTAATTATATTCTCAGTAGCCAAATGTGAACTTTCATAGTCCTTATAAAACATAGGGAAATGAGTTGATAAGCTTTTAGTCCTTTCATTTTTAATCAATTCTTTATTCAAAGGATTACTAGATAAACCATCCGCTTCGAAATTGGCTATAATATAATTTATATATTGGTATGTAGCATTGTATTTACATAAAACAATTGTAAAAAATTCCCAGTCAGCAACAATTTTCAAATGCTCATTGTACACTCCAAATTTATCAAATAATGATCTTTTAATAAATGTAGCTGGATGTCCTAATGACTTTTCATAAAAAAAATTAAATGATAATTCAGAAGGATAAAAATAAACTTTCGGATTTTCTAAAGTATTAAATTTTAAATTACCGTAATAAATGTCTATATTACTTTTTAAAAAAATTGAAACATTTTTTAAAACATCCTTATCATATAATGTATCTCCGCTATTTAAAAACAATAAGTATTTGCCTTTTGCTGCTTTAATTCCTTTGTTCATTGCATTATAAACTCCAGAATCTGGCTCACTAGTAGTAAAGCAAAAATAAGATTTATATTTTTCTATTACAGCTTTACTTCCATCGTTACTATCACCATCAATCACAATATATTCAAAATTAATAAAAGTCTGATTCACTACACTTTTCACCGTGTTTTCTAACCCTGTTTTATTATTGTAATTAATGGTAATTATAGAAATCATGGATACTTTATGTTTTAAAAATTATTAGCAAATTTACTAATTAATACACTCATTTTTTTTAAGCCTCTTTTGACGAATGAACCTTTAGAATTTATAGTTTTATCAACCTCTTTAATTTTATTATTTGGTAGATTTATGACATTAAATGAAATGGGTATTTTTTTTAAATGGTGGTATCCAAAGTTGTTAATTTCATTTTTATACATAGTGTACAAATTACCAAGCAATGGAAAATAAACCAAGTTAAACCTATTAAACTCTCTTGAAATATCAACATTATTAATTGCTAGTTTACTAAAATGATAAAACACTAAAGAGGAATCATCATTCAATACAATTTTATTATTGTCTATTTTAACAATCTGTCTTTCATGCAAATTCCAAGGTCCCATATTGTAGCCATACGATTTCAAAACTTCAACATCATTATAAAACAACGGTGCTAAATTCATCCATAACTGGTCTACAAAATAACCATTTTTAGTTCTGTCAAATCCATAATTTATAGTTCTTTCTTCCCACCAATCTAACATTTTAATTGCTTCTTTATGCTGTGGGTTAATACCAAAAAAACCTAAATTATAAAGACCAAAATTTAAAAATATATTTTCATCAGGCATAAAACCATCACGCTCTATTGGTGTTAAAATGTGAGGAGTAAGTGCCATGGCCTTTGAACTTAGTATTGTATTTACATCTTTTAAAGATGCATAAAAATATAAATCTGGATCTAAATAACGTGAGTTCGATATAAAAAAGCATAAAATATTTGGAAAAGAAGAGATAGTTTTTTATATTTAATGTGTTGAAA
>DAIDMK010000053.1 GCA_027449025.1 Lutibacter sp. | reverse complement strand
ATTATTATAAATTCCAAATTTATGTTAGCATTATTGGAAAGTAACCTTAAATTCAGTTAAATCTTTAAATTTTATACTTTTCATCCTTGGTTACTGTTTTCCATTCATCCGTTCTAAAAGGAACTGCCGGAAATCCTTCTTTGTTGAATAAATTGCTTTCGGTAGCATCACCCATCCAGCTGAAATGAACTGCAACAGGGTTTGGCACTTTGTCACTAAAAAGAATTACTTTATTGTCTTTTATGAATGCCTTGGCATAATGAAATACTTGGTCTTTACCAGCAATTTCAAAACCTTTTATATAACCGTATTTATCAGGTGTAACCAATCCACTTCCAATGTTGTTGAAAGAAACAACTATTTGATTTTCAATAATTTCTATTGATTGATACATTGGTCCAGAGCAAACCATTGATTTTTGATACACATTATTTAAGGCAAGTGCAGTCAATCGTTTTCCAACATCTTGTTTGTTAGTTGGATGAATATCTTTTGGATTGGTAACCAAATCAGTGGTAACAACCATTCCTGTATTCGGCAAATTCAATGTCATTGTTTGTGCTTCACGAAGTTCAGCCCAATCACAACCTTCATTACTATTTCCTACAGTTGAAAAAGAAGCCAATTGCACAAAGTAAAATGGAAAATCACCTTGATTCCATTTTTTACGCCAGTTATTTATCATAAGCGGAAAAGCCTTTCGATATTGGTAGGCTCTACCCGCATTTGATTCACCTTGATACCATAACACGCCTTTAAAAGCATAAGGAATTAGTGGATTTATCATTGCATTATAAGCTATGGAAGGAAATTCATTTACACTCAATGAACTTTTAATAGCCTCTACCTGAAATTTCCAAATTCCGCTTAAAGAAATTATTGTACTGCCCAAACTTAGTTTTAAATCTTCGGGGTTTCCATAAATTCCGCCTCCGCCACCATTGTCTGTAACTCTAATAGCAATTACATTTATTCCTTCTTTTAAAATTCCGATTGGGATTGTGTATTTTCTAATAGCATCCCAACTATTTGTACTTCCCACCTCTACGCCATTTATATAGGTAACATCATTGTCATCAATCGTTGAAAGTTCTAAAACAGCTTCTTTTTTACTGTCATCAGTTGATAAAACTATGGATTTTCGCAGCCAAACTACACCGTCAAATTCTCCTAAACTTTGTTGTTCCCATAATTCTGGTTGGTTAATTTCTGGCCATTTTGAATCATCATAATTATTTTCTTTATAGTTAATTGCTTTTGAAGCATTTATTTTTGCTCCTTGTAATATTTCTATTCTTTTATCAGAATCTTTCACTTTTAGTTTTGAAAGTGAATCTAAACTTACTTTTGGCATTCCTGCTATCATTTCTTCAAACTCTTCACTGCTTTCAAACCCTTCTCTACTAATCCAAGTTTCAATATTGGTTCCTCCCCAGGATGCGTTTATCAATCCAATTGGGATTTTTAGTTCATTATAAATATTCTTAGCAAAAAAATATCCAGCAGCTGTAAAACCTCCAACAGTTGCAGAATCACAAACTTGCCAGCCTTTACTTGAATTCACATTATTTTGAGGTAATGAATTTACTACTTTATCAATTTTAATGTGCCGAATCATTGGATTATTTGCAGAAGCTATTTCACTTTTAGCATTATCAGATTGCGCAACCGACCATTCCATATTAGATTGTCCTGTACAAAGCCAAACCTCACCAACTAAAACGTTTTTGAATTCAATAGTATTATTCGCTTTGACAGTCAAAATATACGGACCGCCTGCAATTTCATTATCTAACCGAATCAACCATTTGCCATTTTTGTCAGCCTTGGTTTTTTTGACTTGTTTGTTAAAACGGATTTCTATTTTTTCATTTGCTTTAGCCGTTCCCCAAACGGGAATTGAAGTATTTCGTTGCAACACCATATTATCGGCAAAAAATGAAGGTAATTTAGTTTGTGCTGCCAAAGATATTGTTAAACCAAAAAAGACTACTAAAACTATTTTTTTCATATGCTTTTATTTTAATTGATAAACTCTAACATAATCCACTTCCATAGTTTGTGGCCAAATTGTTTCATCAACACCTTGTATTCCTCCCCAAGCTCCACCAACAGCAAAATTCATAATCAAATAAAATGGTTGACTATACGCCCAATTTTCTGGAGTTTTTTCTATTGGAGCATACGTGTTTTTTATATTGTGAGGTGAATCTATATAAAATTGTATGGCATTTTCAGTCCAAATAATACCATAAATATGAAACTCTTCTTCTGCCGTTTTTGTGTTTATTGCAACTTTATTATTGGTTACTCCGTAATCATTTTTAGTATGTATATTGGTATGTATTGTATTTGGTTGGTAGCCAACGTATTCCATAATATCAATTTCTCCACAACTTGGCCAACCGACTTCTTTAATATTTGAACCTAACATCCATAAAGCAGGCCAAGTCCCTTTTCCATTTGGCATTTTTGCTCTAAATTCAATACGGCCATATTTAAATTCTTTTTTATTTTGACTTGACAAACGGGTAGATGTATAACCTCCTTTTTTATTTTCGCCTGTTTTGGTTGCAGTAATAGATAGTATTCCATTTTCTATCTTATAATTATCTGTGCTCTCAACATATTTTTGCCATTCGTTATTCACTTTTCCTGCATCCCATATTTCGAAAGTCCAATTATCTAAATTGATATTATTCCCATCAAATTCATCGGCCCAAACCAACTCATATTTTGGCGAGGAAATTTCGGCTATTTTCATTTTATTTGAACAAGATTCAAATGCGATTAAACCTATTATACTTGCGAATAAAATTATTTTTTTTGACATTTTTATTGATATTGAAGTTCTATTTTTTTATAGAAGTTTTGCATTGTAAAAAATGCTTTCTTTTTTATACCATGATTTGAAATTAATCCTTTTCTGTTCCACCCGTCCTGTATGCCAGGAAGTACTCTTTTTGGTGATCTAAAGTCATTTAAAATCCACGGACTTGTACCTCTTATGTTTGGAATTTTTTCAATCATTTTTAAATTTTGTTCATACAAATATTCTTGGTATTCTTCTGTCCATCGCTCATTTTTTGTACCATGTAAACCTTGTAAAGCACCGCCACCAAATTCTGAAACTACAACTGGCTTGTTAAATTTAATATTCCATTTTGCATTTGGGGCATCTTCCAATGAACCTCCATACCAGCCTGTATATTGGTTAAAAGCAACAATGTCTAAATAGTTCCCAATTTCATCATCAACAATATTAAATCCATCTTTATAATGTTTTTCAAGAGCCGCACTTAATAGTCTGGTATCATCCAACGATTTAGAATGATTGATAAGGTTTTTCAAAAATGTATTTCTAACGTCTGAAGGAGGTGTTTCATTGGCCATTGACCAAATGATAATTGCAGCACGGTTTTTATCTCTAGTAATTGCTTCACCTAATTGGTTTTTAGCATTATTTAATGTTTTCTCATTGGCAAAATCAACAGTCCAATATACTGGTATTTCTTCCCAAACCATCATTCCCATTTTATCGGCTAATTTCACAATATGTTCATTATGTGGATAATGCGCTAATCTTACATAATTACAACCCAATTCTTTTGCCCAATTAAGGGCTACCAATGCATCTGCATCATTATAGGCTCTGGCTCCACGCATCGCGTTTTCTTCATGAATACTAATTCCTCTTAAAAAAATGGATTTCCCGTTTAATAAAATATCCGGGCCAACCGTTTCTATTGTTCTAAAACCTATTTCATCTTTTAAGGATTGCTGTGTGGTTTTAATAAAAACATCATATAATTTTGGAGATTCAGGAGACCAATAACTGATGTTTTTTGTATTAATTTCGAATTGAATAGTTCCTTTTTCGTCAGTTATAAATGACTTATTGATTTTTAATTCAGGTACTGAAATTGTTACTTCTTCATTTGCAAAACCATTATTTAACTTTACATAACCACTAATTATTTTTGAAGCGCCTTTTTTAAGTTGCACTTTATAATCTTGAATAAACGTTTTAGGCTCTTCAATTAGTTTTACATCTCTTGTAATTCCTCCATAATTCCACCAATCGGTATTAATGGTTGGGATTGCTTCTTTATAGCGTTTATTGTCAACTTTAACAACTAAATAATTGTTTGTTGGTTTTACAATTTCAGTTACTTCAAAATTAAATGGTGTAAATCCGCCTTCGTGTGTGCCTAATTTTTTTCCATTTAAATAAACTTCAGCTTTGTAATTTATGGCTCCAAAATATACAAACAATCTATTATTTTCGTTTGAAAATGTATAATCAAAAGAGCGTTTATACCAAATAGTTCCTTCATAGTAAAACAGTTTTTCATATTGAGAATTCCAATCACCTGGTACTGTTAATGTGAGTGATTTATCAAAATCATATTCTACCAATTCTAATTTATTGGTGGTGTGATAATTATTATAAAATGCAGCATTATTATTTTGAAGTTGTTGATCGTACGGCTCGTATCTGTAATTATAATATCCTGTTTCGTAAGGATCTACAATGTAATTCCACGTTCCGTTTAACGAAGTTGTATTTCTGTTTGAAGTGTTGATTAACAACTCTTGTGAAATTGCAATAAACGGAATAAAAAGTAAAATTTTTATGATTAAATGCTTCATCATAATAAGTTCTTAAATTTAAAATAAACTATTTAATCTTTAATATATGGCGCTAAAATTTCTGTCCATAATTGATATCCTTCAGCAGTCATATGTAAACCATCTTCTATAAACCATTTTTTCTCAGGTTTTCCTGAAACGCCAATCATTGGAGAAAAAACATCTACATAAAATGCATTTTGCTTGTAATTCAAAAATTCATTAATCATAGTATTGGCTTTTTTCATTTCCAACACTTTTACCCATCTGTTCAAACTTGGTTTTATAGCAATATAATATACTTCCGTATTTGGAAGTTTTGCTTTTATCATTCCGTATAAAGCACAGAAATCTCCAAAAACAATTTCAGCAGATTTACCTTCTTGAATATCATTATCACCTGAATAAATGACTATTTTTTTTGGGTGATATTTTAAAATTACTTGATCAAAATTTTCAATTAAATCTATTATTTGTGAGCCTCCAAAACCTCTATTTAAAATTTTTGGGTTGTTAAAATCTTTGGCAGGATCTTTCCACATTCTGATGGATGAACTCCCTGTAAAAAGAATTCCTTCTTGCAAAGGGTTAACTCCGTTTAATTTGTCAAAAGCATCAATTTCAGTTTGCCATATTTTTTGATATTCTTGCGAAAAGGCTGTAAATGAAATAAATAGAAATAAGATTAAAATATTTTTTTGAATTTTCATGATTCAATAATTTATGTTTTTTTATTTATAATAAAATGTCTTTTTTATTAACTCTTTTGAGTTTCCTCCAACTTGAACTTCAAACTCACCTTCTTCAATAATCCAAGTATTATCCAATCCAATCGATTTTAAGTCTTCTGAAGTTAAGCTAAAATTCATTGTTTTTTGTTCTCCTGCTTTTAAATTGATTTTTGAAAACCTCACTAATTTTTTTGAATCGGGAGAAACTGTAGCTACTAAATCTTTTAAATAAACTTGTACCACTTCTTTTCCTTCACGAGTACCTGTATTTTTAACATCAATAGAGATTTTAAGTTCCTCTGAACCTACTAAAGTATCTGTACTAATTGTTAAATTCGAATACTCAAAAGTTGTATAAGACAATCCGAAACCAAACTCAAATTGAGGATAAAAGCCATTGAAACCCCAATTTGTATCTCTAATGTCCGTTTTTTTGTGATAATAGGTCAAATAATTTCCTGAGTATTTTGAATATGTGTATGGCAGTTTTCCGCTTGGATTTGTGTTGCCATACAAAACATCTGAAATTGCTCGCCCACCTTCATCTCCAGGTAAATAGGCCATCACAATGGCATCAACTAAAGGTTCAATTTCGCGTATAATTCTTGGTCGCCCTTGAACCATTACTAAAATAATCGGTTTTCCAGTTTTACTTAGTTTTTTTACCAATTCTTGTTGAACTTTTGGCAATTCCAATTCATTAATATCTGAAGGTTTTTCAGAGGCTGGTATTTCTCCTACACACACAATAATATAATCTACATTTTTTGCTTTTTCAACTGCTTTGGCAGAATTGATATCCTCCAAATAATCTGTTCCATTAACAAATTCTATATTTGAAGTCCCAATTTGTTTTTTTATGGCTTCTAAAATTGTCAATTTACTAGGATCGTTAAATTTGGTGTCCTGACCAAGAAACGACCTCGACCAAGCGCCGTTTAAAATATTAATTGAATTTGCTGAATAACCCGTAATTAAGACCTTTTTTGTAGAAGAAAGAGGAAGTATATTGTTTGTGTTCTTTAATAAGGTAATTGCTTCACTTGCTGTTTGGTAGTTTGCTTCTATATGTTTTTTACTGGCAAATTCATTATAATTTTCAGGGTTGGTATATGGAACTTTAAAAAGATTCAAGTGGAATTTAAGTCTTAAAACTCTGGAAACGGCATCGTCAATTCTAGCCATTGAAATTTCACCTTTTTCAACTAAATCTACAATTATATCAACTACATCGGCATTGTATGGATTCATTATTAAGTCCAATCCAGCATTTACCGCCATTTTTGTAGCTTCTCGTTTGTCTTTTGCAGATAAATGTGCTCCAACCAAAAATTCAACATCACTAAAATCTGAAATTACAACACCTTTAAATTTCATTTCACCTTTCAAAATATCATTGATATAATAGGAGTTAATATGACAAGGTATTCCGTTTACTGCGTTAGAACTTATCATAACACCCATTGCACCATTTTTAATGGCTTTTTCAAATGGTGGTAAAAAATATTGTCGAAGACTATTTTCCGGAATTAAAGCATTGGCTCTGTCTTTCCCATTTCTTCCAGCACCATAACCAATAAAGTGCTTTATACAAACAGCTGTGCTTGTTGAATCTTGTAATCCTTTTTGCTGTGAACCCTGAATATAAGCAGTTGTCATTTCTGAAATTAAATATGGATCTTCTCCAAAACTTTCTCCGATTCTCCCCCAAAGCGGGCTCATAGCTACATCGGCATTCGGATTAAAATTCCAAGGAAGTGAGGCAGCTCTAGATTCATAGGAAGTTATTTCGGCACTTTTTTTAGAAAGCTCAGTATTCCAGGTTGCAGCAATCGCAATTTGATGCGGAAACATTACAGAACCGTTCACATAATTGGCACCGTGAATATTGTCAATTCCATATAAAACAGGAATTCCCAATCGCGTTTTTTGCATTGCAGAATCCTGAATTTTTTTAACTATTTGAAACCATTCCTCTTTAACTGCAGGATAACCCGGTGTATTGTGAATCGAACCAACAGCATAATCAATTAGTAGCTTTTTAAACTTTTCTTGATCAAAAATAGCACTATCTCTATCATCCCAATAATCGCCCGTAAGTACTGCTGGCAAACCAATATTAAGCATTTGTCCGGCTTTTTCTTTTAAAGTCATTATCGCTAACAACGAATCTACTTTGTGTTCAATAATAACCGATTCATCATTTAAGGAACTGTTTTTAGGCTGATTTTTAGAACAACTTAAAACCAGTAAGGTTATCATTACAATTGAAATTAGTTTACTCATCTAAAAAATATTATTTGATTAAATTCACAACTATCTGACTTATTTCTCCTGTTCTTCCAAATACTTTTTTACTTGTTTGAGCATCGAGTTGTAAATCGTTAAATTCAAGAATAGAATCCTTATTAAAAACTACTTTCACAAATTCCTTTTCAGCCAATTTATAAATGATTGGAATTTGACAATAGGTAAAACAAAGCGAATCTTTTTCCAATTTAATTTCTTTTACTTCCTTATTTATATTGGTGTATTTGAAATTTTTTGGTATTGTAAGAAACTCTTCTGTTTTTAGCAATCTCGGTTTAAAATTCAGCTTTCCTTCATTTATAAAAACACCTAATTCACCAAACCTGCTCAATATATCTTCTTTAACTTGACCTGTCATTCCGGGCTGTTGCGCTCCTTTTCCGGCTGGTGTATGCGAATAAGGATCAGTTGGAAAAGCACCATATAAATCTGGCGACTTATGTACACCAATTCCTTCATTAATTTTGTAATAATGTTCTAACAATCTATCTATAAGTTCAACACTTTCTTTATTTTCAATTGCAGTAAAACAATTTTCTTGAACTGATAGCGCCAATTTTGAAACCATATGCCAGTAAATAGAGCCCAAACCTTCATAACCAAAAAATGTTCCTGACCTTCCTGTAAATGATTTATGATCAAAAATTTCCTCAAAAATGGCTAATAATAATTCAGTGTCTTTTTCGACCAGAACCTGATAGGTTTTCGATAATTCAGATAAGCTATGCTTCAAACTATTTGCATTCTTAAAATTTCCATTAAAATGATAATTCCCTTGAATGTCTTTTTCTATAATTTGAGAATTTCCATCGTTTAAAAGTTGTTTCAATAGTATTGAGCTTTCAATTTTTTCTGAAGGAATGTTGTTTTTATTTACAAACCTCGCTAGTTCTTTGTTTGGATATAATACATAGCTATTTTGATCATTTCTATACAAGGCACTGTTTTTTAAACTGTCTAAAAGTGCTAAACTTTCAGTTGCAGAAAGACATCCCGAACTTAAAACAGCAACTTGCCCTTCTAACATTTCTGGTAAGTACGAAATTGATATTTCTTGTTCGTTTTCAACAGTTATTAAATTGTAGGCGTGGTACAAACTATCTGAGCGTTTATTGGCATTTATCGTGTGAATAATAAACTTTTTGGACAGTTCAAAAAATTGAGATAATTCACTTTTTGTTATTGTTGATTTTTTGCTTGAAAATCCTTTTTCATAAATCGTGGTTCTATAATGGCTTCCCGCCAAACCTAATCCGTCAAGCACAGTTTTACGCGCTGAGTCTGAAATTTTCCCAGTTAATAGATGCTTATTTTTATCAAATATGGCGACAATTTCATTAAAAAATACCGTTAGTTCTTCGGAAATCTCAACGTTTTCAACGGAAGCATTTTTAACAATTTCTTCGAAAAAATTTAAAAATCGTCTTAAATAATAAAGCGTAACCATTGAAACACCATTTCCAACCAAGGCGTTGTTTGCATCATTCCATTCGGGTCTTTGGGTGTTCAGCCAAATACCGGCTTCAGGAATAAAATTGGACAGTTTTGCCAGCACCGTTGCCAATAGTTTTTCAATTAAATTGACTTTACAAAGGTCTTGAGATTGGGATAGGAGCAAAGCACCATCAGCACCCAACTTTGTTTTTTGTTGATTTATTTTTTTATCCAATTCATGGTCAAAATCAATGGTGTCTTTTGGATTTTTTAAAATCTCTGAATAGCATTTAATTTTATAAGGAACATTGGCATAAACAAACAATTCCTGATTAAAATATTGGGCCAATTTGTTCGGATAATGATTTTCAGCAAATTCTAAAAATTTCAACAAATAAATAATTTGATGGTCGCCCCAATAGCCAATAAACGACCAAGGGTCATCCGGTTCAATCACTTCCCAATCGAAACCGCCTTTGGTAACGCGGTACGGATTGTAACCGTCAAAAGTGGTGGCATTCAAAAATTTGTGAATCATACTTTCAATAAATTCTGGATAGGCGTGTGCCAAGGCTTCCCAATTCTGGAAAATATCCCGCCAGTTTCCTTCATAATCCAAAATTTTAGAGCCATCAATTTCACTTCTCGTATTGATGGAAAACTTGTTCCAGGGCCGACTTGGATCACCGTGTCTTCTGCTGAATTTTAAGGGCATATACTCAAAACAAAGTCGTTTAAAATTAGCGTCTTCATTTTGTAGCGCAATTTCTTTTAGATTTTTCAATGAAAAAACAATTGGTAAATTTCCCAATTCAATTTCATTATTTTTGAAGGAAATTTTATTTGCTTTTTCAAGATACTTGATGAAATCATCTTTGTCGATGGAATAATTTTCATCAAAAATTCCGCCACGCATCATATTAAAAAGCGTGTTTGCATAATGACGGGTTGTGCGAAGTTTATCATTTGTTACTTGCAATCCGTCGGAATTTCCCGTTAACTGAATCAGATTTTTCGTACCCAATTCAATATCTGCTAAAACTTCCCGTTGTAAGTTTTTTACCGATTTTAATTTTTCTGAAATTCCCACTATAGCAGCTGGCCCTTGATTCACATTGGCGGCAATCATCCAATTCTTTTCAGTTCCTGCTTCTAATTTAAGTTCAGCAGAAATAAAATAAGCGCCTTTTTCTGCTCTTATGTCGATTTCTTGTTCAATTTTAAATCCTTGTCTAAAATTATTAAGCTGCAAGGACGAAATTAAATAAGCGGGATTTTTTAAACCGATTGACCAGGCAATGGTTGCTTTTAACGCTTCGCTAGGTTCGGCTTTGTCCACAATAATGGCACTTAAGGCATAAATTCCCAAGCCGATTTCTGCTTCCAGCTCGTTTTTTTTGTAAGCATCAACCAAATTGCTTTTACTATTTTGCAAATCTGCAGAAAGTCCGAAAGGCAGGATATTTTGAATGCCATCTAATACTGTTATAGATATGTTTTTGGAAGAATTATTGCTTATTGAAGCTTTTTTTACAAAACCAAAAAGATTACTGGAATTCCATTCATATCTAAAAGTTAATTCAAGATTATTATTTACTTCTTCAAAAATGATTTTATTTCCGAGGCTATTTTTATATAAATTACGTTGAATTTCATACAATCCCTGATAGCAATCCGAAAAAGGTTCCCATAGAAGGGTTTTCTTCTTTTTATGAATTTGAAATATGGTTTTACTTCCTGTAATAGTTGCAGATTCAGATATTTTATCATCAGTATAATAGGGGAAAAGTGCCGAATCACAATCTTTTCTCCCAGCTGTTAACCCTCCATTACTCGAAATAAACATCCAGTGATTTGAGTCACTTACAATACTCATAAAGAAAGGTCTTAAACTATCAGAATTAGTAATCTTATAGAAATTTTCATCTCCTATAATAATTTCATTCCCCGCTACAATTTTTGTGTTGAAATTGGCTTTTGATTTCCCAATAAATATCGGTTTATGAGACATATTTGAGTATTCAATTTTAAAACATTAATTTACTTTGAATGGAATATTTGCTGTTGCCGCATGGCCATGGCCATCATCCGCATACACGAATAAGCGAAATATTCCACTCTTTGGTGCTACAAAAGTAAGATTGCCATTATTTTGGCTGACAGTTTTAAATGCGAGACTTTCAGGTCGCTTTTCAATATCTCCACCGTCCTGTAAAGCCGTACTTTCTGGCAATATTTCCCAAGAATAGTTTATACTGTCATTTTCAGCATCTGTAACTATTAGGGATGCCAAATATGATTTTCCTGCTTCCAGAATTACATTTTCATATCCTGTTTTTCCATTTAGAGTATATGCTTTGATTTGAGGTGTTCTGTTTTCTGGCCATGTATTATTCCAAATATAATGCATCACATCAACCGATTCGGTTTCTTTACCATCTTCCAGAAAAATACCGTACCAAGTTGGTGTACGCTCTTGTTTATTGCCCCAAAGAAAAACATAAGAACCTATACATTGGAGTGAATCGGCTTCAATTCCTCCTCTATATCTTTTTAAATAATTAGCAGCTTTTAAGGTGCTGTTTTCCTCTATAGGAGCACCCCATTCAGTTTTTGGAACTTCCCAATGTCCGGTAGCGCCCCATTCAGTTACCATGTAAGGACCTTCCCAACCAAATTCCCTGATTAATTTCGGTAAATTTGGAAGATCGCCATACATTTGTACGGATAAAATATCGATATCCGAACATCTTTCTTTGATCAATGCAATTTCATTTTGAGAAATTCCAGCCAGCATAGTTGTTGTTAAATGGTTTGGATCTACTTCGTGAATCATTTTTGAAATATCATTTACGGCATCCCAAACTTTTGGATTGGTGTAACGTAAATTCAGTTCGTTCCCTATTGCCCATATCAACAATGCAGGGTGGTCTTTTAAGGTTATTACTTCTTTTTTGATGCGTTCAAATTGTTCTTTTACCGCAATAGTATCATTATAATCAAATCCATGGCGTTCTCTCGCAACTTCAATACCCATTGTTACCATTAAACCATTTTTTTGCGCTTCATCTAAAACTTCTTTACCAGATTGTTGTCCATTTTCAGTCCTCCAAGTTCTAATAGAGTTACCATTGTGTTTTGCAACCGCTGCTATATTGCCAAATTCAAGTCCGGCACCTTTAATATATAATGGCTTATTGTTTACATACAATTCGAACTTTCCAAGCGTATTTTTTAATTCAACTTTTGCAGGTGTGCTGTTAGTGGCATTCACCTCTTCTGTTTTTGCATCGTTTTTGCAACCGAATGTCAACAAAATTATCAGGATGATTGCGAATATATTTCTCATTTTTTTGGTTTATGGTGGTTTATTATTTTTGTAATATTTTATAACTAATTTTTTATACCTATTAATTTTTCACTAGATCAAATTCAATTTGCTCTAAGGATTTTCCCTTAGTTTCTGGCAATATTTTTAGGAGGATAAAAAAGCCAAATAAGGCAATGACTCCAAATATTAAGAAACTCATAGCGTTTCCAAAATTTGATAATTCCCAAGGAAAAACCTGTTGAACTACCCAGCTTATAAATGAATTCACAAAACCAATAACACCTATGGCTAAACCTCTATATTTATTTGGAAATAATTCTGAAAGCATTACCCACATTACTGGTCCTAATGAAAAAGCAAAACAAGCTATAAAACCTAAGATTCCAATTAACACCAACGTAGCATTTATGTTTGTTGCTGCTTCCAAAATAGTTCCTTCATTTTTAGCGTACACTTGATTCCCTAAAGCCGATTTCATATCGTTTTTAAAATCAATATCATTGTCGTATTGCTTATTTGCAAAAGGTTCTAATTTACTATTATCAATATGTTCAAACTGTGCAATTTCATTTGAAGTAAGCTCATAGGTTGCCTGATTAAAGCCATAAGCACATACCAACAAACTAATCGCTATTCCTGCAATTCCAACCAATAATAAAGGTCTTCTTCCCATTTTATCAATCAACAATATGGCAATGATGGTGAAAAATACAGTTGTTAAGCTCAATAATATTCCAGATGCAAAAGAAGCGTCTGTTCCAATGCCTGTTTGTTTAAAAATGGAGGTTGCATAAAAATACACCGCATTGATTCCTGTTATTTGTTGAAGTACACCTAGTACCAAACCAACAATTAATATAAAACGCAACGATGGTTTTAAAAGCTCCATTATTGAAACCTTTTCACCTTTATTGTGTTCTTTTACATTTTTCTCAATAGCTTCTATTTCAATAAGTGCTAACTGTTCCCCATGTAGATTGTTCAGTACCTTTATGGCTTCTCCTACCTTTCCTTTTGAATATAGCCACCTTGGGCTTCTTGGAACAAAGAACATTAATATAAAGTACAATATTGCCGGAATAAATTCAACACCTAACATCCATCTCCATACATTTTCATCTGTTAAAAATGAATTTCCAGAAGTATTTAATTTATTAAAATAATAATTGCTTAAAAAGGCAGCAAAAAAACCGAGTACAATATTCAATTGCTGAATGGAAACCAGTTTTCCTCTATTTTCTGCGGAAGATATTTCAGCAATATAAGTTGGAGCTAAAATAAGTGCTGCACCAAAGGCAACACCGCCAATCATTCTTGCTATATACAACATTTCATAGGTAGTTGCATAGGCTGATGCTAAGGCTGAAACTGCATATAATAACGCCACCACAATTAGTATTTTTTTTCGTCCAATTACATCACTCAATCTGCCAGCAACTAGCATTGCTATCATCGCAGAGAAAGATGGTGAACTTACTACCCAGCCTGTCTGTGCATCATTTAAATTGAATTCTGGTCCTGCATAATTCATTACTCCAGAAATGATTCCAGCATCAAATCCAAATAAAAATCCGCCTAAAGAGACTACAAATGCTATAAATACTACTTTTTTTGACATAATTAAACGTTTTTAATATTTCTAATTTAATTTAATATGATGGTTTGAATGGAATGCGCAGGCATTATTAATTTTGCTGTTTTGTTATCAACAGTAAGCATATAATTTATGGCATTATCACTTTGGTTTAAAGCAACCACAACGATACTTCCGTCTTCATTTAAAAATGAAGTTGCACTTAAGTAGTTTGCCGTAGTTCCTGTAGAAATTCTTTTTGCACCTGGACGGATAAATTTTGAGAAATGCCCGATATAGTAATAGGAATTTGTGAACATAAGTTCATTAGTTTTTGTGTCGCCAATAACAGGAGCAAAGCATAAATTACCCACGTGGTTTGGTCCTCCGGTTTCATCTAACAAAATATTCCAATCGGTCCAAGCAACTGTGCCATTGTTAAAATCGTTAATCATAGATTTTCCGTATCGTTCCGCCAATTTTGGATCTTCAATACGGCTTAAATCATATTTTTCGTTACAACCTTCAGTGAAAATTAATTTTTTATCAGGAAATGCTTCGTTAACAGCAGCAACATTTTTATACATTGGTGTTCCATCTTTCCAGTCTTCATACCAATGAAAACCTGTTCCCCAAACATATTTATTAGCTTCAGGGTCACTTAAAATTACATTTGCACGCTCAAACATCAAATCTCTATTATGGTCCCAGACGATTATTTTTTTATTACCCAATCCTTCTTTTTCTAAGGTTGGACCTAAATTGTTTTTTAAAAAATCGCGCTCTTCTTCTGCAGTGTAAATACAAGATTCCCAACGTTGTACAGCCATTGGTTCATTTTGAATAGTTAGTCCCCAAATTGGAATTCCTTCTTTTTCATAGGCTTTTATAAATTTCACATAATAATTTGCCCAAGGTTGGTAGAATTCCGGTTTCAATTTCCCGCCTTGTAACATATTGTTGTTTGTTTTCATAAAGGCTGGCGGGCTCCAAGGACTTGCGTACATTGTTAATTTTCCACCAGCGGCAGCAATTGCTAATTTTGTAAATGGAATACGAAATTGTTTATCGTGTTCAACATTGAAGGTTTTTAATTCTGTATCACCTTCATCAATGTAGGTATAGGTTTGGCTTGAAAAATCGCAGCTGTGAATAATTGTTCTTGCTAATGAATAGCCAATGCCTTTATCTACACTGTAATATGCTTCCATAAATCGCTCCTGATTTTCTTTTGAAAGCTTATAAAAAGTTTCTGCAGAAGCATCAGTCAATGCAGCACCAATGCCTAAAAATGTTTGGTGTAATTTTGAGGTGTTTATATATATAGATACCTCATTTTCAAGTGGTTGTTTAAATTCTGAAAAAGAAACTTCATTAGTAAATTGCAATTTAACTGCACTAATTGTTTCTGTAGTATATACTTTTCCCGATTTAATTTCAGTCGGTAAAATCTCCAACGCAATCTCATTTTTTTTCTGAGTACATCCAAAAAAGATATTTATAAAAAGCAGGGCTATTGTTATATTTTTCATATTTCTTATGCTTTTTGGCTTCATTATTTATAACTCAATTTTACATATACGGGCAAATGATCCGATGGATATTTTAAATCTTTTGAATCACTTAAAATGGCATATTTTTTGACTTTCAATTTGTTGTTTTTAGACACAAAAATATAGTCGATTAATTTCGTAACTGGTTCATTATGAATAAATCCATTGAATGTTCCATTAGGACCGAAAGGTTTTTCTTCGGATACATCCCTACTATCATTCATTTCTTTTTTTAGATTTATAATTCTTTCCGAAGTTGGTTCAGAATTGAAATCACCCATGAATACCACCGGATAATTTTTGGTATTTATGGCTGCTATTTTAGAAAGAATTAAATGAATCCCGTTAGTTCGAGCTTCTTCTCCAATATGATCCAAGTGTGTGTTGAAAACCCAAATTTTATTTCTTGTTTTTTTGTCTTTCAACAAAGCATAGGTACAAATTCGGTTATACGCTGCATCCCAGCCTTTTGAAATTTCATTAGGCGTTTCAGAAAGCCAAAAAGTATTGGATTCCTTCAGTATAAATCGGTCTTTTTTATAGTAAATATTTGAAGATTCTCCTTTGCCTTCGCCATCTCTTCCAAGACCAACCTGATTGTATTTAGGAAGTAATGCTGACATTTCAATAACCTGATTTGGCGTTGCTTCCTGAACTCCAAAAATATCTGGTTCGTAAAATTGTATTTGAGAAGTCATATAATCCTTACGAAATGGCCAAGCATTCTCTCCATCAACAGCAACATTTAAACGAATGTTGTACGTTATTGCAGTAAAAGTTTGCGTATATGCGTTTAAACTCAATCCAATAAATATCAATAAAATAACTAATTTCTTCATACTAATTGTTAAAAGTTGTTTGATGGTATATTCTAACATAGTCAATTAACATTTCAGAAGGAAAAATTGTATCATCAATATCGCCTCCCCAATTTCCACCAATAGCAAGATTTAAGATTAAATAATAGGGTTTCTCAAAAGGCCAGCCTTCATTGGTGGTGTCTTTTCCGTTTTCGCCTTTTGTAGCCTCATAAAACAAGTTGTTGTCGATATAAAATTTAATACTTTCAGAACTCCATTCAATTCCGTACAAGTGAAATCCGCTAAAAACGTCAGGCAAGGTTTCGAAATGGGTATATTGATTTTTTTTCCAAAAATTGTATAGTTCAGTATGAAGCGACGTGTGTACAACATTTGGGTCTTTACCAACATGCTCCATAATGTCTATTTCTCCGCTTAGCGGCCATTCTTCCTCTTTTGTGCGAAGCGTTTCGGGTAGCATCCAAATGGCAGGCCAAGTTCCTTTTCCTTCAGGTAATTTTGCCATTACTTCAATTTTTCCGTATTGAGTTAAAAACCGCTCGTAGGTAGTTAATCGGGTAGAGGTGTAGTGCAAATCCTCATAGTCTTTTTTTAAGGCTGTAATATGTAATTTTCCATCTTTTACATAAGAATTTTCAAGTGAGTTCTTTAGATAAAATTGTTTTTCGTTGTTTCCCCAGCCATGACCTCCAATATCATAATTCCATTTTGTGGAATCTGGTAAACCTGAATATTCAAATTCATCGGACCAAACCAGATTATAATCATTATAAGTAGTTGCTCTTTTTACTTCAGTTTCTAACAATAGTTCAGGTTCATCTGTTGTAATAAAATCGAAATTATTTGCCAACAGCCAATCCATATCAGCAACGTTGTTTATGGTCCAAGCATTTAAAGTAATACCATTTTTTTTTGCACTTTCTATCCATTCAACATGATTTTGGTAAGCCGTATAATGATAATCTAATCCGCTTATTCCATCTTCTTTTAATTGAATGGGAGATTTATTATTTTCTAAATATTGTGTAGAAGCTGTTGGGACTAATTCTCTAATTTTCTTTAAAATATCATAATCAAAGCTTATGTAAACAACCAAATCTTTTGCTTTAAGTTTTTCAACTAGTTGCACTATTTTCATTGCAATTAATTGGCCTCTTTCTTTGCTTATTTTTGAAGGTTTTATTTCACAAACCAATCTAGTAGTGGCATTATTTTCAATACCTGCCAAAAGATATTCTTTTAAAGTTGGAAGTTTTTCTCCATTGGATAATTTAAAAGCTGCTAATTTAGAATAGTTGGTTTTTTCAATTTCTAAGTTATTGTAATGTGGGTCGTGATTTATTATTAGAATCCCATCTGCAGTCATTCTTACATCAAATTCTGAACCTGTACAGTTTAGTTTAATTGCTTGCTTAAGTGATGCAATTGAATTTTGAGGTAGATTTAGTTTCCTCCAGGCGCCTCTATGGGCAACTACTGTATTATTTGAAAAATTAATGTTTGTTTTTAAAATAGTTTTAGTTGAGTTACACCCTAAAAGAAATACAAAAGTTGCTATTAATAAAACAGTGGTTATTTTTTTAAATTTCCTCATTTTAGACACAATATATTTAAAAGTTGCTTCTGTATTCTCTAAAAAAACAGAAGCAACAAATAAAAATTAACATAGAAAAATACTTAAATATACTTAGGCAAAAACCTTGGGTAATAAAGTGTGCTTTTACTCTTTAATTTATTAAATGAAGAACTCCTCCTCAATTAGAAGGAGTTCTAT
>DAIDMK010000052.1 GCA_027449025.1 Lutibacter sp. | reverse complement strand
TTCTAAATGTGGTTTTAAAGTTTTGGTGTCAGTTGGATTTTGGTGGATGGTATAATGAACTATGATTTGATTTTCGGGTGATATTCTAGGGCACCGTTCTATTTTAAGTGAAGAACCTGTCGGTCTAAATGCAACCGCACTGGAAGATATGCGGGTTTGTTTTATTCCAAAAGGCGATATATTAGAATCTATCAAAGACAATCCACAATTTTCTCTAAATTTAATCAAAAATATTTCACTTCAATTAAGTTCTGCAAATACCGCCATTTCACAAATGGCACAAAAACCTGTAAAAGACAGGTTGGCAGAAACTTTGTTAAGTTTGGAAGAAATATTTGGTGTTGACAATGAAGATTGTATTGATGTTATTTTAACAAGGGAAGAAATTGCAAATACCATAGGTACTGCCACAGAGTCTGCCATACGTTTATTATCGAACCTAAAAAAGGATCATGTAATTGATTTGCTTGGCAAAAAAATTAAAATTTTAAACAAAAATGCTCTTAAAAATATTTCTGAAGGTTATTAATACTTGATTACCATTCATTAAAAAGCCTTTTAGACAAAATCTAAAAGGCTTTTTTTATGCGTATGTTATTTTACTTATTGCTCCATCATAGAGGCCGCAATTCGCTTGTAAATACCAGCTACTAATTTAGATCTAATGGCTGAAAAAGCTTCAATGGTTACTTTTACATCTTCCAAATTATGGGTTGATGTTGGAATCAACCTTAAAATAATCAATCCTTTTGGAATTACAGGATAAACTACAATAGAACAAAATATGCCATAATTTTCACGCAAGTCGTTTACCATAGCCATTGCTTCAGGGATATCGCCTTCTAAAAATACTGGCGTAACACAAGTATTTGTTTTTCCAATATTAAAACCTTGCTCTTTTAAACCATTTTGAAGTGCGTGAACGTTTTCCCATAACTTTTCTTTTAATTCAGGCATTGTTCTTAGCATATCTAAACGTTTTAGCCCACCAATAACCATAGGCATCGGTAAAGATTTGGCGAACATTTGTGAACGCATATTGTATTTTAAATACTGAACAATATCTTTATCCGCCGCGAAAAATGCGCCAAAACCGGCCATAGATTTAGCAAATGTTGCAAAATAAACATCAATACCATCTTGCACTCCTTGCTCAAAACCTGCACCCCTTCCATCTTCTCCTAATGTTCCGAATCCGTGGGCATCATCAACCAAAAATCTAAAATTGTATTTTTCTTTAAGCGCAACAATTTCTTTCAATTTTCCTTGTTCACCGCGCATTCCAAAAACACCTTCTGAAATAACAAGAATACCGCCATTGGTTTCTTCGGCTATTTTAGTGGCTCTTTGCAAGTTTTTTTCTAAACTTTCAATATTGTTGTGTTGAAATGTAAATCTTTTTCCAGGATGCAATCTAACGCCATCAATAATACATGCGTGTGCATCCATGTCATAAACAATCACATCGTTTTTGGTAACCAAAGCATCGATTGCAGAAACCATACCTTGATAACCGAAATTTACTAAATAAGCAGCTTCCTTATGTTCAAATTCTGCCAATTCTCTTTCTAATTGTTCGTGGTATTTTGTGTGGCCCGACATCATTCTGGCACCCATTGGATACGCCATTCCATATTTTGCAGTAGCCTCAGCATCCACCTTTCTAACTTCTGGGTGATTAGCCAATCCGAGGTAATCATTAATGCTCCATGTAATTACATCTTTGCCATTAAAACTCATTCTGTTAGATATTTCTCCTTCTAACTTTGGAAAAACATAGTATCCCTCTGCCTGTTCGGCCCATTTCCCTAATGGACCTTTATCTTTTACGATTCTTTCAAATAAATCTTTCATTATATAATTTTTTGTATAAAATGTAAGTTTTTATAATTACATTTTTGAGGCTACAAAGAAAGTGATTTTTTTTCTCCTATTCAAATGTTATGAAACAAAAAAAAGGGTTCAGAAATTAATTTCTAAACCCTTATATGATATATTTATTAGTTATTCAACGTATTCAACAACAGCCGACGCTTGTTTTTCCGAATCAAAAAAGCCTTGCTCTTTCATCCATTCGTCACTGTAAATTTTTTCCATATAACGGGAACCATGGTCTGGTAAAATTAAAACAACTGTAGAATTTTCATCAAACATCCCCTGAGCCGCATATTGCATAGTTGCTTGCATAACGGCACCGCTTGTGTAACCTGTAAATAAACCTTCAGTTAAGGCCAGTTCTCTTGCTCTATGAGCTGCAGCTTCATCGGTTACTTTTTCAAAAAAGTCTATAGCATCAAAATCTGTGGCTGTTGGAATTAAATTTTTTCCCAACCCTTCAATTCTGTATGGATAAATTTCATTTTTATCGAACTCACCAGTTTCTTTAAATTTCTTTAAGATTGACCCAAATGCATCAACACCCAATGTTTTTATTTTGGGATTTTGTTCCTTCAAATATTTAGAAACACCTGAAATTGTTCCGCCCGTACCGCTTGCAGCAACCAAATGGCTAATCTCTCCATCGGTTTGTTTCCAAATTTCCGGTCCGGTTGTATTGTAGTGGGCATCTACATTTAACTTGTTAAAATATTGGTTGATATAAACTGAATTAGCAGTTTCTGTATGCAATCTTTTAGCCACCTGATAATAGGAACGCGGATCGTCTGCATCCACATGAGCCGGACAAACATACACCTTAGCTCCCATAGCTTTCAACATATTTATTTTACCCGGTGAAGCTTTAGAACTGACTGCTAAAATACAATTATAACCTTTTATGACACTAACCATAGCAAGGCTAAACCCTGTATTGCCAGAGGTTGTTTCAATAATTGTGCTGCCTAGTTTTAGA
Source organism: Lutibacter sp. (assembly GCA_027449025.1). Lineage (GTDB taxonomy): Bacteria > Bacteroidota > Bacteroidia > Flavobacteriales > Flavobacteriaceae > Lutibacter. The sequence continues at coordinate 15,648 of DAIDMK010000052.1, read as the reverse complement.
ATCCCCTGCTTCTCTGCTTCTTCAATAATATGAATCGCAATCCTATCTTTCATAGAATGTCCAGGATTAAATCCTTCATACTTTACATAAAAAGTGCCGGGAAGATTTTTGGTAATTTTGTTTAACTTAATTAAAGGAGTATTGCCTATTAGGTCTAAAATATTGTTACTTATACCTATATTTTCTGCCATTTTTTAAAATTTAATTCAGATAAATATTTTAAATACGAATTTATGAATAAAATTCAATTGTGCAAATTTAATATTTTTTTTTAAATTTGCGTTCTTCCTTCCAAATCTAGCACAAAACTGTAATCTCTTGCTGTTTCTTTCAGGGAATCAAATCGTCCTGAAGCCCCACCATGCCCTGCTTCCATGTCAATATGCATCAATAAAATATTTTTATCAATTTTTAATTCTCTCAGTTTGGCAACCCATTTCGCAGGTTCAAAATATTGAACTTGTGAATCATGCAGTCCCGTTGTAACCAACATATTAGGATATTTTTGCTTAGAAACATTGTCGTACGGCGAATATGATTTCATATAATCATAATAGTCTTTTTTATTGGGATCTCCCCATTCATCATATTCTCCGGTGGTTAATGGAATGCTATCATCTAACATAGTGGTAACAACATCAACAAAAGGTACTGCTGCGATAATGCCGTTAAATAATTCTGGACTTATATTAATAACAGTTCCTACCAACAAGCCGCCTGCAGAACCTCCACTGGCATATAAATGTGCACTTGAAGTGTATTCTTTTTCGATTAAAAATTTCGCACAATCAATAAAATCTGTAAAAGTGTTTTTTTTGTGCAACAATTTTCCATTTTCGTACCATTTACGACCTAAATATTCGCCGCCGCGTACATGGGCGATTGCAAAAACAAAACCACGATCCAATAAACTTAAGCGTGTTGTGCTAAATCCAGCATCAATAGAATGTCCGTAAGAACCATATCCATACATTAATAATGGGGTATCCATAGTTAACAATGTATTTTTATGATGCACCAATGATATCGGAATTTTAGTTCCATCTTGTGAAGTTGCCCAAATGCGCTCACTGATGTAATTATTTTTATCAAACTTTCCTCCCAATACTTCCTGTTCTTTTTTAATTTCTTTCGTTTTTGAAACGACGTCGAAATCTATAATAGAACTGGGCGTTGTCATGGAATTATAGCCATAACGAATAACATTGGTGTCAAATTCCGGATTGTTGTAAACTCCGGCTGAATAGGTTTCCTCTTCAAAAGGAAGGTAAAAATCTTCTGTTTGGTCCCAACGAATTATTCTAATTTTATTCAATCCATTTGAGCGCTCTTCAACCACCAAGAAATCCTTAAAAATAGAAATGTCTTCCAACAAAACCTCATCTCTGTGAGGCAATACCACTATCCAATTTTCTATTGAAGTTGCCTTTTCAGACGTTTTCATTAATTTAAAATTAGTGGCCTTATCTTTATTGGTCAATACATAAAAATCGCCATTGTAATGCGCAATATCATACTCAAGATTTCGCATTCTTTTTTGGAATAACCTAAATTCTCCAGTTGGATTGTTCGCCTCCAAAATGTGATATTCGGACGAAACGGTGCTGTGTACACCAATAATAATATATTTTTCTGATTTTGATGCATAAACAAATGCATTAAACGCATGTCCTTTTTCATGATATACTTCAACATCTTGTGAGGGATCTGTACCCAACACATGACGAAATATTTTTTCACTTCTTAGGGTTTTTGGATTTTGGAGCGTGTAAAACACCGTTTTATTGTCACTTGCCCAGGCTGCGCCTCCTGTGGTGTTTTCAATCTTTTCTGGAAACAACTCACCTGTTTCCAAATTTTTAAATTGCAAGGTGTACTGTCTTCTACCAACTGTATCCACGCCAAAAACAGCCAGTTCATTGTTTGGGCTGATGGACAATCCAGCCAATTTATAATAACTAAATCCATTTCCCAGTTCGTTCACATCAAACATAATTTGCTCTACTGCTTCTAGACTTCCTTTTTTACGCGAATAAATTGGGTATTGGCTGCCTTTTTCAAATCGGGTGATATAATAGTAGTTGTTTTTTTTATAAGGAACCGACTCATCATCTTCCTTAATGCGGGACTTCATCTCCTGAAATAAATCTTCCTGAAATTGCTTTGTATGGGCTGTCTTGGCTTCATAATAGGCATTTTCAGTATTTAAATAAGCAATAACCTCGGGGTTTTCCCTATCATTTAACCAATAATAATTGTCAATTCTTACATCCCCGTGAATTTCCAACTTCTTCGCTATCTTTTTCGCTTTTGGGGTCAATATGTTTTTCTTCGTCATCTAAATAATTTCAATAATTTGCAAAAATAATCAATTTGAATGGGTAAAAAATGCAAATGCCTTAAAAAAATTCTTCACTTTATAGAATAAGAAATATATATAACTAGAATTATTTTTGTTAACAGGTGGTATTATTCATTAAAAAAAGCATCGGTAAAACCAATTAAATAAACTTTTTCTTGAGCTCTAGTTACAGCCGTGTACAGCCATCGCAAATATTCAATATTTTGTCCGTCGGGTAAATAAGGTTGCTCAATAAAAACCGTTTTCCATTGACCACCCTGAGATTTATGGCAAGTTACAGCATAGGCAAATTTAATTTGCAGTGCGTTGAAGAAACTGTTTTTTTTAATTGCCAACAACTGTTTGTATTTAGATTTTTCCTGGGCATAATCTTTGGCAACTTCCTGATACAATTTGTTGGAATCATCATAAGAAAGTGAAGGCGATTCGGATGTAAGCGTGTCCAATAGCAATACTGTTTCAAGAGGTTTTTGATTGGGATAATCTATCATTCTTATTTTCACTTCTGCAAATCTAAAGCCATATAGTTCCTTGATGCTAAAAATTTCCAGGATTTCACAAATATCACCGTTGGCAATAAAACCTGCCTCGCTTGTTTCTTCCAGCCAAAAATAATTGTTTTTCACAATCATAATATAATCGCCCGAAGAAATTTCGTTTTCCTGACCGCGAATTTTACTTCTTATTTGCTGGTTGTATTGGTTGGCGCGTTTGTTTGAGCGCACAATAAAAGTGGTGTCTTCAACGCCAATATTTGTATAGGAGGAATTAATAGCATCTTCAATATCATAACCGTCAATTAAACGAATTAAATCTGGATAGCCCAATTGAAATTGAAAATCAGCAAATCCGTTATTTGCCAAAATAAGCCTCAAATCAGTTGCATTCAACAAAATCCCTGAATCTGCATGTTGGCGCATCACTTCATTTAATTCAATTTCAACAATTTCTTTTTGATAGTTTAAAGCCAATTTATTGGCATCTAAAGCCGGACTTATTGTCAATTTTACCGGAGGTAATTGGGCGGTATCGCCTATTAAAATCAATTTACAGTTCGTACCCGAATACACATAGGAGATTAAATCATCTAATAAAGACCCAGCTTCAAACAATTTTGCACCTATGGGTGCATCAGAAATCATTGAAGCTTCATCAACAAAAAATAGGGTGTTCGAGTGTTTATTTGTTTGCAGGGTAAAATCTACACCACCCGATTTATTTTTTTTGGGATAATATATTTTTTTATGGATTGTAAAAGCAGGTTTGTTTGAATATCCAGAAATAACTTTTGCCGCTCTACCTGTTGGAGCCAGCAAAACCGCCTTTTTACCAACCCTCCATAAATTATTAACTACGGTACTAATGGTTGTGGTTTTACCGGTTCCGGCATATCCCTTAATAATAAATATGGCATTATTATTATTTTCAAGGATAAAATCTGTCAGTTTAGTAAGTAAAGAATCTTGAGAAATTGTGGGATCAAATGGAAACTTTTCAACCAGATTAATATAGAATTCTTGTGCCGTTTTTGTCATATTTTAAATAAATACCAAATATACAAATTGATTTATGCTTAAAAATTTTTCTCATTAAAAAAAATTTGTAGATTTGCGTACAATCATAAAAAAAGGAAAACACACATGATAACAGTTTTGATTATAGTAATAGGTATTGTAGTTACAGCTTTTTTAGCGTATGCAATTGTAAATTATGTTCCAAGAAAATTGCATTGGATAATTTCAGTACTCTTAATTGCCATCGCAATTTTTTTAGTTTACAAAATTAATTTTGAAATTACCAAGCCGATAAAATTCAATAAAGAGAAAAAGGAAAGGTACGCCAAAGTAATCAATCATTTAAAAATCATTCGTGATGCTGAAGTTGCTTACAAGAAAGTAAATGGTAATTATACCACTGATGGAAATGCCCTTATTGAATTTATTGAATCTGCTAAATTCGCATTAACCCAAACAAGATACGTTCCTAAAACGATAGCAATTGGTGGCGGAATCACAAAAACAATTGAAGAAAGAGTTATAGATACCATTGGGTATGAAGAAGTGAAAAACGCCTTTATTGGTAAGGATTATAAAAATATGATGAAAATTCCTGATACCGATCAAACTTTTAAAATCGAGATTGGTGAAATTGAAAAAATTGCGGGATTAAAAGCGCCTGTGTTTGAAGTAAAAGTTGATAAAGCACTTATTTTAGCTGATATGGATGAAAATCTTGTAAAGCAAGAAAAAGAAGCCATAGGCGGTGAAGAAATTAGAGGAGAATCTATTAGAGTAGGTTCATTAACCGATGTTAGTGAGGACGGAAACTGGCCTCCATTTTATGATAAAGGAGATAAAAAAATTAGCGAATAACGAGTTAGATTTTTTAAATCTAGAAGACAACTACTTATCCATCCAACTTAGTTTGGATGGATTTTCTTTTTGTGTTTACAACAAAGTTCATAGTCAAGTAGGGTTTTTTGGGATTTATGAATTTGATAACAATACCGGTTCTCCATTTAAACAACTGGAGTGCATTAAAGAATTGTTTGCCCAAGAAAAACTGCTCCAACTAAACTATAAATCGGTATTTGTTACACATTTCAACAATTTGGTTACCCAAGTTCCCAAGCCATTATTCAACAAAAACAATTTAGCACCTTATTTACACTATACCGTTAAAGTCTTGGAAAACGATTTTATTGCTTATGATGAACTTAACAATTCAGAAATTATAAATGTGTATATTCCTTTTGTAAATGTCAATAATTTTTTACTAGACACTTATGAATCATTCGATTACAAGCATTCCTCAACCGTATTGATTGAAAATTTACTAAGCCAGTATAAAAATTTAGAGGGCAACTTTTGCTTTGTAAATGTTACCGCCCATAATTTTGAAATTGTGGTCATTAAAAATAAAAAACTGGAACTGTTCAATTTTTTCAGTTTCTCCACTAAAGAAGATTTTATATACTACATCCTTTTTACAGCCGAGCAATTAAATTTAAATCCGGAGGAATTTGAATTGATTCTTATGGGAGACATTGAAAAGGATTCCGAACTTTATGATGTTGTATATCAGTATATCAGAAATATAAAGTTTTACGTTCCCAACGATGCAGCTTTGCAATTAAATGGAATAGCTTCCCATTCACATTTCACCTTATTAAACCAATTTAAATAAATGCGCATTATTTCAGGAATACACAAAAGCAAACGCATTCAGGCACCTAAAAACCTGCCTGTAAGACCAACAACTGATATGGCTAAAGAAGCGTTGTTTAATATTCTTAATAATTTATATTATTTTAATGAAATAGCAGTATTGGATTTATTTTCAGGAACAGGAAATATCAGTTACGAATTTGGCTCGAGAGGCACAGAAAATATTACGGCTGTTGATATGCATGCTGGTTGCGTACATTTCATCAATATCACAGCCAAATCATTAGATTTACCAATTACCACTATTAAAAGCGATGTTTTTAAATTTTTGGAAAGGGCCAACACAAAATATGATGTTATTTTTGCTGATGCGCCTTATGAATTTGAGCTTGAGTTGTTTGAGAAAATTGTAGCGCTGGTTTTTGAAAATAATTTGCTGACAGAAGATGGCGTTTTGGTTTTGGAACACTCAAAACAAACCAATTTTAAAAATCATACACAATTAAGTTACCAAAAGAAATATGGCGGTAATATGTTCAGTTTTTTTGAAAATAAAGAGGCGGATCTAGAATAGAGATTCTATAATTTGTTTTTCTGTAATCCCCTCTGCTTCAGCTTTATAATTTCTCACTATTCGGTGGCGCAAAATGGCATAAGCCACCGCCTGCACATCTTCAATATCCGGAGAATATTTCTCATTTACCGCAGCATTTGCTTTTGCCCCTAAAATTAAGAATTGCGAAGCTCGTGGTCCTGCGCCCCAATCTATATAATCATTTACCATTTTGGTTGAATAAGACGTATTTGGGCGCGTTTTAGACACCAATGTAACCGCATATTCAATCACATTGTCAGCCACAGGAATTCTCCTGATTAACCGTTGATAATTTGTAATTTCCTGAGTAGAAAGAATGGTATTAATTTCTTTTTTAACATCATTTGTAGTGCTTTTTACCACTTCAACTTCTTCGCTAAAACTCGGATAATCCAAATTTATGGAAAACATAAACCGGTCTAACTGGGCTTCAGGCAATGGATAGGTTCCCTCCTGCTCAATCGGGTTTTGAGTAGCCAATACAAAAAACGGAGTGGACAATTTGTGCTGATGACCAGAAATAGTAACAGATCGCTCCTGCATCGCTTCCAATAAAGCGGCTTGTGTTTTTGGCGGTGTTCTGTTGATTTCATCAGCCAAAATAATATTGCTAAAAATTGGTCCTTTTAAAAACTTAAAATGTGTTGTTTCATCCAAAATTTCACTTCCTAAAATATCGGAAGGCATTAAATCTGGCGTAAACTGAATGCGTTTAAAATCGAGCCCCAAGGTTTCTGAAATTGTTTGCACCATAAGCGTTTTGGCCAATCCAGGAACGCCAATAAGCAATGAATGTCCGCCACATAAAATGGAAAGTAAAATATGGTTTACAGCTTCATGTTGCCCAATAATCACTTTCCCAATCTCCTGTTTAAGTGCTTTATGTTTTTCAACCAATTCTTTTAATGAAGCAACATCTGACATATTTTAATCCTTTTTCCAGTTATTTTTAAAATCGCAGGTTTTAAAAGCGTCGTTTATTTTTATGTAAGTATCTTTAATTTTATCTTTTGACCATTTTTCCACAGTTTCCTCTTGCTTTTTTTGCAGGGTCAATTGCTGAATTTTTTCATAATCTTTGGTGAAATTTGCGGTATGTGCATCATCTTTACTTTTCACTAAAATTATTTTATGCATTTTAGATTCTCCCCTAACTTCATCATAAAAGGGCATGGTAATTTCACCAGTTTTTAAGCTGCTTATTTTATTATAAAGATTTGGATCCATTCGTGTTAAATCAAAACGTGTATCGTTAGTTTGTGGATTCAACAGCAGGCCATTATTGTTTCTGGTTTCTTTGTCTTCAGAATATTTTATAACCGCATCTTCAAAAGTAATTTCTCCATTAAGGACTTGCTCCCTAATTTTTTCCAATTCATCATAGGAGGCTTTTAATTCTGCTGGACTAATTTTTGGCTGAATTAAAATATGACGCACATCGCGCTCTTGTCCTTTTATTTTTTCAACTAAAATAATGTGAAATCCAAATCCAGATTCAAATGGTTCGGAAATTTCTCCTTCATCCAAACTGAAAGCCACTTCTTTAAATTCTTTTATAAAGCCACTTTCCCTTGTTAAGGTGTATAATCCCGCAGCACCTGGACCATTTCCTGATACGGCAGGATCATCAGAGTTTATAATTGCTTTCAATCTAAAACTAAAACCGCTTTCAATTTCCTTTTTAATTTCATTCAATTTATCAATCACCCGTTTGGTTTCTTCTTCGGATGGTTTTATCATTTTTACAATTTGCGCCAATTCAATTTCAGCACTAAATTCAGGCAAATTGCCGTCTTTCTCAAGATTCTTAAAATAGGTTCTCACCTCTTCTGGCGTTACATCAATTTTTTCGGTGATGCTTGCTCTTTCTTTTTGAATAAGCAGCTGTTCTTTTTGGATTTCATACAATTCCTTTCTTAAATCCTCTTCGTCATTAAACCCATACATTTTTACTACTTTATCCATATTTCCCAATTGTTGGGTGAAATAAGAAATATTGCGCTCAACCTCTGAATTAATTTCGGCTTCGGATACTACAATACTATCAACTACGGCATGATGCGCAATTAGTTTTTGGGTCATAACTTCTTCCAATATTTCACAATCTGTGATGTCTAATTTGCCCTCAATACGTTGTTGCAATTCTTTTTTAAATTTATCAATATCAGAATCAAGTACGATATTTTTACCAACTACCACAGCTACGCCATCTATTTTTATTCTCTCTTGCGCACTTATTCCCGTAATAAATAACAATAATGCTATGATCAATGTATTTTGTTTCATCTGTTTAAATTTTATTTTTAGTGGGAACAGATGCTGTTCGCCGGTTATCATTCTTTTTTGTGTTAAAATTTGAAATGTTCGTTTCATGTTAATATATTTCAAATTGTCGTTTTTTAGTTGCATCCTCTATTAATGTTTCTTCAATATTTCTTAATAATAATAATTTACGTTGGTGTAAAATCATCTGCCTAATTGCAGGTGTAATATAGCTTTTTGGCGCAATTTCATTACTTTGTAACACCTTTTTTATAGTGACCAAATATAAGCTTAATGAATCTTCTTTTTGAATAAAATTATCTTTTTTTAACAAGAGTTGCTTGTCTTCGGATTTTAAAACAGGAATCTCATTTATTAAGTCGCTGTATTTTATCCAAATTGAATCATTTAAATGATGTGATTTCATGAACAGGGCATTTTCCTTGAGCTTTTCCAAATCTTTATTACTTGATGATTTAAAAAGTTTTATCAGCTCATTTTTATTTGAATTATCTATGCTTATTTTAATGTATTTTACCTTAATTAATTCTTCATTCAACTTAAATATTTCGTTGTTATTCAAATAAAATTGGTCAATGTCATCTTCCGTAATTACAGTGTCCAAATATTGTTTTACAACAGCCTCTTTGTAAGAATTTATAAACAAATCTTCCCGATATTTTTTCACCAAATCTTCAAACTCATCACTCTTATTTTCTAAATTTAACTGTGCATTAGACAGCAATAATTGTTGCTTAATCCAATTATTTATGTAGTTATTCACCAAAGTAATACTGTCTTGTTTGCTAATATCTTTTGTGAAAATTGCCACCAAATCATCTTTGTACAAATAGGTGTCATTCACCCTAGCAACAGTTTGGGGTGTCACGTCTTTTTTGAAGGTAAAGTAATCACACGATTGCAAAAGAATAAGTGACAATAGTAAATAAGAATATATTGGTTTCATAAAAGATTTTTCTGTCCTAAGAATACTTGTTAAAATTAACAAAAACGGTGCAATTTATTTTTTATTTTCGGTATGACCTGTTAAAGGAATCACAAAGAAATAATTCCTTCAATTTTTTCAGCTTTAAGGTAAATTGAAATGATATCATCTGAATTTTTCATAATCACTTGGACAGAAACACTGGTAAATTTTCCAGTTCTTGAAGAGGTCTTGGTAATCACCGCACCTTTAAAATCAAATAAATCCTCCACTTGCTTTATTTTTTCTTCGTGGTTGGATACAATAAATTTAAAAAGGTATTCAGACGGAAAAATACTGCCCTCGTCCAATTTATTCTTTAACTTTTTATAAAATTCTGTTCTATTATCCATTTTTTTTAAATAACGGTTTGCAAATATAATACCGTTTTAAAACTGTTAATATTTAACTGACAAAATTACAAGATTATATTTAGTATAATTTAACGATTATCTTATTTTTGTCGAATGCAAACAAAAATTGTTATCACTGGCGGTCCTGGTACAGGTAAATCTACTATAATTGAAGAGTTGGCTAAGCGTAATTTTACGTGCATGGCTGAAATTTCAAGAGAAATAACGCTAAATGCCAGACAAAATGGCACAGAACAACTATTTTTGACCAAGCCTTTGTTATTTAGTGAATTGTTATTAGAAGGTCGCGTAAATCAATATTTAGAAGCTGAAACCAAAAATTGCGCCTTGATTTTTTTCGACAGGGGCATTCCAGATGTGCATGCCTATATGAATTATATTGGTATTGATTATCCAAAAACCTATATCAATACCAGCAATTTTTACCGTTACAATTATATTTTTTTGATGGCGCCCTGGGAAGAAATTTACATTACAGACAATGAGCGCTATGAAAATTTTGAACAAGCATTGGCCATTCACAACCATCTTGAAAGATCTTACAAAGCTTTGAATTATGTAATTATTGAAGTTCCAACCGGAACCATAGAAGAAAGAACCGATTTTATACTAGCTTCCATAAAATAATGGTCACTCCACTTGAAATACTTAAAACATATTGGGGCTACAACCAATTTATAAGTCCGCAAGAGGAAATTATCACTTCTGTTCTAAGAGGTGAAAACACTATTGTTTTATTGCCTACAAGTGGCGGAAAATCAATTTGTTATCAAGTACCCGCTATGATTTTAGAGGGGGTTTGCATTGTTATTTCGCCTTTAATTGCTTTAATTCATGACCAAGTTAATTATCTAAAAGAAAAAAATATTAAAGCCATCGCTTTAACCTCCCAACTATCTCAGGACGAAATTATTATTGCATTTGACAATTTACAGTTTGGCGGTTTTAATTTTTTATACCTCTCTCCCGAAAAACTGCAATCGGATTTCATTCAAGAGAAGATTAAGCAATTAAACGTTTCACTAATCGCCATTGATGAAGCACATTGCATATCAGAATGGGGACACGATTTTAGACCTTCCTATTTAAAATTAAGTTTGCTTAAAGAGTTGAAACCTGAAGCTACTTTTATAGCGCTTACGGCAACAGCAACGCAACACGTTTTGGAAGATATTCAAAATAACTTAGGGTTAAAAGAAGCTAAGATTATTAAAAAATCATTCAAACGTGAAAATTTATTTTATCATGTTCGCCTTACCGAGGATATTTATGGCAAATTGCTTCAAATTTTATCCAAGATAAACGCTTCAACAATTGTTTACACCAACAACCGTAAGCAAACAAAGGAAGTGTGTAATTTCTTAATCAAAAATAATTTCAAAAGCAGTTTTTACCACGGCGGATTATCCAATACAGAAAAAAACGAGGCTTACGCCAATTGGATGAGTGACAAAACACCTATTATGGTGGCCACAAATGCTTTTGGAATGGGCATTAATAAATTGAATGTAAGAGCGGTTATTCATATCAATATCCCAAACAGTTTGGAAAATTACATTCAGGAGGCGGGAAGAGCAGGAAGAGACGGAAAAACATCTTATTCCATTATTTTAGCCAATAAAACAACGCTTTATGAGGCTGTGTCAAAATTTGAAGCCAATACCGCTACTACCAAAACTGTAAAACTTGTTTATGACCATTTAAATCAATATTATGCCATTTCATTTGGTGAAATGCCAACACAATCGTTTAGTTTTTCCTTGCAAGAATTTTGCGCAACCTATAATCTCAACTTGCTGTTAACCTATAATGCTATCAAAGTTTTGGAGCGCGAAAGCATTGTTTTGTTTGATGAAAATTACAATAAAAAATCAACGCTTAAATTTTTAGTGAACAATCATCAAATTTTTGAATATTTAAGCAATCACCCCGCAACAAATGAACTTATTAAACTCATATTGCGCAGTTATGGTGGCATTTTTGAGCATTATACCATTGTTAATGAATATAAACTTTCCAAAAAATTAAATTGTTCAAAAAATGAAGTAATTAAGCAACTCAAGGAATTGCATAGCAATGGCGTTGTACATTATAGTTATGAAAACACAACCTCTCGGCTTTCATTTTTAATAGCGAGGGATGATAATTACACCATCAACCGCATTTCAAAAAATATTGAGAAACAAAATAATCTAAAGTCAGAAAAACTAAAAGCTGTAATTTCTTATATTGAAAACACAAAAACATGTCGAACACTTCAATTTCTTTCCTATTTTAACCAAGTTACAACGGAGGCATGCGGAACCTGTGATAATTGCATGGCAAAAAAAACAGTAAAAAATTCAATACAAACCATTTTAGATCAAATCATGGAATTGCTAAAAGATCGCGTAGTTTCTTCTCAGGAATTGGTGGTATTGTTAGATTACCCAGAAGCCGAAATTTTAAATTCATTGAAAATATTACTTGAAAAAAATAAAATAACGATAACTTCGCAAAATAAATTTAAACGCACTATTTAATGAGAGATTTACGCATTGTATTTATGGGAACACCAGATTTTGCTGTTGCGACCTTAAACGCCCTTGTAGAAGCAAAATTTAATGTGGTTGGTGTAGTTACTGCACCTGATAAACCAGCCGGAAGGGGACAAAAAATGCAACAATCAGCAGTGAAAAAGTATGCCTTGATCCATAACCTAACTATTTTACAGCCCAACAATTTAAAAAGTGAAGAATTTATTGACAGCTTAAAAAGTTTAAATGCCAATTTACAAATTATTGTTGCTTTTAGAATGCTCCCAAAAGCCGTTTGGCAACTTCCGGAATATGGTACATTTAATCTGCATGCATCACTATTGCCAAATTACAGGGGTGCAGCACCTATTAATTGGGCTATCATTAACGGCGAAACTAAAACCGGAGTCACCACTTTTTTTATTGATGAAAAAATTGATACCGGAAACATTATTTTACAGGAAGAAGTTGCCATTGGTGATGATGAAGCCTTAGGTGAATTGCATGATAAATTGATGGAAGTTGGAAGTAGATTGGTAGTAAAAACGGTTCAGCAAATTGAAAAAGGAACAGTAAAAACAATAAGGCAACCCGAAATTGAAGAAAAATCAGCACCAAAAATATTTACTGAAACGTGCAAAATAAATTGGAATGACACTTTAGGCAATACCTTCAATTTAATAAGAGGTTTAAATCCTTATCCTGCTGCCTGGACAACTTTAGTAAATAGCAATGAAGAAATTAAAGTTAAAATTTACAATGTAAAAAAGGAATTTAAATCACACCAATATAAAAACGGAACCCTAATTACTTCCAAAAATGAAATTAAAGTCGCTGTTAATGGAGGATACATCATTCTGGAAAGTTTACAGCTCGCTGGAAAAAAACAAATGGACAGTAAAAGTTTGTTAAACGGCTTCCGATTTCAGGAGAATGCACACATGCAATAAACCCCCTATTTTTATAGGGTTTCAGACATATTTTCCCAATAACGTCTAAGGTTATTAACATTTACCATTATTTATCAACAAAAACGCCATTTTTTTTAGCAAAAACTTGCACAAACCCTTATTCCGTATAACTTTGTTAAGCTATTTAGTAGCAAATTGTGTTTAACCAATTAATTTAATATTTAAATTTATGAACAAATCAGATTTAATTGATGCAATGGCAGCTGATGCCGGTATCACAAAAGCAGCTGCAAAAGCAGCTTTAGAATCATTAACAGGAAATGTAACAGGCGCTCTTAAAAAAGGAGGTAAAGTAGCTTTAGTTGGATGGGGAACTTGGTCTGTATCTAAAAGAGCAGCAAGAGAAGGAAGAAATCCTCAAACTGGAAAAACAATTAAAATTGCAGCAAAAAACGTTGTAAAATTTAAAGCAGGAGCTGGGCTTAGCGATGCTGTAAACTAATATGTAAGAATTATTTCTTATAACACTAAACTCTCTAAAAATGCTTAGAGAGTTTTTTTTATTAAATTTTTTTATTACATTTAAGAATTCATTACTACTATTATGCTAATAAAAAATCCATCAAAAGGCAGATTACTGGTTGCAGAGCCTTCTATTTTAAATGACAAAGCATTTAACAGGTCGGTCATTTATTTAACGGAACATGGGGAAGATGGGTGTATTGGATTTATTCTAAACAGACCCACTAAATTTGTTTTGAACGATTTAATTCCTGAAATTAATTGTGATTTTAAAATCTACAGTGGTGGTCCTGTTGAACAAGAAAACCTTTATTTCATTCATAATTTACCCGATTTAATTCCTAAGAGCATTCAAATTGATAAAAAAATGTATTGGGGAGGAGATTTTGAAATTTTAAATGATTTATTGAATAGCCATGCCTTAAAAGCTACCGACATTCGTTTTTTCTTAGGTTATTCTGGTTGGTCTGTTGATCAATTGAAAGAAGAACTGAATGAATCTTCATGGGTGGTCACAGAAAATAATTATCCAAATTTATTGCAGGTAAACAGTGCCACTTTGTGGAAGAATCAATTGATGGATTTTGGTGGGGAATATCAAATCTGGGCAAATGCACCTAAAAATCCGACCTTAAATTAACTTGCTTAAGGCAAGGGTCAAGTCTTTTGAAACTTCAGTGTTAAATTTATATTTTTTATATTGTGTTATCGGCTGAATACCAATAATTGAATTTGTAATAAAAATCTCATCCGCTTTTTGCAGCTCAAAAGGAGAAATTTCAACTTCTTCGATGGTATAATCATCACTTTTTGAAACTATTTCAAGTATTTGTTTTCTAATGACTCCTTTTATGCAACCTTCGGTAATAGGAGGTGTTTTAATTTTTGATCCTTTTACCAAAAAAATATTTCCATTGATTGCTTCAACTACCTGTTTTCTTTCATTCACCAAAATACAGTTGTCAAAGCCATTTTCCGAAGCATAAATACTTGCTAAAACATTGGTTATTTTATTTGTTGTTTTAATGGTTGATAAAATATCGGAATTCAGGTAATAATCCTTAAATATATCGACAAGGTAGGTGCCTTTCACCAAAATAGTTAACGGTGATGCAACTATTAAATAATCAATTTGATTGCTTGTTGGGTTGTAAAGCCCTCCTTCTTTTCTAAAAACCGTAAATCGAATCCGAGCACTTTCCAATTTATTTTGTTCTGCAGTTTTAAGCAATTCTGCTTCAAAAAATTCCATAGTAAAATTCATAGGAATTTCCAGACGCAACATTCTCATAGATGCCATCAGCCTAAAATAGTGATCTTCTAAAAAATTTATTTTTGAATTCTCAATTTTAAGTGTTTCAAATAGTGCATCTCCATAATTAAAAGCCCTGTTATTTGAATATAAAATTGCCTTTGATTTATCCAGCAAGCTGCCATTAAAATTGATCATATCATAAAATATTTGGAGGCAAAATTACATAAAAAAAACCTTGAAGGTATTCAAGGTTTTTTCGACTCATTTATTTTTTAAGCACCAATAGTGCGTTTAAGTTCATCAATTTGGCTTTCCCAAAACATTTTAGCATCTTCAATTTCATCTTCTTCAGCGAAATCAGTTACAATTAAAGAGACATCTTTTGTAATTTCATCCACTTCAATCCTAAACTCAAAAAAAGTTTTATCTTCACCATCATTAAGCCACTTAAATTTAATTTTTTCATCTGGACGCTCTTGCAACACCTTTGCTTTTTCTTCCGACTCATTCCAAATAAAAGTATATACTTCTCCTCTGGAGTTTACATTATCCGCAAACCATTCTGCAAGACCAGAAGGGGTGCCAAAATATTGGTATAACATATGAGGTGAAGCCTGTATTTGGAATTCAATTTCAAATTTTAATTTTGTAATCATAGTCTCTTTTTAAAAAGCACAATATATATAAATATTCCATTTA
>DAIDMK010000051.1 GCA_027449025.1 Lutibacter sp. | reverse complement strand
TGTCTAATATTTTTTTTAGAATATAGATGTGTTTACTTTTGCAAAAATAAGTTTAAAAAATGACTATCAAAGAAATATTTAGAAAAATTAAATCTCAGAAATATAAATACTGATGGTATTGAAATTATTGAGAATGAAAAAACCTTTTTTTGGAGCGGCAAATACCACAACGACTTAAATTCGAGAGATACCTTAATTACCGACTTAAATGTTTTGGCAAATTTTAAGCCTATTATTCCTGAAAATTTTATAAATACCGATTATTTACTTTTGGGAAATTTACACCCTGCCGTTCAAATGGCAGTCATCAAACAAATTCCCGTTCGTCCAAAGTTGGTGGTATTGGACACGATGAATTTTTGGATGGACAAAACCTGGAACGAGTTGATGGAAGTGATTGCAAAAATAGATGTGATTACCATCAATGATGAAGAAGCACGCCAACTATCCGGCGAATATTCTTTGGTAAAAGCCGCACATAAAATTCAAGAAATGGGACCAAAATATGTGGTGATTAAAAAAGGTGAACACGGCGCTTTGTTGTTTAATGACGACAATGTGTTTTTTGCACCAGCATTGCCCTTGGAAGAAGTTTTTGATCCAACCGGAGCAGGAGATACTTTTGCCGGCGGATTTATTGGGCACATTACAAAAACTGGAGATATTTCTTTCGAAAATATGAAACGTGCCGTAATTGCGGGCTCTAACCTGGCTTCATTTTGTGTGGAGAAATTTGGTACCGAGCGCATGGAAAATTTATCACCCGAAGAAATTCAAAAAAGATTATTGCAATTTAAACAACTAACTCAATTTGATATTGAATTAAGTTAAAATGAATTCCGCTTGTGTGCGGAATTTTTTTATGGAATTCATAATATAATACTACTACTATGAGCGATGCTATTAAACACGAATGTGGAATTGCAATGGTGCGATTATTAAAACCTCTGCAATATTATAAAGACAAATATGGGACAGCTTTTTATGGCTTAAACAAAATGTATTTGTTGATGGAAAAACAGCACAATCGCGGACAAGATGGTGCGGGTTTGGCAAGCATAAAATTTAATGTAGCGCCAGGAACAAGATATATTAGCCGTATTCGCTCCAATGAAGACCAGCCAATTCAAGACATTTTCGACCAAATTAACGGCCGATTAAACAATTTAAATCTCGAATTTCCCGATAAAATTAATGATGTGCAATGGCAGCTAAACAATGCGCCATATATTGGAAATTTGTATTTAGGACACGTGCGTTATGGTACTTTTGGTAAAAATAGTATTGAAAGCGTTCACCCATTTTTACGCCAAAGCAACTGGATGCACAAAAGCTTGATTGTTGCCGGAAACTTCAACATGACAAATTCTAAGCGCTTGTTTAACGACTTGGTTGACATTGGGCAGCATCCTAAAGAAATGACCGACACGGTAACTGTGATGGAAAAAATAGGTCATTTTATTGATGATGAGGTTGCCAAATTGTATGAAAAAATCAAAAAGGAATTTGGCGTTACAAAAAAGGAAGCTTCTCCTATGATTGAAGAACGCATCAACCTCAAAAAAATATTAAAAAGATCAGCTAAAAATTGGGACGGTGGCTATGCAATGGCTGGTTTATTAGGTCACGGCGATGCATTTGTGTTGCGCGATCCATCAGGAATTCGCCCTGCGTTTTATTATATAGATGATGAGGTGGTGGTAGTTGCTTCGGAACGACCTGCCATTCAAACTGTTTTTAATGTAGCCATAGAGGACGTTAAAGAAATAGACAGAGGTCACGCCCTAATCATAAAGAGAAGCGGTAAAATTTCTATGTCCAAAATCAAGGAACCGCTGCAAGAAAAGGCTTGTTCTTTTGAGCGCATTTATTTCTCAAGGGGAAGTGATGCCAGCATTTATACCGAGCGAAAAAATTTAGGAAAATTGGTTCTTCCGCAAATTTTGGAAAAAATAAAAAACGATTTAAAAAACACGGTTTTCTCTTACATTCCAAATACTGCCGAAACTTCTTTTTACGGTCTGCGCGAAGCAGCTGTCGATTTTTTAAATGTACAAAAAACAGCCGCTATTTTAAAAGGGCAACGCAGTTTATCAGCCGAAAAAGTAACTGAAATATTGGCAGAAATCCCGCGCTTTGAAAAACTGGCCATTAAAGATGCAAAACTGAGAACCTTCATTGCCGATGACACCAGTAGAGACGATTTGGTGGCGCATATTTATGATGTTACTTATGGCATAGTAAAACCAACCGATAATTTGGTGATTATTGACGACAGTATAGTGCGGGGAACAACCTTAAAGAAAAGCATTATACGAATTTTAGACCGCTTAAATCCTAATAAAATTATCGTGGTTTCCTCAGCGCCTCAAATCCGATATCCCGATTGTTACGGAATTGACATGGCAAAATTGGGCGATTTTATCGCTTTTAGGGCGGCGTTGGAATTGTTAAATGAAACCAACCAAGCACATATCATTAAGGAGGTTTATGTAAATTGCCTTAGCCAAAAACATTTGGAAGATATGGAATTAAAAAACGAGGTAAAAGCTATTTACGACCAGTTTACCGATGAGCAAATTTCCGATAAAATTGCAGAAATGTTAAAAACTCAGGAAATTAATGCAGAAGTTGAAATCATCTTCCAATCGGTTGAAAATTTGCACATCGCTTGTCCGAACCATTTAGGCGATTGGTATTTTACGGGCGATTATCCAACTCCCGGTGGAAACCGCGTGGTAAATGATGCCTTCATTAATTTTTATGAGGGAAGCGATAAAAGAGCGTATTAATATTAAAGGTTAAAAGTTAAATATTAGAAGTAGAGACAGGTTGCGACCTGTCCGTTATAAAAGCAATTTATCAAATAAGCAGTCTTCATTATTTAAAAAAATATCAAATAATTGAAGTATCGAATCCACGAGACGGAAAAGCTTGCCTGCCTGCCGGATAGGGGTTAAGGATAAGAAAAAGTTGGAAGCTATCAATACCTATGATAAAAACAATCTAATTTTCATTTTTTGTTTTATAATCAATTTTCTTCCCGCACCTTCGGAATCAACAATTTCCCTATATTTAGCATTGGTTAAAAACAGGTTGCCAAATTGGCGATTCGGGTTCTAATTAATGATACTCTAACAGCTTCAAACAATTTATTTTGAAAGATATTTTACTGATTACGCCTCCTTTTACCCAATTAAATACGCCATATCCCGCCACGGCTTATTTGAAAGGGTTTTTGAATACAAAAAACATCAGTTCCTTTCAAATGGATTTGGGTATTGAAGTGATTCTGGATCTTTTTTCTAAGGAAAGTCTGCGTCGACTCTTCAATTTTGCGGATAAAAATGACAAAATTACCTCTGAAAATGCACTGCGAATTTATGCGTTGAAAGACGAATATTTAAAAACCATTACTGATGTAATTGGTTTTTTACAGGGAAAAAATCAGACAATTGCCAGGCAAATTTGCACTTCTAATTTTCTTCCGGAAGCTTCTCGATTTGCTGAACTTGATGACTTGGAATGGGCTTTTGGTAATATGGGAATTCAGGATCAAGCCAAACACTTGGCGACATTATACCTAGAAGATTTATCCGATTTTATTGTGGAATGCATCGACGAAAATTTTGGTTTTAGCCGTTATGCCGAAAGATTGGGACAAAGCGCCAATAATTTTAATGAGTTGTATGAAAATCTGCAAAAACAAATTACGGTTATTGATGGCATCACACTTAAAATTTTGGATACAAAACTAAAAGTCCTTCAGCCTAAACTGGTTTGTTTTTCAGTGCCTTTTCCCGGCAATTTGTACAGTGCATTCAGGTGTGCGCAATTCATCAAAAAAAATTATCCTGAAATTAAAGTTGGCATGGGCGGCGGATTCCCAAATACAGAATTGCGAAGCGTTTCAGATGTTCGTGTTTTTGACTTTTTCGATTTTATTACCTTAGATGATGGCGAATTACCAGTTGAATTATTGCTATCGAATGTGTTGCATCCTTCTCCAGAAAATCCAGATTTTAACAAACTCAAAAGAACTTTTTTGAAGGAAAACGGAAAAGTGGTTTACAACAATTTATCTGTTAAAAATGATTACAAACAAGTTGATGTAGGTACGCCCAATTATGCCGATTTGTTGCTTTCAGCTTATATTTCCGTTATAGAAATCGCTAATCCTATGCATAGTTTGTGGAGCGATGGCCGTTGGAACAAACTCACCATGGCGCACGGCTGCTACTGGGGAAAATGCACTTTTTGCGATATTTCTCTCGATTATATTAAACTATACGAACCCATCGCCGCAAAATTGTTGGTGGATCGCTTGGAAGAAATTATTGCGCAAACAGGTGAAAAGGGCTTTCATTTTGTAGATGAAGCGGCGCCTCCCGCCTTGATGCGAGCTTTGGCTATCGAGATTATCAGAAGAAAAATTATTGTGACGTGGTGGACGAATATTCGATTCGAGAAAAGTTTCACCAAAGATCTTTGTGTTTTGTTAAAAGCATCGGGCTGTATTGCAGTTTCGGGTGGAATTGAAGTGGCCTCCGACCGATTGCTGGGAATGATTAAAAAAGGGGTAACGTTGGAGCAAGTGGCCCAGGTGACCAACAATTTCACCAATGCTGGTATTATGGTTCATGCGTATTTAATGTATGGTTTTCCAACACAAACGATTCAAGAAACGATTGATAGTTTGGAAATGGTGCGGCAATTGTTTGAATTGGGCACTATAAAATCGGGATTTTGGCACCAGTTTTCGTTGACAACACACAGCCCGATTGGTTTAAATCCTGCGGAATACGGCATTTTTCCCGATTATAAGGAAATCACTTTTGCCAATAATGATATTCAGTTTAAAGACAAAACACAAATTAATCACGCTAAATTTAGTTTCGGATTAAAGAAATCCATTTTCAATTTTATGCACGGCGTGGGTTTTGATTTGCCCTTACAAGATTGGTTCGATTTTAAAATTCCGAAAACCAGTATCAAAAATAATTTCATGCAACAATGCTTGGCGTCTGAGCTTTATTTGATGGTAAAACCTTCGGCAAAAATAATTTGGTTGGGAAAAACGCCATTGATTTCTGAATTCACAAAATCTAAAAAAGGAAAATCGAAGCAACTGCTTCAACTTAATTTTCACGATAAAACAGGCAATATTGAGGTACAAATGGAAAAAGAACACGGCGAATGGTTTTTGGCTGTTTTAGAACGCTTGTCCGTTTACCATAACGAACAACTCACTTTTGGCCAATTAAAATCGGATTATGAAACCCATTTTGGGGATTTTGAGTTGTTTTGGTATTCGAAACCTATCAACAGTTTACGAGCACACGGATTGCTGGTATTATAGAAAGCTGGATCGCAGAATCTATCGGGATGGAAGCGGAAGTTCTGCTAAAAAAAGCAACAAAAGTCTAAACTACAAACACAAAACCCAAGTTTTTTAACGGCAAATTTCACAAAGAAAATACGCAAAGGGCAAGAAGAACTTTAATATTTCTTTTTTCATTATGAATTAAAACCGCGTTAGCGACAGCAGTGGAAATCCTTTTTTGAGGTTTTTACCGAAAAAAAGATTGAAACGAATGGCGCGACCCTTGCGGGAACGCCAAAAATATTTTTTAAAGTAAATTGCTACTTTTACTGCTCAATGGCAATGCTATCCTTAGCGATGATGGGGCTTTCGACGTTTAAAGAATCGATGACCATCTCAACAATAGTGTCTTTTACAGGACGTGGCACATCTTTTCGCGAATTGCAGTCGAAAAGTTTCAACACATCTTTTGATGGTATTTTAAAATCTTGCTTTAAATAATATTGAAAGGAAACATCTTTATTTAACATCCTTAAAAACTCGCCATTGATGGGAAGTGCGGTATGCGATGCCTGACCCAATTCCATGGTTTTAAAATGAATTGCCGGATTTTCTGCACCAACCCAAGCGCCAGTTACCAAGTTTGAAGTAAATCCGACAAACCAACCATCGGCTTGCGATTGCGAAGTTCCGGTTTTGCCACCTATGTCGCCAAACAATTGAAAATCGTACCTTATTGGCGCTGAAATTCCTTGGAAAACCACACGTTTGAGCATTTCGACCATAATCACCCCCGTTTTTTCTGAAAAGACTTGTTTGGTTTCTTTTACGGGTAAAGTATTTAACAATTTTCCCTCTCTGTCCACAATTTTAAGAAGGATTACTTCATGCATTGGTTTCCCGTAATTTGGAAATGTGGTATAGGCTCTCACCATTTCCAATAAAGAAAGTTCGGCGGTGCCCAAAGACAAAGAAGGAACTGGAGGAAGTTCGGTTTCTATACCCATATTTTTGGCTAAATTGATAATTTTAGACAAGCCAACTTTTTCCATAAGTTGCACTGTCACCGTATTTACAGAAGCTGCCAATGCGCCCCAAACACTAAATTCGCCGCCATAAATATAATCGGAATTTTTAGGTTCCCAGTCTTCGTATTGCGGATATTTTATCAAGATGTTTGGGTACATATCACAGGGAGAAACACCATTTTCTATAGCTGCGGCAAAAACAAATGGTTTAAATGTACTTCCAACTTGTCTTTTGGTGGTTGCGTGGTCATACTGAAAAAAATCTTCATCGATACCGCCAACATAGGCTTTAATATGTCCGGTTTTTGGTTCCATGGCAATAAAACCAGCATGCAAAAATCGCAACGAATTTTTTATGGAATCTAAGGGCGACATGCTTACGTTTCTGTCGCCGTCGTGCGAGAAAATTTTCATTTTGACGGGTTGGTTCAGGCTGTCTTGAATCATTGACTCCGACAAGCCAGCTTTTTTTAATGCTTTATATCTTCCAGCGTTTTTGATGGCATTTGTTAAAACGATTGGCGCATCTTTCCACGGATCTTCATCGCCCCACTGGCGGTCAAATTCATACTGTAAAATTTTTAATCTTTTTGCCACAGCCTTTTCGGCATATTGCTGCATAGCAAAATTTAAAGATGTGTAAATTTTAAGTCCGTCTTTATATAAATCATATGCTTTTCCGCTTGATTTTCTGTTATTTTCTAACCAATCGTTCATCATTAAACGCACATACTCTGTAAAATACTTGGCTTTTCCCTGATGGCGGGTGAGTCGCTTTTGTTTTGTAAGCAAAGGAATGGCTGTAACAGAATCTTTATATTTTTCAGAAATATATTTTTCCTGACTCATTAAATTTAAAACAATATCTCTTCTGTTTTTGGAAGCTTCAGGAAACTTTATAGGATTATAGGTATAAGTTGCTTTTAACATCCCAATCAAAACAGCGCCCTGTTCAATAGTTAACTTAGAAGTTGAAGTGCTAAAAAAACGCTGGGAGGCACTTTCAATACCGAAAGCTGTATCGCCAAAAGGAACAGTGTTAAAATAAAATTCAATAATTTGTTCCTTTGTAAAATGATTTTCCAGTTTATAGGCAGCAACCATTTCTTCGAACTTGTTAATGGGGGTTGAAAAAATCCAATAGGATTTTCGGGGAAAATAGTTTTTTACCAATTGTTGCGAAATGGTACTCCCGCCTCCCGAGCTTTTATCTCTAAGAATCACCGTTTTTACAAGGACGCGCATCAAACTTTTTAAATCGACACCAGAATGCTCATAAAAACGAGAATCTTCTGACGATATAAGCGCTTGAACCACATGTTTTGGAATGGAATCGAAAGGAATATTTATGCGGTTTTCTTTGTCAAAGCGATAAAGCAATACATTGTCAGAAGAATAAACTTCTGAAGCTTCCATATTTCTAAAAAGTTTTACCTCTTTACTGGTGGGAACTCTTCCAAACAAGCCAAAATAAACGAAAATCATAAAAATTGCAAACAAAACGCCAAGCGCCAAACTTCCTTTTATAAAAAAACGAATCCAGTTTCTTTTGGTATAGTTTTTAAAACTGAAATTTCGAATCAAATACAGTTTTATGTTGTTTAGTAGCTTCAATTGATTGATGTGTTTTGTTTGTTAAAATATAGTTGAAAAAAGCGCACAAAATTACCATAAATAATTACATCCGCAGTTTGTTAAATATAATAATTTATTGTGAGCCATACTATTTTACCTAATTTGGTATTAAATTTCCGAATTTGACCAGCTGATAAATGGCATTGGTTTATTTAATGAAAAACAATACAATACCGCCCAATGCAATAAAAGCCCCAATAACTTCTTTTATGGTCACTTTTTCTTTGTATAGTAAAATGGCAGGCGGAATAATTAAAACGGGTATAATAGCCATAATGGTTGAAGCAATACCGACTGTTGTGTATTTTACGGCCAACAAGGAGGCATAAACCCCTAAAAACGGACCAAATATAGAACCAATTACAATAAATTTCATGGAAATAGTATCGGATACGGCTTGCTTTACTTTTGGCCACCGTTTGATCATTGAAATTAGCAGGATAAAGCCAATAGTTCCCGCAATAATTCTAATTTGGGTTGCCGCAAAAACATTGTAATCACCCATTCCATACTTGCTCAAAACCAAGCCCAACGCTTGTCCTAGAGACCCCAAAAAGGCAAATAACATTCCTTTTGGCGAAAAGGAAAATTGAATTTTCTTGTTTTTTACCCCTAATTTTTCATCATCCAATTTCTTTTTTTCTGTAATAACCAGCATAATTCCAAAAATGGTAATAAACATCGCTATCAAGGAAAGGAAATTCATGGTTTCTCCTAAAATAAACCAGCCTAAATAAGCGGCAATTGGCGCGCTCAATGACATCAATAACATGGAGATTCTTGCGCTGATTAATTCATAGGATTTAAACAGAAAATAATCTCCAAACACAAACCCCACCAATCCTGAAATTGACATCCAAATCCATTGATGGGCAGTAGCGTCAAAGGGCAAAAACATTCCTCTGGAGAAATAGGAAATTAAGGCATAAATACAAAAAGCAATGATTAAACGCAACACGTTGACAGACAATGAGCCTGCTCTTCTGGTTGCTTGCTGAAAAGATAAACTGGTGGTGGTCCAAAAAACCGCTGTCAATAAGGCAAAAAGTTCGCCTAAATGGGATGTTAACATCATTTTATTTTGATGTCGCTAAAGTACTTAAAACTTAGGGCTAAAATGAAAAAAACATATAAATATTAGTTGTTTCTTTATTATAAAGACTATTTGGTTCCCCTTCAAAAAATTTCAACTTTCCAATGGGCTAAAAACAAAATATATTGTTATAAATTTATACAGAATTAAATCATCGCTAAAAATGATAAAAAATACTTTTGAAATAGTACGTGAATTTTTAGAATTTGAATTGTTTCGTATAGACGAATATAGCTTGAAGGTTTATACAATAGCGGTCATACTGGCTGTTTTTGTAATTACCAAAATGATTTTATGGCTCATTAAAATAACGATATTTAACAAACAAAAGCTAAAAGGTCAGGATTTGGGAAATACCTATGCTTTGTTTCAAATTATTAAATATGTAGTTTGGGTGATTGCCTTTGCTTATATACTGGAAACTATTGGGGTAAAAATTACGGTATTGATTGCGGGTTCTGCAGCATTGTTGGTGGGTATTGGCTTGGGACTGCAGCAAACATTTAACGATGTAATATCAGGCATCATATTACTCTCTGAAAGATCGATAAAAGTGGAGGATATATTAGAAATTGACGGAGATATTGTACGGATTCAAGAAATTGGTTTACGAACATCTACAGGCACGAACAGAGATGAGATTACTATTATAATTCCAAACTCATTAATCACCACCAATAAAGTGATTAATTGGAGCCATCAATCAAAAAAAACACGATTTAAAATAAATGTGGGCGTAGCTTATGGCAGTGATGTTGATTTGGTGATGAAAATACTTAAAGAAAGTACTATGGAACATACAGATATCACAGACAAAAATTTGGTAGATATTCGCTTTTGTGATTTTGGAAACTCGTCTCTGGACTTTCAAATTTTATTTTTTAGCGAAAATATTTTTAGAATTGAAAAGGAAAAAAGTGACATCAGAAAAATAATTAATAGAAAATTTATTGAGAATAACATCAGTATTCCTTTTCCACAAATGGATGTGCATATACAAAAAAAGTGAAAGCTCAAAGTTAAAAGTTAAAAGCTACTTTTGCGGTTAATTTATACAATTATGTCTTTAGGACAATTACGAATGATTAGATTTTATATTAAATAGACAGTCATCTATAAAGAAAAAATGTGATAAATAATTGATTTCCACTAAAATAGCACTTTATTTTTTCTATATTCTTTTGTTTGATTAATAACTTTCAACTTTGCAACATTTTAACCTTTCAACAATCTATGAACTACAATAAAATATTTTCAAAAATAAATAGAGCGCTAAATAAAACGGAAGATTTAGGCAAAGTTGCCACCTATATTTCTGAGCTGGGCAATGTTGATCCTTCAAAATTCGGCGTTCATTTAACCACCATCAATCATCAGCATTATCAGTTTGGCGATGCTGAGGAAAAGTTTTCCATTCAAAGTATTGCCAAAGTTTTGTCGTTGGTGCTGGCGTACAAACTGGAAGGTGAAAAATTGTGGGAAAGGGTTGGTGTGGAACCTTCTGGAACATCTTTTAATTCGCTGTTTCAGCTGGAATTTAATTTGGGAATACCGCGAAATCCACTTATAAATTCGGGTGCCTTGGTCATTTCAGATATTTTGGTGAGCCACCTTAAAAATCCGAAAGACGAATTTATTGCTTTTGTAAGAAGCATTTCTGGAAATCCCAACATTGATTATTGTCCAAGAATTGCAGAATCGGAGAAATTAACAGGACATAGAAATGCAGCTTTAGTCAATTTGATGAAATCCTTTGGAAACATTAAAAATGATATTGATGTGGTGCTGGATTTTTATTTCAATTTATGCTCCATTGAAATGACGTGTAAAGAGCTTTCTGGCACTTTTCTTTTTCTTGCGGCTTACGGTGTTAATCCCTACACAAATGAAAGAGTGATTAGCATAAGCAAGTCTAAACGTGTAAATGCCATTATGCAAACCTGCGGATTTTATGATGAAGCCGGAGAATTTTCATTTAAAGTAGGCTTGCCAGGAAAAAGTGGCGTTGGCGGTGGTATTGTTGCTATTCTCCCACATAAATACAGCATCGCTGTTTGGAGTCCGAGATTGAATAAAAAGGGAAATTCAAGTAAAGGAATAAAATTTCTGGAATTGTTTACTACGGAAACGGAAATTTCCATTTTCTAAAAAACGATTGAAAATAACATGGAAAACAAAAAATTAAGCGGAACAATCAGAAAAAATATTCAACTGGGAAAAATGGTAGAAATTGTGCAAAAGCACCACCAGCGAACTAGCGAATTGACCGAAGGTATTGTAAAAAAAATCCTCACCAATGCATCAACGCATCCACACGGCATAAAAGTACAGTTGGAAACAGGCGAAGTTGGGCGCGTTAAAAATGTTTTTATTTGAAAATTTACGAATGGTATTTTTAAGTTAAATTCCGCAAAAAAATTATTAACTATCAGTTAATATTCACTTATTCCCTTTTTTTTGAAAATTTTTCAATAAGTCCAAACAATAATTTTCGGTTCAATGGTTTTGTTAAATAAGCATCAAACCCAAGCGCCAATGCCTTTGTTTTATCAGACTCCATGGCAAAAGCAGAAAGTGCGATAATCGGAAGTGAGGGTCTTAACTTTTTAATTTCTTTCATAGCCTCATTTCCATCCATCACCGGCATTTTTATGTCCATTAACACCAATTGAATTTCGGTATGGTAGAGCGCTAATTCCAATGCTTTTTTACCATTATTTGCTTCTATAATCTTAAAATTTGTTGAGGAGAATAATTCATTGATGTACATCATATTGTATTCTTCATCTTCAGCCACTAAAATAGTTATTTCTTTATTTTTCACATCGATTGTTGGTTTTTGTTCATCAATAACAGTAGATATTACAGGTATTTTTGACTTGACATAAGGTATCGTAAAATAAATTGTAGTTCCAGGTTGATTAGAATTTAGCCAAATTTCGCCTTGAAACAATTCTATAATTTTTTTTGTGATGGCTAAGCCCAGCCCTGTTCCTACATGTTGTTTGCTCAAGTTCAGATTTCCTTGGGAAAAGCGGTCGAAAATTTTATGATGTAAATCATCATCAACGCCAATTCCTGTATCCTTTACGTAAAATTGCAGGTTATTTTCAATTAATTGGTAACCAAAAGTTACACTTCCCTCATCAGTAAATTTAAAAGCATTTGACAGCAGGTTTGTAAGTACCTGATTTAATTTTGTTTTATCCGTTTCAATAGTGCTCTTAAAATTCTCAAGTCCTCTTTCACAAATTAATAAGATATTATTTTTCTTTGCAATAGGTTTATAAAATGCTTCTAATTCATCGAGCACTTTATTTAAATTAACGTTTTCTATGTTCAGTGTCACGGCACCGGCCTCAATTTTTGAAATGTCTAGAATATCGTTTACGATTGAAAGTAGCCTTTTACTGCTTTTAATCACAATGTTTGCATATTCCTTTTGTTTGTCTTTGGTGATATTTTGGTCCAGACAGAGTTCTGAAAATCCAATAATTCCGTTCATAGGTGTTCTTATCTCGTGGCTCATATTTGCCAAAAATGCCGATTTTAACCTATCCGATTCCTGTGCTTGGGCTAAAGCGCTGTTTAATTCATTTTCAACTTTTTTACGTTGAATAGTGGTGCTAATTTGATCGGCAACAAACTCTAATAATTGCACATCATTTTCATTATAAGCATTTTCGTCCAAATAACTTTGCACCACAATTGCCCCAATACATTTCTCTTGAATTAACAAAGGTACACCTACCCAAATTTCAGCATGTCCACCAATTAATTCAACCACCTTATTTTTTATGAGCTCTTTATGAGCATCTTTGGTAAGCATTAGGGGTTTTTTGGATTTTATGACATAACCGGTTAATGAATTTTTTGCTGAAAATTCTTCCACTTCCTCAATATCATCCACAAAAACAGGGGTTGAAATCATATCAGTTTCTTCATTGTAAATGGCGATATAGAAATTGCTGGTGTCAATTATTTTTTGCAATTCATTTCTTACAAACAAGCTAAACTCCTTAAAATCACTGGTTGTTAATGCCGCTTTAGAAATGTTGTAAAGTACATTTTCCAACGCCTCATTTTTCGCCTTTTCTGTAATATCAGTTATTACTGCATGTATTGTAAGTCCTTCCTCATTTTCATTTACTCTTGTAAGGGTTACTTCAGCCGGAAAAACATACCCGTCCTTATTATGGTGGTGCCATCTAAATCTATTGCTTCCTTTTTCCAAAGCAATCTTTATCATTTTTTCTGATTTTTCTAGAGAGCTGGCTCCATCGAATTGTGTTTCTGGTGAAAGTTGTGATGGCCGGAAACCTAAAATTTCTTTTCTGTCAAAACCATACATATTAATAGCCGCTTCATTACAGTCTACAACAAAACCGTCTTTTAATATTAAAATTGCATCTATAGATTTTTCAAAGAGGTCTCTATATTTTCTTTCTGATTTTTCGAGCAATTTTTTTGAACGCATGCGTTCTGAAATATCTTCAGCTAGGGAAGCTACGCCGGTTATCTTTCCTGTGGCATCTTTTAAGGTAACGTTATACCAATCGCAAGTAATAATATTACCAGCTTTAGTCACATTTTTATTGGTACTTGTGTGTCCGTTCTTAAAAGTAAGAATATCCTCCTGAATTTTTTTCATTTCAGGTACCAAATTTGGCGGTGTAATTAATTCTCTAACACTATGTCCTATTGCTTCTTTAGCAGAATATCCAAAAATACGTTGCGCTGAATTATTCCACTCCAATACATTAAAATCAGCATCCCAAATTATGGAGGCTAATGGCGTGTGGTTAAATTGGTCTTTTAGGCGCTGATTACTTTCAAAAAATAGATCTTCTGCCTTTTTACGCTCTGTAATATCTTCGGATATGGTAATATAGTTTACAATCTTTCCAAAATCATTTTTTACGGGTGTTATGGTATGTTGTACCCATATTAATTTACCATTCTTGGCTTTATTTTGAATTTGTCCTTGCCAAATATTTCCACCAACAACAGATTTCCACATTTGGGTATATAATCCTTTGGACTGTTTTTCTGATTTTAAAATGTTATACATTTTTCCAAGAATTTCTTCTTTCGTAAAACCATATATTTCCGTAAATTTTGGATTTATAAATTCAATAACCCCTTTCGCATTTATTATGGTAATAATATTTGCGCTTTTTTCTATTGTTAATAAGTGTTTTCTGTTCTCTTCTTCAACCTTTTTGCGTTCTGTAATATCTTCACAAATTCCCTGAATATGGGTAACTTCTTTGTCGCTATTTCTAACAACGTCCATGTTGGCCTGAATCCATTTTACACCACCAGTTTTAGTTAAAATTCGGAAAGGCTGAAATTTAAATTCATTTGATTTTTCTCTTTTTAATAATTTTAAAAAAGTTTCGCTCACCAATTTTAAATCTTCAGGAAAAACAAGTTGGTGTAATTTTACCGTTCCTTTTATAAGTTCTGTATGAGAATACCCAAATAAATTAATGGTATTCTCTGAAGCAAATTCTATCGGAAAATCCCATCCATTTTTACATAAAATGGCTATTGAATTACTTTTATTGATAATATTATACGCCGCTTTTATTTGGTTCTCTGTTTCCTTTTTATCGGTTGTTTCATGGAAAAACATGAGAACTCCCTCATGGGATGGGATTATTCTGTTTTCAAACCATTTATCCCAAGACTTAAAGTAATTTTCAAAACTAATTGGTTTTCCTGTTGCTATTGCTTTTTGGTAATTGTCATAAAATATTTCGCCTGCTTTTTCAGGAAACTCGGTCCAAATATGATTGCCTATGAGCTCTTCTATATTTTTCCCCAACAAATTGGCCGCTTTTTGATTTACATAAATGTATTTCGAATCACAATCCAATATCACCAAACCGTCTTTAATACTTGTAAGGGTTTTTGACAAAAAGTTTTTAGCCGTATTAAATTTTTGTTCATTTTGAACCCGCTCTGTAATATTTTCAACAGATACAACTACATTTTCAAGGGTCTCTTCACTGCCGTCAATTACCTTAAATTTAACCAATGTATTAATTTCATGACCATCCAAAGTTTTATTAACACTTTCTATTTCAGCTTCTTTTTTACCCAATAAAATATCAATAAGTAATTTAGTGAATCCGGCATTGGAATTTTCAGTAAATACTTTAGGTAAATTCCCTAATAAATCTTCTTTACTTTTAGCGTTGTATAACTTTATTGCAGCAATATTTACGTCTTTTACAGTTATTAAAGAAGCTAATTTTGTAAGTGTATCAGGGTTGTTGGTTATATAAGTTTTAATATCGGTATTGCTTTCTTTAACAAGAGAGTCTATATGTTTTTTAATCTCTGAAAAATCTTCAATCCAAAGTGAAATTGGTGCGTTTTCAAAAAAAGTGAAGTATTTTTTATCTACTACTGAAATATTTTTCATAGTATCCTTTTGAACGGTATTTTTGGGATTCATATATTTCATTCACTTATTGGGGTTAACTGTAAAAATACGAATTATTTTTTATTATAAAAATTTAAAATTAAGGCGTTTACCTTGTTTGAGAGAAAACTACGCTTTAGGTAGACTAATTTTAAAACTTGTTCCTTTTTCTAACGTACTTATTGCGGAAATTTTACCGTTATGGAGTTCAACAATCCTTTTGGCAAGCGCCAAACCCAAACCAACACACTTTTGTTTATCGGCGGAATAGGTGTTTACCACATAAAATTCTTCAAAAATATTTGGTAAATCTGTTTCAGAGATTCCAATTCCTTGGTCGGTTATGGTTGTTTCAATAGTGTTTTTAAGTTCAGTAACAGTTATGGTTATGGTTGAGTTTTCATTGGAATATCGCAGTGCATTGTTTAAAATAACATTTAAAGCTTGTGAGATTTCGGGACCATCAACAGTTAAAAAAATATCGTTTTCCGAAAGTTTAACAGATACATCAATATTCTTTTTGGAAGATTCCGATTTAAATTCATTTATAAGAACCGATAACAATTCAGTATAATTGATACGTTGGCTTTTTAAGACAAAATTTGGTGATTTCACCCTTGAATATTTTGAAATGGTATCGAGAAGCGCCAATGAAAATGATGCCGAATTTTTAATAATTTGCACGTGTTTTCTCAATTTCTCAGTAGAGTAATCATCAATATCTTCCAACATCATTTCAGAAAATGAAAATATTACCCCAACCGGATTTTTTAAATTGTGGTTTAATTTACTAATAATTTTTGAGTTGCTTTCAACGGCATTATTAAACTCATTCGTCATACTTTTCAACCTAAGGCTAAGATCAAATATTTTCTCTTCTAATTCTTGAGTGTATTTGTCAGGGTTTTCTTCTTTTTTCACTGCATTTCTATATTAAATTAGGTAAATATAATTTTAAAATGATTATTGTCAAATTTTTATTTGAAATTTAATTGTAAACGAGGATTTAATTTGCAGTTTTAATAAAAATTCAGTCAATAAAATAGTCAAAACAGCAAAGTATAAAATATAACTCAGTTTTTTCATTACTTTTACCTTTTATAAGTTTAAACACCTAAAAGATGTCTGCAGCAAAAAAAGATTATAAGAGAATTACCACTAAAAGCGTGGTGGAAATGAAAAAAAATGGCGAAAAAATTGCCATGCTTACTGCTTATGATTATACGATGGCGAAAATTATTGACAATGCCGGAGTCGATATTATTTTGGTAGGCGATTCAGCTTCTAATGTGATGGCTGGGCACGAAACTACCTTGCCAATTACCTTAGATCAAATGATTTACCATGCAAGTTCGGTAGTAAGGGCAATTCATAGAAGTTTGGTGGTGGTAGATTTGCCTTTTGGGAGTTATCAGGGAAATTCTAAAAACGCCTTGGATTCTTCTATTAGAATTATGAAGGAATCTGGTGGTCATGCAGTGAAATTAGAAGGTGGAAGCGAAATAAGTGAATCTATAACCAGAATTTTAACAGCTGGAATTCCTGTGATGGGGCATTTGGGATTAACACCCCAATCTATCTATAAATTTGGTACTTATACGGTTAGGGCCAAGGAAGAGGAAGAAGCTGAAAAATTGATGGAAGATGCTTTATTATTAGAGAAATTAGGTTGTTTTGCCTTGGTTTTAGAAAAAGTTCCCGCAAAACTTGCCCAAAAAATTACCGAAAATATTTCTATTCCAGTAATTGGTATTGGTGCCGGAAACGGCGTGGACGGGCAAGTGCTGGTTACGCATGATATGTTGGGAATGACCCACGAATTTCATCCAAGATTTTTACGTCGTTATATGGATTTATACACCGAAATGACCAAAGCTTTTGAAAACTATATTGCCGATGTTAAAAGCAGGGATTTTCCTAATGATGAGGAGCAGTATTAAAAGCCTCCTAGCCCCAAAGGGGAAATTACAGAAAAGAAAATATAGCGAATAGACGAAATCAAATATTACTTAAAAAGTGGTTAGGAACGTGTTTTTAACTTTAAGCAAAAAAACTTATAACTAATAACTTACAACTTGAAAATTCCAACAAATGAAGGTACTTCTTATAGACAGCAATCACCCGATTCTTCAGTCTGGTTTAGAGAAACTGGGCTGTGTTTGCGAGGAAGATTATACTTCTACCAAACAACAAATTGAAGAAAAAATAAGCGATTATGAAGGTATTGTTATCCGAAGTAGGTTTAATATCAACCAACATTTTTTAGACAAAGCCACAAACTTAAAGTTTATTGCCCGTGTTGGTGCCGGATTGGAAAGTATTGATGTTGATTATGCCGAAGAAAGAGGAATTCAGTTAATTTCAGCACCTGAGGGCAACAGAAACGCTGTTGGTGAACATGCGCTGGGAATGATTTTAGCTTTGTTTAACAACCTTAAAAAAGCAGATATCGAAATCCGACAAGGAAAATGGCTGCGCGAAGCCAACAGGGGAATTGAATTGGAAGGGAAAACGGTTGGCATTATCGGTTATGGAAATATGGGGAAAGCCTTTGCCAAAAAGTTAAAAGGTTTTGAGGTTGAGGTTATTTGTTACGACATAAAAGAGGGTGTTGGCGATGAAAATTGCAAGCAAGTGACTTTGAAAGAACTACAGGAAAAAACTGATGTTCTGAGTTTGCATACACCGTTTAACAAACTTTCACATCAAATGATAAACGCCCCGTTTATCAGCAATTTTAAAAAACCATTTTACCTAATAAATACTGCGCGAGGCTCTGCTGTTGTTACCGATGATTTGGTTGAAAGCCTGAAAACAAAAAAGATATTGGGTGCTTGTTTGGATGTGTTGGAATATGAAAAACTATCCTTCGAAAATTTATTTGAAAACGATTCTTTCCCTGAAGCATTCGATTATTTAATTCACTCAGAAAATGTGTTACTTTCACCCCACATTGCAGGTTGGACGGTTGAATCTAAGTTGAAATTGGCACAAACTATTGTTGATAAGGTTGATGCATTGTTTTTTTCAAAAGAAGTGGTAGCAACTAAAAATAGGTTTAAAAGAGTTACCGGCATTGGCGGACTTTTCTTTAAATCGGAAGATCCTGCCAAGCTAAAAGAATGGTACAAAAAAAACCTCGATTTTAATGTTGATGATTGGGGAACTACCTTTTGGTGGAAAGACAACAACGGAAAACCGGCGAGCACACAATGGAATCCTTTTAAAAGTGACACCGTTTATTTTTCTCCATCAACAAAGGATTTTATGTTTAATTACAGGGTTGAAGATTTGGTCTTACTTTTGAACAAATTAAAAGAAGAAGGCGTTGTTTTAGTTGGAGAAATAGAAGAATATGATTATGGAAAATTTGGTTGGATTTTAGATCCGGAAGGCAATAAAATTGAACTTTGGGAACCAAAAGATGCTGCTTTTTTATCTTAAAAATATTGTGATTTAATAATTCTAAAAATATAGCCATGGAGGTACTAGACGATAATGGGAATATAATCCCAAAAAGCAGACAGGAAAGCAAAAGAGTTTTGGCAGGTGTATTGGGAATTTTATTCGGTGTATTCGGGATCCATAAATTTGTGCTTGGCTACACAAATGAAGGTGTCATTTTGCTGGCAATTACTTTAGTAACTTGCGGTATTGGTGGGGCGATAACAAGTATTATCGGATTTGTTGAAGGTATTGTTTATCTCACAAAATCTGATGAAGAATTTATTTACATGTATCAAACCAATAAAAAGGCTTGGTTTTAAAATTACAGAGAATCTAAAGGAGCTTTATTTTTATTATTTTCATTTTCGGTAATGTACTGAAAAATAGTTGGTGGATTTCACAAAAATAATTTGTATTATATGCTCATTAATCTGAAGAGGAA
>DAIDMK010000050.1 GCA_027449025.1 Lutibacter sp. | reverse complement strand
TTTTTAAAAATAAAAGTAATACCCAAAATTGAATAGAAATAAAAAACCGCCTCAAATTTTAATAGTGAGACGGCTTCCTTTTTTTAAAATTAAAGTTTAAGCCTATAAAAGTAATATTTTTACGGTTAGACGAGAAAATAATTATGTTCTACAAAAATTCAATGTATTAAAAGATTCTTTATTTCGAAAACACTTGATTGTGCTGTTCTTGAACACGTATAAAAGTCGTTCTTTTTGTAAGTTCTTTTAACCTGATTGCGCCAACATAAGTACAGGTTGAACGCAATCCGCCCAAAATATCCTGCACGGTATTTTCAACAGCTCCACGATAAGGAATTTCAACAGTTTTTCCTTCAGAAGCCCTGTAATCTGCAACGCCGCCCACATGTTTATTCATCGCGGTTTCAGAACTCATTCCATAAAATTGCTTGAATTTTTCGCCGTTAATTTCAATAGTTTTTCCGCCACTTTCGGCATGTCCGGCAAACATACCACCCAACATCACAAAATCGGCGCCGCCGCCAAATGCTTTTGCCACATCGCCTGGAATTTTACAGCCTCCATCAGAAACTATTTGTCCTCCCAATCCGTGCGCTGCATCAGCACATTCAATAATGGCTGACAATTGCGGGTAACCAACGCCTGTTTTAACACGGGTTGTACACACAGAACCAGGACCAATACCAACTTTAATCATGTCAGCCCCTGCCAACAGTAGCTCTTCAACCATTTCGCCGGTGACTACATTTCCGGCCATAATTATTTTATCGGGATATTTTTCTCGTGTTTTTTTTACAAAATTCGCAAAATGTTCAGAGTAGCCATTGGCAACATCAATGCAAATAAATTTAAGTTCAGGGTGTTGGTTAAATATGGCGGCTAATTTTTTTGAATCTGCCGTTCCTATTCCTGTACTTACCGCAATATAATTGGTCATATTTTCGTCAGCAGTCAGCATAAACTCTTTCCACTGTTGCAAAGAATAATGCTTGTGTATTGCTGTAAATAATTTGTGATTTATCAATGCGGTTGCCATTTCAAAGGTGCCAACCGTATCCATATTTGCTGCCATTATAGGAACGCCACTCCATTTATATTTGCTGTGTAAAAATGAAAATTCTCTATCTAAGCTAACCAGGGATCTTGAATTTAGTGTTGAACGTTTTGGACGGATCATAACATCTGTAAATCCTAATTTTAAATCGGTTTCTATGCGCATTTTTCTATATATATTTTAAATGATAATACTTTTTCCTTTTTTTGCTATATTTTTATTGTTATCGAAATAAAAATCTATTCTTCCTAAATTAATTCCATAACAACCAACCTGGTTCACCAGCACATTTTCGCCAACACTATTTTTTGTAACAGTTGGTTTTGGCAAAAAAGTGTGGGTATGGCCACCAATAATTAAATCGATATTTTTGGTTTTTGAAGCGAGAACCAAATCGCTTATTTTTTCATTTTTGTAATGATAACCTAAATGTGACAGACAAATTACCAAATCGCATTTTTCGTCTTCTTTTAAGATTCGACTCATATCCTGCGCAATTTCAATTGGGTCTAAATACAAGGTTTCTTTATACATTTTTGGATCAACCAAGCCTTCTAGTTCAACTCCCAACCCAAAAACGCCAATTTTAATGTCATCTTTTATAAAAATTTTATAAGGTTTTATGTGGGAATTTAATACCGTGTTTTTAAAGTCGTAATTGGCCGATAAAAAGTCGAATTGTGCATGTGGCAACTGTGAAAATAATCCATCAATGCCGTTGTCGAAATCGTGATTTCCTATGGTTGCGGCATCATATTTCAACATACTCATCAATTTAAATTCCAATTCGCCACCGTAAAAATTAAAGTAAGGGGTTCCTTGAAAAATATCTCCGGCATCCAATAATAAGGTGTTCGGATTTTCTTTTCGAATGGCTTCAACCAAAGTTGCACGCCTCGCAACCCCGGCCTGATTTGGATATCTGCTGTCAGTACTTGGAAATGGATCAATATGGCTGTGCACATCATTGGTATGTAAAATGGTGATGTGTTTGGTGTTTTTTGCGGCAAACGATTGCAATGAAAAACCG
Source organism: Lutibacter sp. (assembly GCA_027449025.1). Lineage (GTDB taxonomy): Bacteria > Bacteroidota > Bacteroidia > Flavobacteriales > Flavobacteriaceae > Lutibacter. The sequence continues at coordinate 17,454 of DAIDMK010000050.1, read as the reverse complement.
CCAAGCGTTAAAAAAGCAGTTGCCACAGTCGATTTTTGTATGAAATTTCTTCTCTTCATCTGCTTAATTCTTTAGTGTTTTTTCATTTCTAAATCTTCCGTCCAAAGCAACTTTAATGGTATCGGTTTCCTTAAAATAATCGATAATGGCATTTCTTATTTTATAATCAAGTTTGTGGATATTTACTGGATCTTTAAAGAAATTCATATTATCGCCTCCGGTTTGCAAATAATCGGAAGTCAGCACAATATAGGTTTTTGAATTATCAATAGGGGCATTGTTTATTTTTAAATTATACCCATTATCAGTAAGCACTAAATTAAACTGTTTTGAAAGCGGTTGTGCTTTATTTTCGGAAATCAAGTAATTTACCAATTCCTTTATTTTTTCTGAAGTGAGTTCAACAGCCACCAAGCTGTTTTCAAAAGGCATTAAATTAAAGGTGCTTTCGATGGTAATATTTCCTTTTGAAATCCCAGCCCTGATGCCGCCATAATTAAACATGGCAAAATCGATATTTTTCCCGGTTCTTGAATTAAATACCGGATTTGCTCTTTCATAACACAAATCGGCCATCAAATTTCCCAAACTGCTTTCTAAATCTCCATCTGTTCTGTACAAATCTATTGGGGTATAGCTAATAACCGTGGTCATTTCTTTTTCAACCTTTTCTCTATATGGTTTAATGGTGTTTTCAAAGGTTTCATCAGCTACAATAGCCTCATTTATATTGGTTTGTTTTCCTTCTGTCCTGACCAGTTGAGGGAGCTGGCTTTTGCAACTGAAAAGTGCAATAATTATAATAAATGAAATAATAAATTTTTTCATTGTTGCTATACTAATGATTTTAATTAATTTTGTTTTCAGAATGGTAAATATATATGATTTTTACAGGATTTAAACGAAAAAGCAATCAAATTTTTTTTAAAAAAACGTTACCAACCTTCCTTAAAAGCGAACATAAAAGTCCGTTTGGGAAAGTTAAAAAGGTACTTATTTTTTTAGATGACAATGTTGTAAAAGAACTTGTTGTAAGCGAACTTGCAACGATGTTGAAAATTTCTGAAAGCGATATTAAAGTAGTTGTTTTTCAAAAAAAAATGAAAAAGGAAACTGTGACAGGCGATATTATTACCCCAAAAGATTTTGGCTGGTACGGTAAAATTGACAACGAAAAATTAAAAAATATTTTAACAAATAAATACGATTTGTTAATTAATTATAGCAAAGTTGACAATGTCTATCTGAACATACTACTATTGCAATGTAATGCCATATTTAGCGTTGGTTTTGCGGACATGGACAAACGGCTCTATGATTTGATGATACGATGTGAGCCAGATGAGATTGATTTGTTTCATAAGGAATTAATAAAGTATTTAATCATTTTAAAGATTGTACAATAAAATAATAAGAAGTAAAACAAATTTTGATACACAAAGGAATGATTAATGGCGAATTTACCTACCAAAGGAAGGTAGGCAGCAGCTATTACCACTAAAAAAATAAAGATTAAACAGATGAAACGAGCAAATCAAATTTTGATACATAGAGGAATGATTAATAGCGAACAGCATCTGTTACCGCTAAAAAAATAAAGATTAAACAGATGAAACGAGCAAATCAAATTTTGATACATAGAGGAATGATTAATAGCGAACAGCATCTGTTACCGCTAAAAAAATAAAGATTAAACAGATGAAAGAATTGTTAGGAACTGGAGTTGCTTTGGTTACGCCATTTAATGATGATAAATCGGTAGATTTTGAAGGGTTGAAACGTTTGGTTAACTTTCAAATTGACAATGGGGTAAATTATTTGGTGGTTTTGGGAACAACCGGCGAACCAGCAACGTTAACTTCTGAAGAGAAGGAACAGGTTAAAGCAACCATCATTAAAGCCAATAATGGTCGTCTTCCTTTGGTGATTGGTATTGGAGGAAACAACACCATGGCTGTTGTGAATGAAGTTAAAACCGCTGATTTATCGGCGTTTTCAGCAATACTTTCTGTTTCACCATATTATAACAAACCTACCCAAGAAGGAATTTATCAACATTTTAAAGCCATTTCAGAAGCAAGTCCGTTACCAATTATCGTTTACAATGTACCGGGAAGAACCGCTAAAAATGTGGAGGTAAATACGGTAATTAGATTGGCCAATGATTTTAAAAACATTATTGCCGTAAAAGAAGCGGCAGGGGATATTGTGCAGGCAATGCGGTTAATTCAGCAAAAACCAAAAGATTTTATGGTTATTTCTGGTGACGATATGATTGCTTTGTCTATGGTTTTGGCAGGAGGCTCAGGTGTAATTTCAGTAATCGGACAAGGTTTACCTAAAGATTTTTCAGAAATGATCCAGCAAGGATTAAAAGGCAATGTTGCAAATGCGAATGCATTGCATTATAAGGTGATGGATTGTATAGATTATATTTTTGAAGAAGGAAATCCGGCAGGAATAAAAGCGCTTTTGAAAAATTATGGAATTTGCTCAGAAAATGTGCGGTTACCTTTGGTAAATGCTTCTTATGATTTACAACAAAAAATGACTAACTTTGCAGATAATTATTAGGTTTTACAGTAAAGAAATTATTATAAAACAATATTAAAAATTTAAAATTATGTTATCTGAAAGAATGCAATCCGTATTAAATAAGCAAATAAGAATTGAAGCAGAGTCTTCACAAATATATTTGGCTATGGCTTCCTGGTCTGAAGTAAAGGGATTGGAAGGTATTTCTCAATTTATGTATGGGCAATCTGATGAAGAAAGAATGCATATGCTTAAATTTTTTAAATATATTAATGAACGTGGGGGTCATGCAATGGTTTCTGAATTAAGTGCGCCAGCATTGGAATTTGGTTCTATTAAAAACATGTTTGAAATACTTTTTGAACATGAAGTTTTTGTTTCTCAAAGCATTAATGAATTGGTGCATATTTCTTTGGAAGAAAAGGATTATGCAACCCATAACTTTTTACAATGGTATGTTGCTGAGCAAATTGAAGAAGAGGCCCAAGCAAGAACCATTTTAGATAAAATTAACTTAATTGGTGACGATAAAGGTGGTTTATATTTGTTTGACAATGATATTAAGCGACTTACAGTGGTGAGTTCTGTTGCGCCACCAGCCTAAGAATTAACAAACAATTAGGATTGTTGGATACAAATTATGCAAAAAGCTGGTTATTTTTGTGGTTTCGTGGTAGAAAAAAATCATTTTAATAATCCATAATAAATAACTAATTTTGCCAAATGCAAAAAAATAAGATTTATATTTTCATTTTATTAGTCGCTTTGGGTGTTTCATCTTGTAGTGAATACCAAAAAGCATTAAATAAAGGAACCAGTGAAGAACAATATCAAATGGCCGTTAAAATGTATGACGCACAACAGTACACGAAAGCCATTCAATTGTTTGAGAAAATAACGCCAAGTTATAAAGGAAAACCTCAAATGGAGCGTATTCAATATATGGTTTCCCAAGCTCATTATAACACCAAACAATATAGTTTAGCAGCTTATTATTTTGATAAGTTTGTAAAAAGCTATCCGAAAAGTTCAAAAGTGGAAGAGGCCGCCTATTTGTCGGCTTATAGTTATTATTTGGCTTCACCTATTTATAGCTTAGATCAAAAAGACACTAAAGAAGCCATAACTTCGCTTCAATCTTTCATCTATAAATTTCCTGATTCAGATAAAGTTCCAGATGCCAATAAAAACATAAAGGAATTAACGTATAAATTGGAGAAGAAATCTTTTGAGATTGCCAAACAATATTATCATACCCAAGATTATACAGCCGCTATGGTTGCCTTTGATAATTTACTTTCAGACTATCTAGGCACTTCATTTAAAGAAGAAGCGATGTATATAAAATTTAAATCAGCTTATTATTTAGGAATCAACAGTATTGTTCAAAAAAAGGAAGAAAGGATTAATGAAGCTATAAAAGTGCATCAGAGATTTGAACGAAACTTCCCGAATTCAACATATTTGGAGGAAACTAAAGCAATGATTAATGAATTAAGCAATGAATTAAATGCTATAACTGTCATAAAAACTCAAAACTAATGGATTATAAAAACACAAAAGCACCGAATACAACCGTTACATACGACAAAAATAAAATTGAAGCGCCAACAAACAATATTTATGAGGCGATTACTATTATAGCGAAAAGAGCCGATCAAATTAGCATCGATTTAAAAAATGAATTGGTTGAAAAATTAGAAGAGTTTGCTACGTATACGGATAGTTTGGATGAAGTTTTTGAAAATAAAGAACAAATTGAGGTTTCTAAATTTTATGAAAAATTACCAAAACCAACAGCGATTGCTGTACAAGAATGGTTAGACGATAAAATTTATTATAGAAATCCAGAAGAAATTCAAAAATAGATGTCCATTTTAAGCGGTAAAAAAATACTATTAGGCGTTACCGCCGGTATTGCTGCTTATAAAACAGCACATCTAGTACGACTTTTTGTGAAATCAGGCGCGAAGGTAAAGGTTGTTATGACACCTGCAGCCAAAGATTTTGTCACACCGCTTACACTTTCCACATTATCTAAAAATCCGGTTTATTCCACCTTTTTTGAAAAGGGCGATGTAGAAAACGAGCAGTGGAATAGCCACGTAGATTTAGGTTTGTGGGCAGATTATTTACTTATTGCACCTGCAACGGCAAATACCTTGTCAAAAATGGCGAATGGCGTGTGTGATAATTTGTTGTTAGCCACATATTTATCGGCCAAATGTAAGGTTTATTTTGCCCCAGCGATGGATTTGGATATGTACCAACATCCGGCCACAAAGCAAAGCATAGAAAAATTACAAAGTTTTGGGAATGTCTTTATTCCGCCGGCAAGTGGCGAACTAGCTAGCGGTTTGGTAGGAGAAGGCCGTATGGAGGAACCGGAAAATATTATTTCTTTTATTGAAAATGAGATTGTTCAAGGATTGCCTTTGTTCAACAAAAAAGTATTAATTACGGCTGGTCCAACTTATGAAGCCATTGATCCTGTTCGTTTTATTGGGAATCACTCTTCCGGTAAAATGGGATTTGAATTGGCTAAAAAAGCGGCTAACTTAGGCGCTAATGTTTACTTGATTACTGGAACTTCAAATGAAACGGTTTCACATGCTTTAATTCAAAGAATTGATGTGGTAAACGCTGAAGAAATGTACCAGGAAGTTCATAAGCATTTTGCTGATGTTGACATTGCCATCCTTTCAGCTGCCGTGGCAGATTACAAACCAAAAAACATGGCAGTTTCTAAGATTAAAAAATCGGATGATAATTTAACTCTTGAATTGGTGAAAACCAAAGACATATTGGCTTCCTTGGGAAAAGTTAAAAAACAGCAGTTTTTGGTTGGTTTTGCGCTGGAAACAAATAATGAACGGGAAAATGCAATTGCTAAATTAAAAAGCAAGAATTTGGATTTAATTGTATTAAATTCACTTCAAGATAAAGGCGCTGGATTTAAAAAAGAAACAAATAAAGTTACAATCATTGATAAATTCGAAAAAATTTCAGAATTTAGTCTAAAATCTAAAGCGGAAGTCGCTGAAGATATATTTAATGTAATTTTGACTCATATTTTATGCGTAAAATAATTCAACTGCTTGGTATTCTTTTATTTACAGTTCAATTGAATGCACAGGAATTAAAGTGTACCATCACTGTGAATGCCGATAAAATTCCTGGATCAAATAAGCAGGTTTTTAAAACTTTAGAGAATTCATTAAATGAATTTGTGAACCAAAAGCGTTGGACCAAATCCAATTATTTGCCTCAAGAACGTATTAACTGCAATTTAACACTCACTATTTTAGAACAAACAGGAGACGATTTTAAAGGACATATTCAAATACAATCTTCTCGCCCAGTGTTCAATTCAACCTATTTAACACCGGTATTTAATTTTAAAGATGACGATTTTTCCTTTAAATATGTTGAGTATGAACCTTTGCAACTTAATGAAAACCAGTTCGAATCTAATTTGGTGTCTGTAGTTTCATTTTATGTTTATACTATTTTAGGAATGGATGCTGATACTTTTGCATTAAATGGTGGTACTCCTTTTTTTGTCAGAGCACAAAATATTGTGGTTCAGGCTCAGCAAAGTGGCTACATAGGTTGGAATCAAAGTGACGGATCTAAATCCAGATTCACATTAATTGACAATATATTGTCACCAACTTATAGTTTATTTCGTTCAGCATTATACACCTACCATTTAAAAGGATTGGATCTAATGCATCAAGACAAAAAAGACTCAAAACAAAAAATTGCAGAATCTATCGGAATGTTAAAAACAATTTATGATTCTCGTCCGAATGCCATTTTATTAAGGGTGTTTATGGATGCGAAAGCTGATGAAATTGTCAATATTTTTTCTGATGGACCATATTATGACACCTTTAAATTAAAAGAAGACTTACTCAAAATTTCACCTCTTAATTCGTCCAAGTGGAACGACATCAAGTAAATTCTTAACATTAAATTTCAAGAATGCTTACAAATCTTTCCATAAAAAATTATGCATTAATAGATAGTTTATCTGTTAATTTTAGGGATTATTTATCTACGATAACTGGTGAAACTGGTGCAGGTAAATCAATTCTATTGGGTGCCCTCGGACTGGTTTTAGGAAAAAGAGCGGATACTTCCACCTTGAAAGATGCTACTAAAAAATGCATTATTGAAGCAAAATTTCTTATTTCAAACTATCAGTTGGAAGGTTTTTTTGAAGAAAATGATATTGATTTTGAAAACGAAACCATCATCAGAAGAGAAATTTCACCCAGCGGAAAATCAAGGGCTTTTGTGAACGATACGCCTACCACTTTACAGGTTTTGCAGGATTTAAGCGAAAAACTAATTGATGTGCATTCTCAACATCAAACACATCAATTGTCGGATGTTAATTTTCAGTTTCAGATTATTGATGCGCTTGCGGGTAATGCCCCAAAAATTGAATCGTACAAACGCGGTTTAAAATTATTTACGCAGTTGACCAAAGAGTTGAACGAACTCAAAAAAAACAAGGAAGCGGCTACGCAAAATTTCGAATACAATTTGCATTTGTTTGAAGAGCTAAAAATCGCAAAATTGCAGCCCGATGAGCAGGAAGTTATTGAGCAATCGCTCGACAAATTAAACAATATTGAAGATATAAAACTTAATTTGTCTGAAGCACAGGCGCTTGCCTTTAATGAAGAAATTGGGCTACAAACACTTTTAAATTCATTTTTGGCAAGCATTCATAAGATTTCTTCATTTTCAAATGAATATGAAGCGCTTTATCAGCGTATATTGAGCGTTAAAATTGAATTTGATGACATTGCCGGTGAGATTGAAAATTTTAATGAAAATGTAGATTTTGATCCGTTGGAATTGCAAAAGTTGAACGACAGATTGCAATTGATTTATAATTTACAAAAAAAGCATGCAGTAACAAGCGTTGCTGAATTGCTACAAAAGCAAGAAGAGCTTTCTGTTGAAGTAGATTCGGTTGAAAATTCTTCCGTAGCAATTATAGAAAAGGAAAAGGAAATTAACAGCGTTGCTGAAAAAATTGACAAGCTGGCCAATTCAATATTTCAGGAAAGAGAAAAGGCAATTCCGGTATTGGTTGAGAAATTGGAAGATAGCCTCGGGAATTTGGGAATGGAAAACACCCGTTTTAATTTCAACATTAGGCATACAAAACAGTATTTCCAAAATGGAAAAGATGAATTGCAACTTTTTATTTCAGCAAATAAAGGTGCTAATTTTGGGGAATTGAAAAAAATTGCTTCAGGCGGTGAATTGTCGCGAATTATGTTATCAGTAAAAGCTATTCTTTCACAATATCTAAAACTGCCAACCATTATTTTTGATGAAATTGATACTGGTGTTTCAGGCGATGTTTCTCAAAAAATGGCCGAAATTATGCAGCAAATGAGTGTTAATATGCAGGTGATTACCATTACGCATTTACCTCAAATTGCAGCAAAAGGAAAACAACACTATAAAGTTTACAAAGAAGATATAAAAAATAACATTGTCACAAAATTAAAGGAGCTGACTAAAAACGAGCGAGTTGACGAAATTGCTGAAATGTTAGGAGGGAAAGACATCTCTTCAACTGCAATTGAACACGCAAAACAGCTGTTGAATTAAGAAATTACTATATTTGCACATTAAAATTAAGAAAATATAAAATAACCTAAATATGTACAATTTACTTAAAGGAAAAAAAGGAATTATTTTTGGAGCCCTAGATGAGAACTCTATCGCCTGGAAAGTTGCCGAAAGAGCACACGAGGAAGGTGCGACATTTGTTTTGACAAACGCACAAGTAGCTTTGCGATTTGGAACCATAGATGAACTTGCTGCAAAAACTGGTTCACAAGTAATTCCTGCCGATGCAACTTCAGTGGAAGACATTCAAAGATTGGTGGACAAGTCAATGGAAATTTTAGGCGGAAAAATTGATTTCGTTTTACATTCAATTGGAATGTCTGTAAATGTACGCAAGGGAAATCATTATACCACTCAAAATTATGAATACACTAAGATAGGCTGGGATGTTTCTGCGGTTTCTTTTCACAAAGTAATGGGTGTGTTGTATAAATCTAATGCCATGAATGAGTGGGGAAGTATTGTTGCATTAACCTATATGGCGGCGCAACGAGTTTTTCCGGATTACAATGATATGGCTGATAATAAAGCTTATTTGGAATCAATTGCCCGTAGTTTTGGTTATTTCTTTGGAAGAGACCATAAAGTGCGTGTAAATACAATTTCCCAATCACCAACGCTCACCACTGCAGGTAAAGGCGTTAAAGGTATTGACGGGTTTTTAAATTATGCCGAAAAAATGTCCCCGCTAGGAAATGCAACAGCTTTAGAATGTGCGGATTATACTATTTCATTATTTTCGGATCTAACCAAAAAAGTGACGCTTCAAAATTTATTTCACGACGGAGGGTTCTCAAATATGGGAATCAGCCAGGAAGTGATGGCGCTTTTTATGGATAAAGAAGATGAATAAATAGCAATATAATTTTTAAAAAAGCACAAATTTTAATATTTGTGCTTTTTAGTTTTAAAACGATATATTAGCCAAAAATTATAACTTTTGAGTCTCACATATTCTATCATAATTCCTGTTTTTAACCGACCTCAAGAAATTGATGCCTTGTTGGAAAGCTTGACCAAACAAACTTTTACAAAAGATTTTGAAGTGCTTGTAATTGAAGATGGATCTACTTTGAAATCGGATGAGGTTGTTTCAAAATATGAAGGACTTCTAGATGTAAAATATCATTTTAAAGAAAACACTGGGGCAGGGGCGAGCAGAAATTACGGAATGGAATTGGCTATAGGAAAGTATTATATCATTTTTGATTCTGATTGTATCATTCCTTCTCATTATTTAGCCGCGGTTGATTTCACTTTGGATGAAGATTATACCGATTCATTTGGCGGTGCTGATGCGGCTCACGAGTCTTTTACGACCGTGCAAAAAGCAATAAATTACAGTATGACTTCTTTTTTAACGACAGGGGGAATTAGAGGAAGTAAAAATTCAATTGGCAAATTTCAACCGCGTAGTTTTAATTTTGGAATTTCCAGATTGGCCTTTAAAATTACAGGAGGTTTTAGCAAGATGAAAACTGGTGAGGATATTGATTTAACTTTTAGGTTGTGGAAAAACAATTTTCATACTCAATTTATAAAAGATGCTTTTGTGTATCACAAAAGAAGAACTACTTTGAACCAATTTTTTAGGCAAACTTTTCTTTTTGGAAATGCGCGGCCCTTATTAAATCGTAAATACCCAGATACTGCTAAAATTACCTATTGGTTCCCAATACTTTTCATCTCATTTTTCATGGCATCGCTTGTGTGTTTGTTTTTAGGATTTAGTTTGCCAGCGGGGTTATTTGCGATTTATTTTATGGCACTATTTTTAGATTCTTTCTTCAAAAACAAAAAAATATCCGTAGCTGCATTAAGTATTGTGACCACACTAATACAATTTACAGGATACGGACTTGGTTTTGTAAAAGGATTGTTTAAAACAGATTAATTGGGATTGTTTAATTTAAATCGCGCCTCAATAATCACCAACTCCTCATCATTTAAATTAGAAGTTTCTTTTAATTTATAGCTAAAGGCAGCCACTTCCTCATCGGTTCCCGGACAGCCCATATTGTTGCCTAGCCCTTTTAAAACAAATTCATTCTCCACCATTTTTGAGTCGGCCAATAAATTTTTATCCTGATCAAAAATCAGCAAATAAGGGACTCCCTGTTTTTCTCCGCCATATTTATTTAATATAGTCTCAGCACCTTTATTTTCTAAATATTTTTTGGTGGCAGATTCTAAAACAACCAAATGTGCTATCACGTAGTTTTTATCGAATAATTCTTTTGTTGATTCATCATTCAACGAAGCATCCAATTTTTGACACCAACCACACCAGGAAGCATGAAACATAACCATAACATTTTTGTTTTCTAATTTGGCTTGTTCAAATGTGGCTTTTAAAATTTCATCTGCGCTTATAGAATATTCTTGTGCCGATGAAAAATTGAATATTAAGATAGTTAGGGCTACTGTAAAAATACTTTTTAAATTCATATTGTTTTAGTAATTGATTTTGTTAAAATATGAAATAATAGCCACACAATTGCGGCTATTATTTAGTTGGATATATGTTAATTAAAGGCTGATATTTACTCAACCTTATCCTTTCCTTTTGTAATTTTTATGGAAAGTTCATTTTTTTCTTTATCCAGATCCATATAAATTGAATCCCCTTCTTTTAGTTTTGCGGTCACAATTTCTTCCGCCAAAGCATCTTCAACGTATTTTTGGATAGCACGTTTTAATGGTCTGGCACCATATTGTTTGTCAAAACCTTTTTCTGCGATATAATCTTTTGCCTCCTTAGTCAATATCAATTTATACCCTAAATCATCAATACGTTTTGATAATTTACTCAATTCAATATCAATAATTTTATGAATATCTTTAATTTCTAAAGGGTTGAAGATGACCACATCATCAATTCTGTTTAAAAATTCTGGTGCAAATGATTTTTTTAGCGCACTTTCTATCACACCTTTAGCATTTGCATCGGCCTGAGAGGTTTTTGAAGCTGTTCCAAATCCAACACCAGCTCCAAAATCTTTCAATTGGCGTGAACCAATATTAGAAGTCATAATAAGAATTGTATTTCTAAAATCTATTCTTCTACCCAAACTGTCGGTAATATGACCTTCATCCAATATTTGCAACAACATGTTGAAAACATCGGGATGTGCTTTTTCAATTTCATCAAACAGCACAACAGCATAAGGTTTACGTCTAATTTTTTCGGTAAGTTGTCCGCCTTCTTCATACCCTACATAACCTGGAGGCGCACCAATTAAACGTGATATGGCAAATTTTTCCATATATTCACTCATGTCAATTCTTACCAAGGCATCTTCACTGTCAAATAATTCCACAGCCAACACTTTAGCAAGTTGTGTTTTGCCCACGCCAGTTTGTCCTAAAAATATAAACGAACCAATTGGTTTATTTGGATCTTTAAGTCCAACGCGATTGCGTTGAATGGCCTTTACAACTTTACTGACGGCATCATCTTGCCCAATAACTTTTCCTTTGATTCGGATTGGTAAATCATTTAAACGTTTGCTTTCAGCTTCAGCAACCCTGTTTACTGGGATGCCTGTCATCATAGAAACGACTTCTGCCACATTGTCTTCAGTAACAATTTCACGATTTAATTTTGAAGTTTCGTCCCAATTTTTTTGTTCGGTCTGCAACAAACTTTCAGTACGTTTTTCGTCGTCGCGCAAGCGTGCGGCCTCTTCATATTTTTGTCCGTTTACGGCAGCAGTTTTATCTTCCCTGATTTTTTCCAACTGTTCTTCAAGTTGTAAAATTTCTTTTGGAACTACAATATTTGTGATATGAATTCTTGATCCCGACTCATCCATAGCATCAATCGCTTTGTCTGGCAGAAATCGGTCAGTCATATACCTGTTTGTTAACGATACACAAGCTTTAATGGCATCATCGGTGTAAACTACGTTGTGATGATCTTCGTATTTGTCTTTTATATTTTGCAAAATTTGTATGGTTTCTTCTACGGAAGTAGGTTCAACCATGACTTTTTGAAAACGACGTTCCAATGCGCCATCTTTTTCAATATTTGTTCTAAATTCATCTAAAGTTGTAGCGCCAATACATTGAATTTCACCACGTGCCAACGCAGGTTTTAACATATTGGAAGCATCTAAAGAACCCGTTGCGCCACCGGCGCCAACGATGGTGTGGATTTCATCGATAAATAAAATGATGTCATCATTTTTTTCCAGTTCATTTACAAGCGCTTTCATGCGTTCTTCAAACTGTCCGCGGTATTTTGTGCCCGCAACCAAACTTGCCAAATCCAATGAAACAACGCGTTTGTTAAATAAAATACGCGAAACTTTACGCTGAAAAATTCGCAAGGCCAAACCTTCAGCAATGGCAGATTTTCCAACGCCTGGTTCACCGATTAAAATTGGGTTGTTCTTTTTTCTTCGGCTTAAAATTTGAGAAACTCTTTCAATTTCTTTTTGGCGACCAACAACAGGGTCTAAATTCCCTTCTTCGGCCATACGTGTTAAATCACGTCCAAAATTGTCTAAAACAGGTGTTTTTGTTTTTTTAAGCGGTACTTTTTCGCCCCTTGCCTGTTCAAATGGATTTGATTTAGCGCCTTCAAAGTCATCATCATTAGAATTTTCAGCTTTTGGCAAATCTATTTCTTCATCAAAGAACAATTGCTTGAAAGCAGATTTTACATCATCATAGCTCACATCAAAATGTTGTAATAATTTAGTTGTCGGATCATTTTCATTTCGTAAAATGCATAATAGCAAATGCGCGGTGTTTACTGCGTCGCTTTGATATAATTTGGCTTCTAAAAAAGTAGTTTTTAACGCTTTTTCAGCTTGCTTTGTAAGATGTAAACTTTTCTTTTCGTTGGTATCTTTATTAGAATTAATAGGATTTAAACCTTCGATTTTTTTACGAAGATGATCTAGATTTATTTCTAAAGAATTTAGAATTTCTATAGCTTTTCCGTCTCCTTTTCGCAAGATTCCCAAAATAAGGTGTTCCGTACCAATAAAATCATGTCCTAAACGTAAAGCTTCTTCTTTACTATAGGCAATTACATCTTTAACTTTTGGTGAAAAATTATCGTCCATTATCTTTTGTTTATATTGTAAATTTAACTGATTTTTTTCTTTTATAAACACAAAAAGCGAACCACTTTTTTATAATTTATTTTACGAGTCTTTTTTTAGGGGTGAAAATTGCTGAGAATCAGAGTGTTAATAGGTGTTTCTGTAATCTTTTTATTGTTGATAAAAAGTATAAAAACAACGTGACAAAATGCTTGTAAAAAAGTGAAAAATCGTATATTGCTTTGTTAAAAATTGACACAAAATTAAATAAAAATTTATGGCTGACGGAGAAAAAATTATACCAATAAATATTGAAGATGAAATGAAATCCGCTTACATTGATTACTCAATGTCAGTAATTGTTTCAAGGGCATTGCCTGATGTGCGAGATGGGTTGAAACCCGTACACAGACGGGTGCTTTTTGGTATGCATGAATTAGGAATTAAAGCAACAGGATCTTATAAAAAATCTGCTAGAATAGTTGGGGAAGTATTGGGTAAGTATCACCCCCATGGTGATACTTCGGTTTACGACGCAATGGTACGTATGGCTCAAGATTGGAGTATGCGTTATATGATGGTAGATGGTCAAGGAAATTTTGGTTCCGTGGATGGCGACAGCCCTGCCGCAATGCGATATACAGAGGTTCGGATGCAAAAAATTTCGGAAGAAATGCTTTCGGATATTGAAAAAGAAACCGTTGATCATCAATTAAACTTTGATGATACCTTAGAAGAACCAACCGTTTTACCAACCAGAATCCCTACGTTATTGGTGAATGGTGCTTCAGGTATTGCTGTTGGGATGGCCACCAACATGGCTCCACACAATTTAACAGAAGTTGTTAATGGCACTTTGGCATATATTGACAATAGAGATATTGAAATTTCTGAATTGATGCAGTATATTAAAGCGCCTGATTTTCCAACCGGAGGAATTATTTACGGTTATGAAGGCGTAAAGGAAGCTTTTGAAACGGGAAGAGGAAGAATTGTGATGCGTGCAAAAGCCATTATTGAAGAAGTTCATGGTCGCGAAAGCATTATTGTTACTGAAATTCCTTATCAGGTGAATAAGGCAGATATGATTAAAAAAACTGCTGAATTGGTGAATGATAAAAAACTGGAAGGTATAGCGAATATTCGTGATGAATCTGACAGAAATGGAATGCGAATTGTTTATGTTTTAAAACGCGACGCCATCCCAAACATTGTTTTAAACAATTTATTTAAATATACTGCGCTTCAAACTTCATTCAGTGTAAATAATATTGCCTTGGTAAAAGGGCGTCCAGAGCAGTTAAACCTAAAACAATTAATTCACTATTTTGTTGAGCACAGGCACGAAGTTGTAGTGCGCAGAACAGAATTTGAACTTAAAAAAGCAGAGGCCAGAGCGCATATTTTAGAAGGTCTAATTATTGCAAGTGACAATATTGATGAAGTCATCAAAATAATCAGAGCCTCCTCAAATGCTGATGTTGCAAGAGAAAGTTTAATGGTTCGATTTGAGTTGTCTGAAATTCAGGCCAGAGCCATTGTAGAAATGCGTTTACGTCAATTAACAGGTCTTGAGCAAGATAAACTTCGTGCTGAGTATGAAGAAATTATTAAATTAATTATCGATTTAAAGGATATTCTAGCAAATGAAGAAAGACGTTTTGAAATTATTAAAAATGAGCTTATAGCCATTAGAGATAAATATGGTGATGCCAGAAGATCGGTTATTGAATATGCCGGTGGAGATTTGTCTATTGAAGATATGATCCCAAATTCAAATGTGGTGGTTACTATTTCACATGCAGGCTATGTTAAACGTACAAATTTAGATGAATATAAAGTTCAAAATAGAGGAGGACGCGGACAAAAAGGTGTTGCTACAAGAACCGAGGATTTCTTAGAACATTTATTTATGGGCACAAACCATCAATATATGTTATTCTTTACCCAAAAAGGAAAAGTATTTTGGATGCGTGTTTATGAGATTCCTGAAGGTGGAAAAACATCAAAAGGAAGAGCTATCCAGAATTTGATAAATATAGAGCAGGACGACACAGTTAAAGCATTTTTGGTTACGGAAGATTTAAAAATCGACTCTTATGTAAACAGCCATTATGTAATTATGGCTACCAAAAAAGGTCAGGTTAAAAAGACTCCTTTAGAGCAATATTCGAGACCAAGAGCAAACGGAATTAACGCAATTACTATTAAAGAAGGCGATGAACTTTTGGAAGCCAAATTAACAACTGGCGACAGTCAAGTGATGTTGGGTCTAAAATCGGGTAAAGCCATTCGATTTGAAGAAAGCAAGACACGTCCAATGGGTCGAAATGCTTCTGGTGTGCGGGGAGTTACCTTGGCCAATAAACATGATGAAGTTATAGGAATGATTGCGGTTGATGATATCAATAGCGACATCTTGGTAGTCTCAGAAAATGGATACGGAAAGCGCTCGAAACTTGAGGATTACAGGATAACAAATAGGGGCGGTAAAGGTGTGAAAACGATTAATATCACTGAAAAAACAGGTAATTTAGTGGCCATAAAAGATGTGAAAGATGATGACGATTTAATGATTATTAATAAATCAGGAATTGCTATCAGATTGGCCGTTGGCGACCTACGCGTTATGGGTAGGGCAACCCAAGGCGTTAAATTGATCAATATAAAAGACAATGATTCCATTGCGGCAGTTGCGAAGGTGATGCATGAAGAAGATGCTGTTGATGAGAATGACATTGATATTGACAATGGCACGGAAATTGAAAACAATAATAATGAGGATAATTTAAATCAAGAATAATTAAGTAACAATAAACCAGAAAAAATGAAAAAACAATTAATAATCCTGTCAGCTTTTTTTATTAGTATGACAGTATTCGCGCAAAAAGATGAACTAAAAACAGCCGAAAAAGCCATTAAATCAAATGATTTTTCAGCAGCAATGTCTGCAATTAATCAGGCCGAGGGTTTGATTGCCAATGCAGATCAAAAAGACAAAGCTAAATTTTATTATTTAAAAGGTTTGGCATTATATCAAAATGGAAATCCGAATGCGGATATTGATAAAGTTGGTAAGGCATTTAATCAATTAATTAATTATGAAAAAGAAACGGATAAACTTAAGTATTCTTCTGAAATTGGCACGTTGATTAATAAAATGATTGTTGCGGTTGCAGATAATGCAACCAAA
Source organism: Lutibacter sp. (assembly GCA_027449025.1). GTDB lineage: Bacteria > Bacteroidota > Bacteroidia > Flavobacteriales > Flavobacteriaceae > Lutibacter. The sequence goes on along the minus strand of DAIDMK010000050.1, from coordinate 1,011 downwards.
AGTTACAGCTATGCAATTGAATCAAAAGAAGATGCGGATTACCTTAAAGCCGCTAAAGAATTTCATCAAGTGTATTTATTAAGCCCAAGAGACACTTCTTACTTAGACAATGCAGCATTGGTTTACTATTTTGCAAAGGAATATGACAGTTCCATAAAATTATATGAACAATTGTTGGATCTAAACTATACAGGAATTGCAACCTTATTTGTTGCAACAGACAAAGAAACCAAAGAAGACGTTGTTTATGGTGATAAAAAGAGTATGGATTTACAGGTTAAATTAGGCTTGGCAGAAAATCCGAGAGAAGAGCAAAAAGAATCTAGACGTGAAATGATTTTCAAAAATTTGGCTCAAAATTATTCTGATAAAGAAGAGAATGAAAAAGCTTTAGAAATCATTTCAAAAGGAAGATTAGAATTTCCAAATAGCTATTCTTTGTTAATTGATGAAGCAAATATTTACTATAAAGCTGGCGACAATGCAAAATTTAAAGTACGTTTAGAAGAAGCTATCAGCTTAAATCCAACAGAACCTACTTTGTATTATAATGTTGGGGTAATGAATATGGATCAGAAAAATATTGATGAAGCCATCAAAAATTTTAAAAAGGCCGTCGAATTAAAACCTGATTATGCTGATGCCTATAATAATATTGGCGCTGCAATTATTGAAAAAGCAGCTCCTATAATTGAAGAAATGAACAAGAGTTTGTCAGACTTTAAAAAATATGATAAATTACAAGCGCAGCAATTTGAAATTTATAAGCAAGCATTGCCTTATTATGAAAAGGCCTATGCATATAATAAAACAAACATTAGCACAATACAAACGTTAATGGGTTTGTATGAAAATTTAGAAATGGTCGATAAACTTAATGAAGTTAAAGCTGTTTACGATAAATTAAAAGAATAATTACTTTAAATGATAAAAGAAAGAAGCCGTCTCACAACTAGAGACGGTTTTTTTTGTACATTTATTTGGAAGTTTTATTAGTTTTTTGTATCTTTA
>DAIDMK010000049.1 GCA_027449025.1 Lutibacter sp. | reverse complement strand
AGATACAAAAAACTAATAAAACTTCCAAATAAATGTACAAAAAAAACCGTCTCTAGTTGTGAGACGGCTTCTTTTTTGCGTTTTAATGGTTAAAACATTCCTTCTTCACCGCCATTATCATCACCTTGTTGTTTCTGCTGTTTCTTTTTCTGATTAAACCTATAAGTAAAATTCAACATTACCTGTCTTTTCCTCCACTGGAATTCGTTTTCAGAAATAGTTGCTGGAGAAATATCAGTTGACTCACGTTTTCGGGTATTAAACAAATCGCTGACATTCAAAGAAAGCGTACCTTTTTCTTTTAAAATATCTTTGCTAAAAGCCAAATTAACATTAAGCATGCCTTTTCTTTTATATTGAGCGCCTTCTGAAGATCCCCTATAAATACCACTGGTTTGCCAATCGATTTCACCAGGTAATGAAATTCTGGAATTCAAGCGGGTAAACCAACTTACATCATCAGAATCATAGCTTATATCATTGTAGCTTCCTTCAGTAACCGATTTAAAAAAGTTAAAACTGTTGGTAATTTTCCACCATTTAACCGGGTTATAATTGGCAGTAAATTCAAAACCATATCGGTCTTCTGAACTTAAATTTATAGGGGTTGATATAATAACAAGAGTTTCAACACCATTTACGTCTCTCATTTCTTCTTTTTTAGCCATTTCAATATTGTTAATGGCATGTTGATAGTAAACTGAAGAGTTTAAAGTTAATTTTTCCCATCGTTTTAAATAACCCAAATCAAATGAGTTGGTGTAAGTAGGATCTAAATTAACATTTCCTTTTCTGATATAGGTTTGACTTGTTCTTGATTCAAACGGATTTAAAAACCAGTGGTGTGGGCGTCTTAATCTTCTACTGTAACCCAAAGACAAATTTTCGGTCTCACTAAATTCCAATCCTAAATTAATTGTTGGAAAAAATTCAGTAAAATTTTTGTCATAATTTTCATTAGTTTGCACTAAGTTAATTTTCCTGTCAGTGTTTTCCATCCTTAACCCAAGTAAGTAAGAAAATTTATCAATTTTATTTCCATATTGTGAATAAAGAGCATAAATATTTTGCTCAAAATCTAGGGTATTGGAAAAATTGGTATTGTTGTAAAATTGATTTGTTTTAACATCAAATCCTTCAACCAAATAATCAGAATTCAATTGATTCAAACTAACGTTAAAGCCAAATTCAAATTGAGAATTTTCGCCTATTGGCAATACATAATCACCTTTAAATAAAATATCTTTTGAATCGTTGTCGGTAGCACTTCTTTCTGGCTCATTTTCAATTAAAGTTGGGAAAATATCGCTATCAGTAATAAACGATCCGTTATTTTCAATATTTTCTTCATATTGGAAATCCAATGATAATTTATGTCCGTCTTTATTAAAATTATGCATAAAATTTAAAGCATATTCGGTAGTTTTGTCGTTTTCATCTTCTACCTCAAATCGTTTATTGGTACGGGTTAAAATTTTATTGGCATCGTATTCCTTGCTAATATTTGTTGACTCATCTTCTCCAGTAGATTCTTGATATAAAACGGTACCGGTTATTGATGTTTTATCCGATAAGAAATATTCCATTCCAAATCGCACATTGTAATTATCGTTTTTTCGATCGTAGTCTCTTTTTTCATTTCTAAAGTCGGGAATGTTTTCGGAAGGACTTAAATAAGTAACATTGCTACTTGAGGTTCCTGGAGCATTTCTGTAATTATAACCGCCACTACCGAAATAATTAGCTTTGTTTGTTCTGTAATTTAAATTGGTTGAAGCCCCAAAATTATCGGGATTTCCTGCGGAAGTTGACACAGAACCGTTAAATCCTTGAGCCTTTCCCTTTCGAAGGATAATATTTAAGATTCCAGCAGTTCCTTCCGCATCATAACGCGCTGATGGACTCGTAATTACTTCAACTTTTTCAATGGCATCAGCAGGCAATTGTCGCAGAGCATCTGTGCTGTTTAAACCAACCAATCCTGAAGGTTTACCGTTTATTAAAATTCGTACATTTTCATTACCACGCAAACTTACATTTCCTTCCACATCAACAGAAACTGACGGCACATTGTCCAAAACATCGCTTGCAGTTCCTCCTTTTACAGTCATATCTTTGCCAACATTGTATATTTTTTTGTCCAATCGAATTTCTACGGTGCTTTTTTCAGCGACAACTACAACTTCATTTAGGGTTTGGGCATCAACTTCCATAACAATTGTGCCTAAATCAGTATTTCCGACAATTTCCATTTTTTTGAATGTTTTTGTTTTGAAAGAAATAAATTCGATGGAAATATCGTAAACACCTTTTGTAACTTGAATGCTAAATTCTCCTTTAGTGTCTGTTATACCTCCAGTTATTATTTTACCATCTAAAGATTTGATGACAATTGTGGCGAATTCTAAGGCTTGTTTGGTGTCGTTGTCAATAACTTTCCCTGTTAACATAATTTTTTCAAAAGGGTCGGTATTTGATGCAGATAGATTTAGTGTAAAAAGGCTTATTATTAATAAAATTATACTTTTTTTCATGTATGATTTATTGGTTAATATGTATAGCAAAGATACATGTTGCCTCATTACTTTTATGTTAACTAGTGTTAACGACTGTGAAGTGAAGTGAAAAGTTATCTCTTTCTAAATAGGGTGTTTCATATAATGTAAAACTCTTAGGGTAAGTAAATTGAGAGGCGATTGAGCCAAACAAAGGATAAGATATTTTTGATATTTTAGGGCTTAATATTGTTAAGGAATTCTTAAAATTTATAAAATGGACTTAATAAGTTCTGGTGGGCGCCCAACAATGGCTTTTCCTTTGTTAATTACTATAGGCCTTTCAATGAGTTTTGGGTTTTTTACCATTGCAGTAATCATTTCTGAAGCTGATAAATTTTTACCTTTGTAGTTTTCTTTCCAAATTGCTTCATTTTTTCGAACCAAATCAATAGGAGGAATACCCAATAATTTAATTATTTCTGTTAATTCAGTTGTTGAAAGTGGCGTTTCTAAATAGTTGATGATTTCAAAAGGCAATTTAGATGCTTGCAATATTGCCAAACCTTCTCGGCTTTTTCCGCATCGCGGATTGTGATAAATTTTCATGAATTTTATTTTTCCAAAAATAACAATTAGTAATTTGGTTTCATTTCTTTTTTCTCGAAATCTATTTTTCTGTCCTTTAAACTTTGATTAAATCTGTAAGTAAAAGATAATAAAATTGTTTGGTATTTATTTTCAATGACGCTTTTTGAGAAATAGTTTGTGTTAAAGCGGTCTCTGTCGGTTTTTAAGGATTTAAAAATATCATCAACCGTTAAACTGATTGAAGCTTCTTTATTAAACAAATCTTTGTTAATGGCTGCACTTGCATAAGTGTAGGCTTTTCTTGTGGAATAGGCACCTTTTGAAATTAAAAAATGTTTAGCATTTATTTGAAAATCAAATACTTTAGGTATTTTTAGTTGGGTAAGTAAACTAAAAGCACCACTAAAATCTGCATGATTATAATCTAAAGTGATGGTTTCATCAGCTGAATTTACCGTGTTATAAATGCCTGATTGATCTAAATTATATAGATTTATATTTCCTGTAAAGTTTATAATTTTAGTTGGTTTATAATTTGTGGTTATATCAATACCGTAATAATCTACTTTTCCAACATTTACAGGGGTAGTAATAATCTTATTTACGCCATTTATTTGTTCACCAGTTTCGTAAGTTGCATTTTCCCAATAATCATTATACTTGTTAAAGAATAGGGAAGATGAAAACGTGATTTTATTGCCATTATAGCTATAACCTAAACTTAAAGCATCAATATAAATAGGGTCTAATGCTGGGTTTCCAGTGTATGATGAAGTTTCGCTATATTTTTGCTCAAAAGGCTGTAATTGATGGTATGTTGGGGTAAACAATTTTTTAGAATAACTTAGACTTATGCTTTTTAAATCATTAATGGAATATTGTAAATAAACAGAAGGCAAAATTTCATTAAATTCGTTTTTTTGTGAAGTGTTCAAGTTTAAATAATCAGTTTTTAATTCCATGAACTCAGCTCTAAGCCCAATGCCATAATAAAATTTTTCACCTTCATTTTCAAATTCAATAAAAGCCGCATTTACGGTTTCAAAATAATCAATGGTGCTTTCTTCTAAATCACTTGAATATTTGAATGGAACTTCACCAAAAGTTCCTTTATATCCAACAGAATATGTTGAACTTGTACCAATTGGGTTTACAAAATTAACTTCAAAAGAGGTGTTTTGTAATTCATTATTTTCTGTGTAAGCTTCGTTGGTAAAATTTGTCGTGTCGGTGTTTAAGATGTTATTGGTAAAATCATCAGTATCTTTTGAATAAGAAATGTTAGAGGTTAATTTTTGCCCTTCCTTTTTGAAATTATGTTCAAAGTCAACAACAAATTCAAATAAGTCATTCTCTAATTTTCCAATATGTGTTCTGTCATTTGAGGTGGTAGGCATCTTTGAAGCATCAAAAATAGTTGAAGCCGTTAGCGTGTTGCTTTTATTGGTGATGTTTTGAAAATTAACGCTTGCTGAAAGCGTTGTGCTTTTAGACAGATAGAAATCGCTGCCAACAGTGCCATAAATAGCGTCTATTTTATTGTTAAATTTACTGTTTTCATTTAAAAATGAAGAAGTGACATTATTGTTAAAATATTCATTTTCAGAAGAAGCAGACTTTACAGGATTACTTTTATTAAATGAAGCATTGACAAAAAAGTTTAGTTTTTCTGTTTTGTTGTTTAAGGTAATTAATCCTCCATAATAGTCTTTATGTCCACCGGTAGTGGTTAAAGAGGCATTTAAGCCTACATCTTTTCCCTTTTTTAATTTTATATTAATAATACTTAAGGCAGAAGCATCATATTTTGCTCCAGGATTTGTAATAACTTCAATATTTTCAATGGAGCCTGCCGGTAAAGATTTTAGGGCTTCTGATTTGGATAATGACGAAGTTTTGCCATTAATTAATACCTGAACATTACCTTGACCTTGGACTGATACATTTCCGTCTGGATCAACGTTTACCGAAGGAATATTGTTTAAAGCATTTGCAGCGGTACTTCCAGCTGTGGAAATATCCTTATCCACATTATAAACAATTTTATTAGGCTTCAATTCCAGCGCCTTTTTTTCACCAGTAATTTCAACCTCATTTAAAATTTCTGAATCCAGCTCCATTTCAATAATTCCAACATTAAGATCTCTTGTAATTTCAGAAATGTTCAGAATTTTTGTTTCATACGAAATAAATTCCACAGAAACGTTGTAGGTTTCTTTTTCAACATCAATAGAAAAATTACCTTTTTGGTTGGTGATACCTCCAAATTTTATAAGATTGGAATCGATATTTTTAAAAATTATGGTAGCATCTTCCAATGGCTTTTTTGAAGTAGCGTCAATTATTTTTCCTGTAATGGTATAAGTTGGATTGGTATTTTTTTGACTAAAACTGAATATTGGACTTAATATAATTAGCAATAATAATAGTTTCCTCATAGAAAATTATTTATTTATAAATTCATAGCTTTTTAATCGTTAATTTAACGAATAACATCTTTTTTCATAAGGGTAAAAATACAAATTTATGTTAATAAACAACACTTTACTCAATAATAATTACAGTTTGTTATGAAAGCTTTAGAATAAATATTAAAATAATCAGAATGTGAGCTTACGGGTATGCAGTTCATTTAATAACTTCAGAGGAGATTTATAATGAATTCCATGGATTTTTAAAGCGTTGGCAGCGATGATATTTTCCTCGTTGTCATCAATAAAAATGGCGTTTTCTGGGTTGATGGCAAATTTATCAATTAGCAGATTGTAGATTTCAGGACTAGGTTTGCGCATTTTTTCTTGTCCGGAAACTACCACACCATCAAAATAGTGAAAAAATGGAAACAATTCCAATGCCATGTCCCATTTTTCGGCACTCCAGTTTGTTAGTGCATAAATTTTATAGTTTCCTGAAGCTTTTAACGCTTTAAACAAGGCAACATTTTCTTCAATTGGTCCTGAAAACATTTGGTGCCATTGTTTATAAAATAGACGAATTAAATCTTCATGTTCGGGAAATTCAGCAATTTTTATATTTTCTGCTTCTTCAATGGTTCTTCCGCCGTCTTGCTCGGCATTCCAAGCATTGGTGCACACCGTTTCTAGAAACCATTTTACTTTTTTTTCGTTGCCATTAAAAATTTTTCTGTACAAATATTCCGGTTTCCAGTCTACTAGTACACCTCCTAAATCGAAGATAATGGTGTCAATTTTATAGTTCATTTTTGGTTTCTTTTTGTCCTTGTTGCATTAAATAGGCTTTAATAAAATCATCTAAATCACCATTCATTACCGCTTCTACATTTGCTGTTTCGTGACCTGTTCTTACATCTTTTACCAATTTATAAGGATGAAAAACATAATTCCTGATTTGTGAACCAAATTCAATTTTTAGTTTGCTGGCTTCAATTTCACTGCGTTTTTCCCGTTGTTTTTGCAGTTCAATTTCATACAATTGCGATTTTAGCAATTGCATAGCTTTGCTTTTATTGTCTAGCTGCGATCGGGTTTCAGAATTTTCAATCATTATTCCCGAAGGTTTATGGCGCAAACGAACTGCCGTTTCCACTTTATTTACATTTTGTCCGCCTGCACCGCTTGATCGCATGGTTTCCCAAGTAATATCTGCCGGATTAATATCTATTTCAATACTGTCGTCAACTAGCGGATATACATATACGGAAGCAAATGTGGTATGGCGTTTTGCATTGCTGTCGAATGGCGAAATTCGCACCATTCTATGCACGCCATTTTCGCCTTTTAAATAGCCAAAAGCATATTCGCCTTCAATTTCAATAGTAACCGTTTTAACTCCGGTAACATCACCTTCCTGAAAATTTAACTCTTTAACTTTATACTGTTTATTTTCGCTCCACATCAAATACATCCGCATTAACATTTGCGCCCAATCACAACTTTCTGTACCACCTGCTCCTGCGGTAATTTGCAGTACGGCGCTTAAATTATCCCCTTCATCAGACAGCATATTTTTAAACTCCAGATCTTCTAACAAAAGCATTAAAGTGTTAAATTGCTGCTCAACTTCTTTATCGGTTACTTCGCCTTCATTGTAGAAATCCAATAACACAGAAACTTCATCAAAATTTGTTAAGATGAAATTAAAATCATCCACCCATTTTTTCTTAAATCGAAGATTTCTCATTACAATTTCAGCTTCTTTTGGGTTGTTCCAAAAAGTTGGATTTGCGGTTTGTTCTTCCTCGTTAGAAATTTCAATTTTTTTCTTGTCGATTTCAAGGTAAGTTTTTAACCTGCCAATGCGTTCTTGTAGTTTATTTATATGTTCGTTTGTGATCATTGTTTTATTTAAGAATTACAAAAATACCTTTTCATTTTTAAATTATGTAAATAAATTTGATTGGATACATTTCAATCAAACTAAATTATGGTATTTTTGGTTAAAATCTTTTTTCTTCTGAAATGAGCATAATTGAACATGATTCATACTGAATTAAAATATGCAAATTACATATGACCGAATTATAACAATGAATATTCGCATATGAAAAGACAGAAATTAGCGATTTAATTAAAATTTCTAATCATATATTAATTGATAAATCTCAAATTTAAGTGATGCAAATAAATTTAATTAGTGACACGGTAACCAAACCAACAAAAGGAATGCTAAAAGCAATGATGGAGGCCGAAGTTGGCGATGATGTTTTTAAAACCGACCCAACTGTTAACAAACTACAAGCTAAAATAGCGAAAATGTTTGACATGGAAGATGCATTATTTTTTCCGTCGGGAACCATGGCAAATCAGGTGGCAATTAAGCTTCACACGCAGCCTGGCGATAGAATGTTTTGCGATAAATGGACACATGTCTATAACTTTGAAGGTGGCGGTCCTGCGTTTAACTCGGGCGTTACTTCACATTTAATTGATGGCAATCGTGGAATGTTTACCGCAAAACAATTGAATGAAATCGTCATAGGTAGGGCGGATATCCATGTGCCTTGGGCAAGTTTGGTTGTTGTTGAAAATACTACGAATAAAGGTGGCGGCGCTTGCTGGGATTATGAAGAATTATTGAAAATTAAACAAATTTGCACAACTCATAATTTGGCCTATCATATGGATGGCGCACGCATATTTAATGCTTTGGTCGCTAAAAATGAAACGCCAAAACAATATGGTAAGGTATTCGATACCATATCAGTCTGCTTGTCGAAAGGTTTGGGTGCACCAGTTGGTTCAGTGTTATTGGGATCTAAACTTCATATTGAAAAAGCATTAAGAATTCGCAAATTATTTGGGGGTGCTATGCGTCAGGCAGGATATTTGGCTGCAGCGGGAATTTATGCATTGGACAATCATATAGACCGTTTGGCGATAGATCATACCCGCGCTCAGGTAATTGGTGTGGCGCTTCAAAAATGTAAATTGGTGAAATATGTTGAACCTATTGAAACCAATATTGTTATTTTTAACGTCATTGATTCAATTAATGAACAAGATTTTATAGATCGTTTAAAAAGAGCCGGAATTTTATTGATATCCATGGGACAAGGTAAATTGCGCATGGTTACCCATTTGGATTTTACAGAAGAAATGCTTGTAATGGTAGTAAGTACATTAGAAAATATTTAATAGAAATAAGTACTTGAAGTTGAAAAGGCTTTTTTTTTCAATAATTAAGATTCTCGTAAGATTTTTTTGTTTTAACCAAATAAACTTTAATAAAGCATTTATGAAAACATAATTTGATAAAAAGATGAAAATATTAAATTTAGCAATGATTGTGCTTTTTTTAGCTTTTGGTACCACCGGATTCTCACAGTCCGAAATAGATAAAATATTAACTGAAATAGCTGTGGCGCCTTCTGCGGAGCACATAGAAAAGGATATAATAAAATTAGTTGGTTTTGGAACGCGCCATACCTTATCCGACACAATTTCTAAAACTAGAGGAATTGGCGCAGCACGCCGTTGGGTGAAATCCACTTTTGATGAAATTTCAAAAAATTGCAATAATTGTTTGGAAGTGAGTTATTTGGGCGATTTGGTAAAAGCTGACGGAAGCAGAATTGTTATAGATACCAAAGTGGTGAATGTGATGGCAATTCAACGCGGCACCACCTACCCAAACCGTTATGTAATTATGTCGGGAGATATTGATTCCCGCGTTTCAGATGCCAATAATTTTACGTCGGATTCGCCTGGCGCAAATGACAATGCCTCCGGATTGGCTGGTACTATTGAGGCAGCGCGTGTTTTAAGCAAGTATAAATTTCCTGTTTCCATTATTTATGTAGGTTTATCGGGTGAAGAACAAGGCTTATACGGCGGAAAAATTATGGCAAAATATGCCAAAGAAAAAAAGTGGGACATTATTGCCGTTTTAAATAATGATATGATTGGCAATATTGAAGGAATTGATGGTGTTATTGACAACAGTACTTTTAGGGTTTTTTCTGAAGCCATTTCGGTGCAAACCACTGAAAAAGAGCGAAACAGTATGAGGTATTATGGTGGGGAAGTGGATGGAACCTCTCGACAATTGGCACGTTATGTGGATAAGTTAACAGAACAATATATGACCAATTTAGATGCAATTATGATTTATAGATTGGACAGATTTGGAAGGGGAGGCCATCATCGTCCTTTTAATGATGAAGGTTTTACGGGGGTCAGAATTATGGAAACCCACGAAAATTATAACCGCCAACACCAAGATATCAGAATTGAAAACGGTATTAAATATGGTGATGTTTTAGAAGGTGTAAACTTTGAATATGCTGCAAAACTAACCGCTGTAAACTGTTTAACATTGGCTTCTTTGGCTGCAGCGCCATTAGAACCAAAAAATGTGATGATAGCCGGAGCAGTAGAACCATCAACCCGTTTAAAGTGGGATGATATGGTTGATAAAAACAGCATCGGATATAAAATTTATTGGAGAGATACCACATCGCCACAATGGCAATACAGCCGATTTGTGGGTAAAACAACCGATTATACTTTGAAGAATATCGTTATAGATAACTACCTGTTTGGCGTGGTTAGTGTAGGTGAAAATGGGGCAGAAAGCATGGTGCAGTTTCCAAGAAAATTAATTCCAAGTGGTATGTAATGAGGCTTGAAGAATTTCGACTTAGTTTATAAATACTATAAGAAATGAAAAAAATATGGGTAATATTATTTGTAGTTGTTTTTACAATAACAAACTTTTATGCACAATCAATTATTACAAAAAACTCAAAAATGTCAGATAAATTAGAAATTGCCACCTTGGCAAATGGTTGTTTTTGGTGTACTGAAGCTATTTTCCAAAGATTAAATGGGGTAGAAAAATTAACATCGGGATATTCTGGAGGGAAAGTTAAAAATCCAACTTATAATGAAGTTACTTCGGGAGAGACTGGGCACGCAGAGGCGATTCAAATTCAATTTAATCCATCAATTATTACATTTCAGGAAATTTTAGATGTGTTTTTCGCAACACATGACCCAACAACTTTAAACAGGCAGGGTTATGATGTTGGTACCCAATACCGTTCCGCCATATTTTACCATTCAACAGCACAAAAAGAAGTAGCCGAAACATTTATAAAAGCTTTGACCGAAGCCAAGGTTTTTGATAAAAAAATAGTTACGGAAGTCACTGCTTTTGATGCGTTTTATGAAGCTGAAGCCTACCATCAAAATTATTATAATAACAACATAAATCAAGGTTATTGTGTGGCAGTCATCAATCCGAAATTGGAAAAATTCATCAAAAAATACAAGGATAAGTTAAAGAATTAAATTTGGTTAATTGATTAAAATTTAACTAATTAGGGATGCATAAAAAATATCAATTGCTCTTGCTGGGTTTTCTTTTTGATGGAGTGGGAATGCTTTCTTTTGCAATTCCTTTTATTGGAGAGTTTTCAGATGTTGTATGGGCGCCTTTATCAGCTTTTATAATTTACAAAATGTATGGTGGTATATTGGGAAAAGGCGTGGGCATCATTTCTTTTGTTGAAGAAATAGGTGTTTTAGGAACCGATTTCTTGCCAACGTTTACCTTAACATGGATTTACAAATACCTTATCAAAAAGGAAAAATAATTAAGCTTCTTTAAAAAATCGTTTAAAGCCTATTCTTGAAAGTGTTTTTTTTGAAAAAGCTGAAAAGAATTTATATTGTCCGAAAAGAAAACCAACCAAAGGCAAGGTAAATTGATAAATTAAAAAAATCAATACAATTCTTACGGGCCAAAACAGCCAAGGATTTGTGGTTTCTGAGTCTAACCCTATTAAATTGGTAAGTGGTTTAGCAACCCAGGCAGCGAAAGAACCATTTATAGAAAAAACGATAATGATTAAGAGTACTTGAAAGTTAGATGTTAATCCCCAGCGCTGTTTTAATTTCTCCATACTATTTATTTTCGGCGCAAAAGTACATTTATATTTTTAAATGAAAATTAATTTTAAATTTGGTTTTACTTTTTCTACGCCATAACGGACATTTAAAAACATACAAGGTATAATTTATCTCAAACAGTAAACTTATTTGCAAAGGTTAAAAATAATTGAATTATCACCTGCTATTTATTTTTTAACAAAATAAAATTATATATTTTTCGTTTTAATTTTTAGCAATAAATTAAATTAAGATTGAAAAAAATTTAAAAAACAATATTTATGAAGAAATTAATATTTATGGCAGTATTTCTGTTGGGAATTATATTTACAGCAAATTCTCAAGACATTGCAAGACATGCACTTGGGGTGCGTTTGGGTGATAATGATGGTTTTGGGAGCGAAATTTCTTATCAACATGAATTAAGCAAAATGAACCGATTAGAAGTGGATTTGGGTTTTAGAAATAATAATGATTATGATGCTTTTAAATTAACTGGAATTTATCAATGGGTTTGGAATATTGATGGCGGATTTAATTGGTATGCCGGTTTTGGAGCAGGAATTGGATCTTGGAATGCCGGTAAGGATTATATGGGGAATAATGATGATGGTATATTTATCAATGCCGATGGAAACGTTGGTATTGAATATGATTTTGACATTCCGTTGCTAATTTCTTTAGATTTTAGACCTGAGTTTGACCTAGTGGGCGATTATAAAAAGGGTACCGATTTTGATATTGCCCTTTCTTTACGCTATCAATTTTAACAATAGAATTCTCATAGAATGAAATGCGCCGTTTGGCGCATTTTTTATTAATTGTCGCCTATTTTTTTTATCTTTCCAAAAATTTAAAAACTTTTGAATGAAAAAAATGGCATTGCATTGGCAAATATTATTAGGAATGGTGTTGGGTGTTGTAGTGGGTTTATTAATGACACAATTTGAAGGAGGCAAGGATATTGTTCAGGATTGGATAAAACCATTCGGTTCAATCTTTATTAACTCATTAAAATTAATTGCCGTGCCGTTAATTCTAGGGTCGCTAATAAAAGGCGTATCCGACTTAAAGGATATTTCAAAACTTTCTAAAATGGGCGGCAAAACAATTGGCTTGTATATTTTTACAACAGTAATTGCTGTTTCTATTGGGTTGTTGTTGGTAAACATCATAAAACCTGGGAATTCAATTTCAGAAGAAACGCGCCAAGAGTTGGTTGAAAATTACAGCGGTGACGCCGCAAAATATTCAGATGAAGCGTTTAAACAAAAAGAAAGTGGCCCGCTTCAAGCATTGGAAGATATTGTTCCGGACAATATTTTTGGCGCAGCTTCAGAAAATAAAAATATGCTTCAGGTTATATTTTTTGCCATCTTTTTTGGAATTGGTTTAATTTTAATCCCAGAAAAAAAATCAAAACCTGTTAAAAAATTCTTCGATGGATTTAATGAGGTCATCCTTAAGATGATAGATTTGATTATGCTTGCCGCACCTTTTGGCGTTTTTGCTTTATTGGCAGCTTTGGTGGTTGAATCTCCAAGTATAGATTTATTTAAGGCACTTATTTGGTACGCCTTTACCGTTATTTTAGGTTTGGCAATAATGATTTTATTTTACAATGGAATGGTATTTTTGATTACTAAAAAGAGCCCTTCATTCTTCTTTAAGGGAATTTCTCCCGCCCAATTATTGGCTTTTTCAACAAGTAGTAGTGCCGCTACCTTGCCCGTAACTATGGAAAGAGTTACAGAACATATGGGTGTTGATGAAGAAGTGAGTAGTTTTGTACTACCTATTGGTGCAACCATTAATATGGACGGAACAAGTTTATATCAGGCAGTTGCGGCTGTTTTTATTGCACAAACTTTTGGTATGGATTTATCTTTAGGGGTACAATTAGGGATTATTGCAACAGCAACATTGGCAAGCATAGGGTCGGCAGCAGTACCAGGTGCAGGAATGGTGATGTTGGTAATTGTTTTGGCGCAAGCCGGAATACCAGAAGCAGGTTTGGCATTAATTTTTGCCATTGATAGGCCGCTGGATATGTGTAGAACTACCGTAAATGTTACCGGTGATGCGGCGGTTTCTATGATCGTTGCAAAATCATTGGGTAAACTTCATGAACCTATAGTAAAAGATTGGGACGATCATTATAAGAGTTAACCGAAATTATTGATTTTTCTTGCTTAGAATTTCATTTAAAATAGGGCACTTTAAACAAAATTTAAATTTATTTTTACTGTTCGGAAATTTACTATCTTTCGAAGATTTTTAAAATAGTTAAATGAAAAAAATAGCGCTGCACTGGCAAATATTGTTGGGGATGGTTTTGGGTGTTTTAGTTGGATTAATTATGACACAATTTCAAGGAGGCAACGAAATTGTAAGAGATTGGATTAAACCTTTGGGCACTATTTTTATCAATTCATTAAAACTCATTGCGGTGCCATTAATTTTGGCCTCACTTATAAAGGGTGTTTCCGATTTAAAGGATATTTCAAAACTTTCCAAGATGGGCGGACGAACCATTGGAATATATATAATGACTACCGTAATTGCAGTTTCCATTGGTTTATTGTTGGTTAATATGATTAAGCCAGGAGCTTCTATTTCTGAAAATACCCGACAAGAATTGGTACAAAACTATAGCGAAGATGCTGATAAATATAAAGAAGAGGCAATCAAACAAAAGGAAAGTGGTCCTCTTCAGGCATTGGTAGAAATTGTTCCCGAAAATATTTTTGGCGCTGCTTCACAGAATAAGAATATGCTTCAAGTTATCTTTTTTGCTATCTTTTTTGGTGTAGGCTTGATTTTAATTCCGGAGAAAAAATCAAAACCTGTAAAAAAATTCTTTGATGGATTTAATGAAGTTATCCTCAAAATGATAGATCTAATTATGCTGGCAGCACCTTACGGGGTTTTTGCCTTATTGGCGGCATTGGTGGTTGAATCGCCAAGCATAGATTTGTTTAATGCGCTTATTTGGTATGCTTTTACCGTAATTTTAGGTTTGTCGCTCATATTGGCTTTTTATACTGCGATGGTTTGGATAATCACTAAAAAAACGCCGTCATTCTTTTTTAAGGGAATTTCACCTGCACAATTGTTGGCTTTTTCGACCAGCAGTAGCGCTGCAACTTTGCCGGTAACAATGGAAAGAGTTACCGAACATTTGGGCGTTGATGAAGAAGTAAGCAGCTTTGTGTTGCCTATTGGCGCAACCATTAATATGGACGGCACAAGCTTGTATCAGGCAGTGGCGGCGGTTTTTATTGCCCAGGCTTTTGGAATGGAGTTGTCTTTATCGGTACAATTGGGAATTATTGTTACAGCAACATTGGCAAGCATTGGATCGGCTGCAGTGCCTGGTGCTGGAATGGTTATGTTGGTGATTGTATTGGCGCAGGCTGGAATTCCGGAAGCAGGTTTGGCCTTAATCTTTGCCATTGACAGACCCTTGGATATGTGCAGAACTACCATAAATGTTACTGGAGATGCAGTGGTGTCAATGATCGTTGCAAAATCATTGGGAAAACTTCAAGACCCCAAGGTAAAAGATTGGGATGATCATTATCCGAAAGAATAAAGGCGCATAGTTAATTTAAAAATCTTTTTTTAACTAATCAGTCTCAAGTATTGGTATTTTATTTTATGCCGAAAAGGCATGAAAAAAATTTATATTTATGCCACATAGTTGTTGGAAATATTAGGTTGTAACTTTTTTCCTGACTTTTGCACTTTCTTGGATTTTTTATTTTGAATGGATTTAATATCCTATAATAGAGTAGTTTAATATTTTTAAATTTTCTATCTTGGATGTCAATTATATATTTTAACTTCGTTTTTATGTTTATTCGCCAGTTAAAACATAATAAAGGATATACGTATATTCAGGTTGTGGATATACCGTCTAGCGAGTACAAGGTTTTAAAATGTTGATGAAACAGGTTTTGGTATAATTGAAGAGGAGTTATTTATTTTAAATTTTAGCATAAATATTTTGAGCTGTTGTGGTTAATTTTTTTCGTCGGTAATAAATCTCTATTCCAACAATAGCTATTAACATCGCAATAATAGACAAAATTGACCCTTCAAATCCAAAATCACCGCCGTTTAGTAAAGTATTTTCGTTAATATTAAATTCTATCAATGAATAAAAATCTTGTCCACTCACATTAAAGCCAAAAATTGTTTGAAACAAATTCCAACTCAAATGTAATGCAATAGGAAACCATAAATTTTTCGTATGTATATATGAAATTCCTAATAATATTCCTGCTAAAAGAATATTTGTCATACTAAACAAATCAATGTTTGGATTAAATCCGTGCATTACTGCAAAAATGATAGATGAGATTATTAGAGCAACATATTTATTAAATGAAATCATTAAATTTCTTAAGATATATCCTCGAAGTAAAACTTCCTCCATTACAGCAACTATAAAGTAAAGAATGATTGAAAGCAATATTTCTTTAATATCGAAGATTATTTTTTGAAAATGTATTTCTTTTAAAAGAATTAATAGTAAATAACCTAAACTCATTATGATTCCGCCGATCATAATTCCAACAAGAAATTCATTTACTCTGTTTTTTATCTGAAATCCTAGATTAATAAATTTTTCATTGTCAACCTTTTTCATAAATAACCAAATCACAAGAAATGTTCCTAATAATAAAAAAAAACTCATTATGATTTCTTGCTCTGAAGTTTTTTGGTAATTGATATCCATAAAATTAACTTGAGCAATTAGGGCTCCAATAAATTGGAATATTCCGACAATAAAAGCATAAGGTATGATTAATAGCAGAACTCTCTGCCATCCTTTATTTTTGTTTTCCATTCCATTTTTTTTAATTATTCACAACGTGTTTCTTTATTTCTTTATAAGATGAATTACCTTTTTTAAGCACCTAATTTAGAAAATATCAACTTACTATAAAAGCCGAATGAATTTTTGTAAATTGTCTACTCACTAAATTGAATTTATCTTGTTGGAACAACCTGCTTAATAGGTTTTTAAACTGTTGTAAGACATAAAAAAAGGAGTAGATGACTTGTGTCTCTACTCCTTTTTTATTAACATTTAAGTCTTAAAATGACTTTTTCAGCGGTCTCCAAAATGTACCGCCTATTTTTATCTTATTACTAAGTTGGTCTCCGTCAGAGCATACTTCCTTTTCAGATTAATAAGCATATATTACAAATTGTTTTTATAAAATCCACCAACTATTTTTCAGTACATTAACCTAAAAACAGGTCTAAGCCAGCATCGTTACTGGATTTTCAATAAATTGTTTTAGTGTTTGTAAAAATGCTGAGCCGGTAGCTCCGTCAACTGTTCTGTGGTCGCAAGCCAATGTAACTTTCATCGTATTGCCAACCACAATTTCGCCATTTTTCACAACGGGTTTTTCAATAATTGCGCCTACCGATAAAATTGCTGAGTTCGGTTGGTTAATAATAGAGGTAAATTCTGAAATTCCAAACATTCCCAAATTAGATACTGTGAAAGTGCTTCCTTCCATTTCTGCAGGCGTTAATTTTTTAGATTTAGCTCTTGTAGCCATATCTTTTATTTCTGCGCCAATTTGAGTCATGCTTTTTTGATCTGTAAAACGTGTTACAGGTACCACCAAACCATCTTCAACTGCAACAGCTACACCAATATTCACGTGGTGATTTATACGCGTTCTGTCGTCAAACCATTGAGAGTTAACTTTTGGATGTTTCTTCAATGCCATAGCGCTTGCTTTTACTACCATGTCATTAAAGGAGACTTTAGTGTCTGGCAATTCGTTAATAAGCTTGCGCGATTCAATAGCATTGTCCATATTAATCTCCAGCATCAAATAATAATGAGGCGCCGTAAATTTTGATTCTGCCAATCTGCGGGCAATTGTTTTACGCATTTGTGAATTAGACGTTTCTTCAAAACTTTCTGTTCCTGAAACAATTGGTGCAGAAACACCGGCAACAGCAGAAACTGCAGCAGGTATGTAATTTTCGACATCTGATTTTACAATACGACCGCCCTCACCAGTTCCGGAAACAGCGTTCAGATTTATTCCTTTTTCAGCAGCTATTTTTTTTGCCAAAGGCGATGCGATAATTCTACCTGAAGTATTTGCTGAAACTGGAGCTTGTGCAGTTTCTGTAACTTTAACGGGTTCAGGAACCTCAGCAACTTTTTCAGATGCTTTTGGGACTTCAGGTGTTTCAGCAGCTTTGTTTGCACCAGGTGCAGCTACTTTAAAATCTTTTAGGATGGCATCAATATCTTCACCTTTTTCACCAATAATAGCCAATAATGAATCTACCGGAGCACTTTCACCATCTTTTAAACCGATGTATAAAAGTGTACCTTCATTAAAAGATTCGAACTCCATTGTTGCTTTATCGGTTTCAATTTCAGCTAAAATATCGCCTTCAGAGATTTTATCACCAACTTTTTTTAACCACTGTGCCACAACTCCTTCAGTCATTGTATCACTTAAACGTGGCATTGTTATAATTTCTGCCATTTATCTATGTTTTAAAAATGGATAATCTTTTTGTTCGTAAACGATGTCATACAATAGCTGTTTATCTGGATAAGCAGATTCTTCAGCGAATTTTTGACATTCTTCCACTTTATCTTTTACTTCTTGGTCCCAAGCTTTAATTTCTTTATCTGTAGCGTATTTTTTATCCTTTATTACAGTTAACACCTGTGAAATAGGGTCAATTTTACGATACTCATCAACTTCTTCTTTGGTTCTGTATTTTTGGGCATCACTCATAGAGTGTCCTCTATAACGGTATGTTTTTATATCGAGTAACGTTGGTCCATCACCTCTTCTGGCGCGTTTAATGGCTTCATCCATAGCTTCCGCCACTTTAACCGGATTCATTCCGTCAACTGGTCCGCAAGGCATTTCGTAGCCCAAACCAAGTTTCCAAATGTCTTCATGGTTGGAGGTTCTGCTCACAGAAGTTCCCATCGCATAACCGTTGTTCTCACATATAAAAACAACAGGAAGTTTCCAGGTGATGGCCATATTAAATGTTTCGTGCAAAGAACCTTGTCTGGCCGCTCCATCCCCAAAATAAGTTAAGGTAACGCCATCGCGTCCAAAATATTTATCGGCGAAAGCCAAACCTGCACCTAAAGGTATTTGTCCACCAACGATTCCGTGACCGCCAAAAAAATTATGTTTGGGAGAAAAGATGTGCATAGAACCACCCATACCACGGGAAGTTCCGGTGTCTTTTCCCATTAATTCTGCCATAATTCTTTTAGGGTCGACGCCCAAACCAATTGGTTGAACGTGATTTCTATAAGCAGTTATCATTTTGTCATTTTTTTGCATCACGTGCAAAGCGCCTGCTAGAACGGCTTCTTGTCCATTATATAAATGTAGAAAACCTCTTACTTTTTGTTGAATATAAAGTGCTGCCAATTTATCTTCGAATTTTCTCCAAAAAAGCATGTCTTTATACCAATTGATATAGGTTTCTTTTGTTATTTTTTTCATTTATAATTAATATAAGTTAAGGTCGAACTGCAAAAATACCATTTTGCAGTGTCTTAATTAAACAAACCACAAATTTTTTTACTATAATGTTTTCGTAAAAGGGATTGAAGCGTTAAAATATTTTATTATGAAGTAACAAATTCAAAATATGATTTTAATATTGTTTTTAAATAAAATCAATTCCCACAATATTTTTGAATTATTACAGTTATAATTATAGAATTAAAGATAATACTACAGTTGTGGGGACGACAAATTCTTTAATTTTCTTTGAAATTAAGATTCTGTTTAATCAAAATATAGAAGCGTTGGTAATATACTACAGTTGTGGGGACTACAAATATTATTGCTTCTATGAATGTTATCAGAATAAAAAAGTCTCGAGATTTCTCGAGACTTTTTTAATTTTAAATGGAGGGAATCCTTTTATTCCTCTACGTAATCCTCAATAGGATTACAAGAACAAACCAAGTTTCTGTCACCCAAAGCTTCATTTACTCTAGCCACAGATGGCCAAAATTTATTTTCTCTTATGTAAGAAAGCGGAAAAGCAGCCTGCTCACGTGTGTAAGAATTTGTCCATTCGTTTGCGGTAATAACTTCTTCAGTATGTGGCGCGTTTTTCAACATAGGAATTAAAGCGCCATCATTGTCCATAATTTCATTTTTTATGCTGATAAGCGTGTCGCAGAAACGGTCTAATTCTTGTTTTCCTTCACTTTCTGTAGGTTCAATCATCAAAGTATCATGAACTGGAAAAGAAAGCGTTGGTGCGTGATAACCATAATCCATCAATCGTTTGGAAATATCTGTAACATCGGCTCCAAAACTTTTATAATCTCTAAAGTCTACAATCATTTCGTGGGCTGAAAATCCATTTTCTCCAGTATATAAAATTTTAAAATGCTTTTCCAATTTTGATTTCATATAATTGGCATTTAAAATTGCATATATAGTTGCTTGTTTTAATCCGTTTGATCCCAACATTTTTATATAGCTGTAAGAAATCAACAAAACCAAAGCTGAACCCCAAGGAGCAGATGAGACACCTGTGATTCCCTGTTCTCCACCAGTTTTAACAAGTGGGTTTGAGGGTAAAAATGGTGCTAAATGTTTCGCAACACAAATTGGTCCAACACCTGGGCCACCGCCACCGTGAGGAATTGCGAAAGTTTTGTGCAAGTTTAAATGGCATACATCCGCGCCAATGGTAGCTGGATTTGTCAATCCAACTTGTGCGTTCATATTGGCACCATCCATATAAACTTGTCCGCCGTTATTGTGGATAATCTTCGTAATCTCTTTAATTGAACTTTCAAAAACGCCGTGAGTAGAAGGATAAGTTACCATTAAAGCTGCCAAATTGTCTTTGTACAACACTGCTTTTTCTCTTAAATCATCTACATCTATATTTCCTTGCTCATTTGTTTTGGTAACAATCACTTTAAAGCCTGCCATTACTGCCGATGCAGGGTTTGTTCCGTGTGCTGACGCAGGGATTAAACAAATATTTCTATGCCCATCTCCTTTTGATTCGAGGTAAGCTTTTATCACCATTAAACCGGTATATTCACCTTGCGCACCTGAATTTGGTTGCAATGAAGTGGCATAAAAACCTGTTATTACATTAAGCGATTCTTCCAATCCCTTAATAACTTCCTGAAATCCTTGTGCTTGTTCTATTGGTACAAATGGGTGCATATTTCCCCAACTTGGAGAACTTATTGGAAACATTTCAGAAGCAGCATTTAATTTCATAGTACAAGAGCCCAATGAAATCATAGAATGTGTTAATGAAATATCCTTTCTTTCCAATCTTTTGATAAAGCGCATCATTTCGGTTTCCGAATGGTAATTTTCAAAAACTTCATTTTCCATGAATGAAGAAGTTCTTGCAAATTTTGAAGGAATGGTATTTT